>JAYVUZ010000057.1:0-60777 GCA_043787415.1 Fimbriiglobus sp. | reverse complement strand
GTACGAGAAGCGGGCGGACATCCACCAGGGCGTCCTCACCCTCGCCTGCATTCGCCTCTGCTGGCTCCGCCTCCTCCGGTAAAGTTAGAGTTTCTTAAGGTTGGCCGTAGGAAGGTCAGGTTGGTCGAGAGCATGGGTGTGGCGTCACTCCGTGTCGTTGGGGGGTGTGCGGCCGGCGAGCCGTTCGCCGTGCAGCGCTTCGGTCGCCCTGGGCGGCCGTCCCTGGGGGCTGAGGCCCACCAGGTGGTCGGCGATGAGCCGACCCAGCAGGACGGCGAATCGGCCGGCGGCGTCCGCGGCGGGCCGGCAGACGGCCGCCCGCGGGGGTGTGTCGGGCATCAGTTGCTCCGTACGAGACGATCGAACCCCCCAACGCGACACGCCCCAGCAGGGCCGGGGCGTGTGGGGCTCAGCAGACGTTGAGGCGGCTAGGAGGCAGGGCCGGCGGTAGGGGAAGTCAGTCTGGCCCGGATGCGGTAGGCGGTACTCTTCGAGCACCCGGTGGCGGTCACCACGGCGGGAACCGGCTCGCCCCGGCCCAGCCTCCCGCGCACCTCTTCGGTACAGTTCAGGCCGGATGTTAACCCGGCGGCCAGGGACCGGCGCCCGGCCGGCCAGCACTTCCGCCCGGATCGCGTCGCGGTGCTGATGGCTGTAGGCCCGGCGGACGCACTGAACGCTCACCCCAAGGCGGCCGGCGATGCGGGTGAACGGCAGCCGGTCCTCGTCCCGCAGGCGGGCCACCTCGGCCGCAACGCCGAGGTACGCGGGTGGGCCGCCAGACCCGGTCCGTCGGCCCGGCTTCTTGGCCGTCGGGCGGCGCCCGTGCCGGGCGTACCGGAGGGCGTCGATCACCACATGCTGGGGGATCCCGAGGCCGGCGGCGATGTCCGGGTAGGTGGCCCCGGCGGCCCTCCCCCGGACAACCTCACCCGCCCATCGGAGATAATTCGGTACGTAGTCGACAGCAACCGTCGCCCCCTCGGGAGTTGTCCAACCACTACTCTTCAGGTACTCCCACGTGTCAGCGGTTGGACAGTTTTTTTTCCGCCCCAGGTAGGCCAACGCCGGCGTCGCGTCCACGGTGAACCGGGCCGCCCAGACCGCCCCACCCCGCTCGGACAGCGGGTTGTCGTCCGCCTGCGTCACCGTCACCGTCCCGATGAGCTCCCGCAGCAGCGGAGCGGCGGCGGCCACGTCGCCCGCGAGCAGGCCGGGCAGGTCGGCCAGCAAGGCGGCCGCCGCGGCGGCCGTCAGTGGCTCGGTGGACGGGGGCGGGGCCGCGGTGAACCCGGCCAGCTGGTCGGTGAGCGCCCGCACGCGGGCGTCGAGGCCGCGGATGCGGTCTGCCAACTCGTCGGCATCGCCCACCCCGCGCTCGACCAGTCCGACCAGCCGCCGGCGGCGGGCGGTGGCGGCGACCAACTCGGCCCGCACCGGGTCGGGCGACGGGGGGTGGGCCGTCAGCTCGGCCAGCCGCGCATTAGCCGCCGCCACAACCCTGTCGACGAAGTCCGGGTCGGCGATCAGGGGGGCCAACCGGCCGAGGACGGCCGCGTTGAGGATCCGCACGGACTTGGACGCGGTCAGCCGGCACCCGTGCTGGCGGCCAGCCCCGGCGCGGCACTGGAGCGACTGGTAGCGGCCAGACCGGATCAGCACCAGGTTGCCGTCGCAGTGCCCGCACCGCGGGCGGATGAGCAGGGTGGGATAGACGTCGGTCCGAGACACGGCCGGTCGCTCGGCCGGCGGGCGGTAGGCGGCCTTGATGACCGCCTGCCGGGCCTTCGCCCGGTCCCAGAGGTCGGGCGGTACGATCCGCAAGTCCGGCGCCTCCCGCCGCCGCCACTCCGACTCAGGGCGGCGCCGCACCTCCACCCGGCCGGTCTCCGGGTCCGCCACCCGGTAAGACTTGCCGTACCAGTCCACCCCGGCGTACAGCTCCCGGTCGAGCGCCTTGCGGACCCCGGCGGGCGACCAGCCCGTCCGCCCGCCGGCTGCCCGCTCGTTCAGCCAGCGGGCCAGCCGGGTGGTGCTCCAGCCCTCGCTGGCGAACCGTCGGAACAGCTCGACCACTAGCTCGGCGGCCGCCGGCTCGATGACCCGCCGGTGCCGGGGCAGTCCGTTCGGCCGCAGGCGGGGCTGGCCGTCGGCATCGGTGTCCGGCACCAGGATGTAGCCGAACGCCGGTTTGCCGATGGTCGTCCCCCTGTCGAACCCGTCCGCCATCCCCCGCTTCACCTTGGCCCGCAGCTGGTCGACGAACCACTCGTGCAGCATGGCGAACATGTGCAGCATCATTTTGGACTGCGGCTGGGCCGAGTCGAAGCCGTCGGTGGCCCCGACCAGCCGCTTGCCCGCCGCCGCCACCAGCTTGCCCAGCCGCAGCGACTCGATCGCGTCCCGGCTGGCCCGGCCCAGCTCGTCGATGTACAGCACCGCCGGCCCGCCGGCCCGCCGGCCGGCCGCCGGACGGCCGCCTTGGCCAGCTGGTAGCCCCGGCGGGCGGCCACCGTCCCGGTGACGGCGGCGTCGGCGAACACCCACACCCACGGGACGAACACCCGGTCGCGGTTGGCCCGGTCGAAGGCGTTGCGGAGCTGCTGGGCGAGCGACCGGGGGTTGGAGTGGTCGCACGAGTACCGCAGGTAGACGGCCCCCAGTTCCACGCCCGACGGGTGGTCGTCCGCCGCAGTCGCGTCGGCCGCGAGGAAGCGGGCGCGGAAGCCGTCGGCCAGTTCGCGGGCCGAGTCCGGGGCGGGCCGGACTCGTTCCGGCCAGCTGGCGGCCTGGAACTGGAGGTAGGTGTCGGCCAGGTCGAGCAGGGCTTGATCTGAGGGCAGGCCCCTGGCCTCCGGGGCCGGCGGGGCGGAGCGGCGGGCGCGGGACATGGCAGGCCTCCAGTCCACCCCTGGCGACCAGGGGCGGAGGGGTGAAGTGGTGCGACGACCGGCCCACGGGACGGACCCCCGGGCCGTGCCAGGGGCCCCCGGAGGGTCGGGGGGGTCGGGTGGACGCTACCGGGCGGGCATCACGCGGCGCTCACGCCGGCCGTCGGCCGGTGTGAGACCTGGCGGGCGATTGGGTTCGGGCGTGACGGCGGGGAGTCAGTCGAACAGGTGGACCCGCCCGGCGGCGGGGCGGAGGCGGTAGGTGCCGGGCTCGTCGCCTGGCGTGATCTCCCGCCTCAGTCTGGGGGGCAACAACTTTCCCAGGCGGCTGAACAGGTTGGGCATGGTCGAGCCGGACACCACGCGGTCGTACAGGTCGACGGGGCCGACCGCCCGGCCCCGGGGGGCGGCCCGGGCGAGGGCGACCAGCAGCCGCCACGGTTGCTGGTAACGCCCCCAGTCGATCGCCACCCGCTGGCCGTCCCAGAACACCTCTTGACGACCGGCGACAACGACCAGACCACCGCCGGCGACGGCCTCCTCCACCGCCGTCTGTCCGGGCGGCCCGCCGGCGTACAGCCCACGGAGGGCGTGGACGGCGGCCGCCACCCGGGCGACCGCGTGGGAGGTCCGGCCGGTCTGAAGTGCGCGGCGGACGCACCAACCACCAGCGAGGGCCTGCCCCTGTGGCGGCAAGCCGAGCCAGCCCACGTCGGCGGCGGGGTGGCAGGCGACGTAGACCTGAGTGAGGGTCACGCAGGCGTCCCGCAGCGGGGCCTCGCCGGGCTCTCGGCAGACCGCCTCGATCGCCCGGACGGCGGCGTCGAGCGGCCCCATGTCCGCGACCAAGCCGCCAAAAGCGGCTGGGGGCCGCCCGCCGGCCGTCGCCAGAAGCGTCCGGCGGCCTTCGGTTAGCCGCTCCATGACCAGCCCGACCCGATGGAGCAGGCAGCGGGTGACGAAGTCCCCGAGGACGTGCAGTTCGGGATTGAACGGGACGAGGAAGCTGCCGTTCGTCCTCCGGTCCGGCGGCGGGTGGTGGAGGGGCCAGTCGGCCGACGGCCAGAAGTAGTCGTCGCCGCTGGCCAGCCCGCTCCAGAACGGCTCGGCCACGGCCGCCACCTGCCCCGCGATCCGGCCCCCCTCGTCGAACACCTGCCGGCACTCCGGCCCCAGCGGCGCTTGGGTTCCGTCGCCGCAGATCCGGACCGGGCCGAACACCATCTCGGCCGGCGGGACGGCCGCCAGGGCGGATCGCCCCCACGGCGTCTGGAGCCCCTCCCGCAGCAGTCGGGCGTGCCGAACGGCCGCCGCCTCGAACGCGGCTACCGCCGCGGCGGCCGGCGTGTCGCACCCCGGCAGCAGGTTGCCGAGCGACCAGGTGGCGTACTCGCGGAACCGCGGCCGGCGGGCGTACTCGGCCGCCAGCCCGCCGACGTGGTCGGCCAGCCACACCGCCAGCTCCCGGTCGGGGTGCTCCGACCCGCGCGGCGGCTCGGCCGTCAGTTCGCGGTGCCGGTGCAACACCAGGTCGATGCCGTCCACGAGGCCACTCCGTACGACCCAGGACCGAACTCTCACGCCGCCGGCCGGCTGGCGTGAGCGCCACGTGAGCGACGGCCGGTAGGGTGCGGCGGTGGCCCGCCGCCGGGCCGTTCACCACCTGTGACCCGCACCGATGTCGCACCCACTCACCTTACCAGCCTCCCCGGGCGAGCCCCGTCCCCGGTCATGGGCCGAGCGGTACGGCGACCGGCACCGCTGGGTGCGGGTGGCCGACCTCCCCCCCGGGCTCACCCCGCCGCGGAAGGTGCGGGTGTACCGCCGGGCCGCACACTTCCTGCTCAACTGGTGGGATCCGGCCGCCGGGAAGAGCTTGAGCGAGCGGGTGGACGGCGACCTGCTGGCCGCCCTGTCGCGGGCACGCGACCTGGACCGGCGGTTGACCACCCGCCGGTCGGCCGGGGTTGGGGCGGCCCGGCACGTCGGCCACGCCGAACTGGTCGCCCGGTACCTGGACGATCTCGGCCGGCGGGCCGATGCCGGCGAGGTGGCGCCGGCCACCGCCGCCCGGTACCGGGCCGCCCTCGCCCACTACCTGGCCTACTGCGAGCAGCCGGCCGTGGTACGCTTCACCCTCACCGCCGCCCGGGCGGGCCGCCCGTTCCGGCTCGGGCTGGCCGCCTTCCTGGCCGACCGGTCCGTCGGCGGGAACGGCCGTCCGGGGGCGGTCGGACGGCCGATGCGGGGGGCGGGGTTCGTCCTTGCGGTGGTCCGTGGGGTGTACGCCTGGGCCGCCGACCCCGCCCGCGGGGGGCTGCTGCCGGACGGCCCGGCCAACCCGTTCGACGGGGCGGCCGGCCCGCGGACGGCGTTCCGTGGCGACCCCCTGGCCGCCCCCGCCATCTCCGTGCCGATGGCAGCCGCGCTCCTGACCGCGTGCGACGACCACGAGCTGCGGGTGTTCGTTCCGCTGGTGCTGTTCGGGCTGCGGGCGGCCGAGCCGTGCCTGCTGTTCGGCGAGCACCTAACCGCCGACGAGCTGCGGGTGCCGTGCCTGCCCGGGCTGGGGTACCAGACCAAGGGCCGCCGGGACAAGCGGTTCCCGCTGCCCGCCGCCTTGGCCCCGTTCTGGGACGCCCTGCGGGACTCCTCCCCGCGCGGGCTGCTGCTGGTGGCCCGCCGCCCCGGTGGGCCACCCCCGCCGCTGGCCGAAGCGTCCCTGGCCGAGTTGGAGGCCGAGTACCGGTCCCGGCTCCAGCGGCCCGACGCCCCGCCCGGTGCCTACGGGCGGCGGGCGGTGCGGGACCGGCTCCTCCGGGACGCCGGCGGACTGACCTACGACGACATCGAGCGGGCAGGCGGCCGGGTGCGGCGGCGGCTCGGCTGGCCGGCCGCCGCCACCCTCAAAGACTTTCGGCACCTGTTCGCCACCACCTTGGCCGAGGCTGGGGTGCCGGACGGGTACCGCCGGTACTGGATGGGGCACGCCCCGGGCCGCGAAGCCCTCGTGGCCTACACCCACCTGGCGGGTATGCGGGAACAGTTCGACCGGGTGGTCGCCCAACGGTGGGGGCCGGTGGTGGCGGCCTTGACCGCCCGACTCCGGTGACCCGCCGGCGGCCGGGGCGACGCCGACGCGGGCGTCAGTCGGGGCCGGCAGACGGCCGGCGGGCAAGGGCGACAAGTGCCGGGCGGCCGGCCAGCGCCCCGAAGAGCTGCTCACGCACCGTTTCCGGTCGGGTGTGGGTGTACACGGCCGTCATCCCCAGCCCGTGCCCGGCCGCCCGCTCCCCGGCCGCCGCGTGCCCCATCAGCAGGTTGCGGACCAGCGGGTCCACCCGCCCCTCCTGAAGCGCCGTGGCGAACTGGTGGCGGCACAGCTTCGGGGCCGTCTGCCCGGCGAGCCCGGCCGCCCGAGCGACGCGGATGAACTCCAGCCGCACCCGGCCCTCCCCGACCGCCCCATGCTCCCGCCACACCCGCCCCGCCAGCCACAGCCGGTCGGCCCGGCTGACCGGGCCGCCGGCCAACTCGCGCTCGGCCACCCGGCGGGCCAACTCCGCTTCCGCACCGGCCTTTGTCGGCACGAACGGGCACTGTCCGTCGCCCCACCGCCGGCGGCGAAACACCGGGCCGGTCAGCCGGCCACATAAGTGAGCCTTCAAGGCGGTGGCCAGTTCGGGCACCAGGGGCACGTCCCGCTGGGCACGGGTCTTGACCTGCCAGCCAAGGGCTGGCTTATTCCGCACCCGCACCAGGCCGGCGTCCAGGTCCAAGTCGCCCGGCAGCAGCAGGTGGCACAGTTCGCCCGGTCGCAAGCCGGTGAGCAGGAGGAAGGCGAACACCGGGAGTTGCCAGCCGTCGCAGGCCCCCAGTAGCCGCTGCTCCTCGTCCCGCGTCAGGAGCGTGACCGGCCGGGCGGTCTCCACCGGGACGCGATCGAGGGCGAGCGCGGAGAACGGGTTGCCGGCGTACGGGGCTTGGTGCCGGCAGCGGGCGGCGTAGTTGAACAGCGCCCGGCAGCACTCCAGGACGAACCGCACCCCCTTGTCGAGCAGCAGCCGTTTGACCGCGTGGGGGTGCCCGTTGGGTGCCACCTGGACCGTCCGCAGGTGCCGGGCGAACGCCTCGGCCTGGGCCGCCTGGAACAGGGCGGCGTGTCGGACCGGGTGTACCCGGAGGTACCGCAGCAGGTGGTCGGTGGCGGTACGATACCTCGCCACCGACCGGACGGACGACCGGCGGACGTGCTCGTGGTGGTCGAGCCAGCGGTCCCGCAGAGCCGGGACGGCGATCGGCTCGAAGCTGAGGGCGGCCGGTTCCCCTCCGGCGAGCTGCCCGTTGATGCGGGCGGCGAGGGCGCAGGCGGCGTCGCGGTCGGGGCCGGCCCGGGGCCGGCGACGCGCGCCCTGCTCGAAGTAGCACAGGTACCAGACCCGGCCGCGGAGGTATCCTTGGACCTCTCCGACGCGGAACGCCGACGGGTTGCGAGCCATGCGATCCCCAGAGATCCCTCCTGCCACAAACCGCCACAACCGCCGCCACAAACCGGGGGTGCCGGGGCGGGGTCGGGAACGCAAAAGCCCCCGTGACAGCATCTTGCGTCACGGGGGCCAACGGAGAGGGAGGGATTCGAAGCTACCCTTTACGGGTTGGGGCTTCGTTGCACCTACACCGCATTTGAGTCGAAACGACTGCAATTCCCGGTCATTCACGACTGACTAGGCTGCACCAAGATTGTACACACGCTGGCCTCGCGTGGCCAAGCCTGCCCCCTATTTGCCACCCGACTGTTCGTCCCGTGTCATGCGGACTCATGACGTGCGGGTGACAATCACCCGTTGGGGCGGAACGCTCGCGCATCGGGCAACAACCCCTCGTTCCTGATCCGGGTGAGTTCGGCGTGGCTGACGATCCACTCGCTGGCGACGCCGCGGCCGGCCTTCTTCTTCTCGGCGTGGACCCGGCCGAGTCGGCACCACTCGCGGACGGTGAACTCGGCCTTGCCGAGGAGGGTCGCCACTTCGGCGGTCGAGTACCACTCCTTGACGGTCCGCAGCTCGACGAGGCTCGCCAGTAGCGTCTCGATCTTGGTCAGTCGCGCGAGGAGTTCGTCATTCGTCGTCGTCACGGCGTTCTCCTACCGCGAGTGCGTCAACGGGGAGCGGGAACAAGACATCCTGGGCGAGCCGGGCGGCGGCCCGGCGGCAATACTGTTCGTCGATCTCGATGCCGACGGCCCGGAGGCCCATGTCCTTCGCCGCCCGGAGCGTGCTGCCGCTGCCGAGGAACGGGTCGAGAACGACGCCGCCGGCCGGGGCGAAGGCGGCGAGCAGCGGGTAGAGGGCGTGGACGGGTTTCTGGTTGGGGTGGAAGGCGTCGAGTTCGCGTTGCCACTCGATCACGTCGGCGATCCCCTTGGCCGGTCGCGGCGGGCGGCCCTTGGCGAGCAGGAACGCGGTCTCGTGCTTGCCGCGGGTGAACCGCCCGAGGCCCCAGACGTTCTTCACGAACGCCAGGTGGCTGACGAGCCGGAAGCCGAGTCGCTTCCAGACGCCGACGAAGCGGTCGCACTGGGGCCATCCGTAGAATGACACGCAGAAGGTGTCGGGCTTGAGCAGCCGCCAGAGTTCGGCGTAGGTCGGGTGCAGCCAGTCGTCGGTGTCGTCGCCGGCGATGGGTTCGCGGTCCCCGTCCCACCGCCCGCGGTAGTTCACCAGGTACGGCGGGTCGGTGAGGACGAAGTCGAACGACTCGTCGCCGAAGGTCGGCAGCACGACCCGGCAATCGGCGTGGTAGATGGTGAGGCCGCCGCGGGAGTAGTACGGCGGCGTGCCGGTGGTCGGGTTCACGCCGGACCTCCGACTTTGCCGGCCGTGTGGTGACGGCGGGAGGCGGCTGCCAGTTCGCGTTCGACGATGACCAGCAGCCCGCGGAGGAACTCGGAGTCCTCGGTGGCGCACGGGCAGTAGAGTCGGACCCACTCGGCCAGTTGGTGGCGACACTCGTAGCTGAGTTTCGGTTGCTCGGGCATGACGGCCCTCCCCGTTCGGTTCGTTGGTGATGCGTCTTCGGCGGACTCCGTCCGAACCGACTGGTCACATTGAACCCGTGTTGCCAACGCAGCCCCAGCGGGGTGTGGGGCGGTTCTGGGGCGAATCCGGTTGCGAGGTGGGCGGTGGAGCGCGAGAAGCGGGAGTACCGGGCGGACGAACTGAAGTTGAAGCGGCTCCGCGCCCAGTTCGCCCTCACCGTGGAGCAGTTCTGCGGCAAGTCCGGCCTCGACAAGGCGACGGCCCGGAAGCTGTTCAAGGGGACGCCGGTCACGCTCACGACGCTGGCGATCGCGGCGAAGGTGTTCGGCGTCACTGACCACCTGGAACTGCTCCACCCGGACGAACTGGTTGCGTTGGGCGTCGATCCGGCGGTGACGGTCTCGGGCGAGACGGTTCAGGAGTGGCAGGTCGAGGCCCACCTGACGGCGTGGGAGAAGACGGCGAACGGCCTCCACTATCACGTCGCCCGGCTGCGGCACCGCTTCCTGCCGACCCGGCTCGCGCGGGGCAAGTGCTACGAGTTGCGGCACCTGGCCGTGGCGGAACGGCAGCGGCTTGAAGAGCAGTTGCGGCGGCACGCGGAGGTGTGCGAGCGGGTCGGCCGACACCCGAATGTGGCGGAGAACATCACCGCCACGTTTGTCGAGAACGGCGGCCTCTGGTGGTTACTCGACCGGTTCGAGGACGGGACAACACTCGCGGAACGGCTGGTCGAAGGTCCGCTCGAAGGCACCTCACTTAAGACGGTGATGACGGGAATCGCGGCCGGCCTGGACGCACTGCACCGGGAAAAGATTGTCCGTCGGGAACTGTCCCCGCGGTTCGTGCTGCTCCGCAAGAAAGACCTGACGCCGGTGCTGACCGATTTCGAGTTGGCGAAGTTACTCGACGGAGTTCCAACCGTATCGCCGGTCGGCGGTTGGCCGGACGACCCGTACCTGGCCGAAGAGGTCGCCAGTCGCGGGACGGTGGACGGGCGGGCCGACCTGTACAGTTGGGGGCGGGTGTTCGTTCATTGCCTGACGGGTCGTCTGCCCGAACCGGGTGCGGACGCGGACGCGGTTCGGAACTCGACGCTTCCACCCGCAGTGCGGGCGGTGCTGGTCTCGTGTCTGGCATTGCCGAAGAGCGACCGCCCGGCGGCGGTCGCCGACGTACTCAAGGCGCTCAGGAAGTGGTGACGGGGGCCGCCGTCAATGGAGGGTTTGTCGTGGCGGAGTCGAGGGTGCGGGTGCGGACGCTCGGCGAATTCGTCTTCTGCCCGCGGGCGGGGTTGCTGTCGCACGCCTCGGCGGACGAGGACGACGAGCCGACCGACGAGCGGATGAACCTGAACTTCCTGCCCGAATACAGCCTGACGTTGATCGAGGAGCAACTCGCCGTCCAGTTGCGCCGACTCGCCCACTGGGCCGCGTGGTCGGCCGGCGGGTTGTTCCTGGTCGTCGTGGCCGTGTGGAACGAACTGCCGCCAGTGGTGCCGCTCGCCCTGGCCGTGCCGACGATCCTGTGCGTCTGGAAATCACTCCAAGCGCTCTCGGCGGTGGTCACGCTCGGCGACCGTCGGCGGGACGCGCTGTCGGCGACGCCGACCGAACCGCCGGTGGACCTGACGGACGACGTGCCGGTCCGCTGGTGGGAACTGCACAAGGCCGGGTTCGAGTCGGTGCCGTACCTCGAACCGCTTTTCGACGAAAAGTTGGCGCTCGCCGGCAAGCCGTGGCGGGTTCTCAAGAAGGGGTCGCTGCGAATTCCGGTCATCCGGCTGCCGGCCGACAACTACCACGCGGGGCGGTACTGGGTGTACGAGCAGCACCGGGTCCGGCTCGCGGCCTACGCCGCGTTGCTCGCCGCGTGCGAAGGCGGCCAGACGCCGTACGCCGTCGTGTTGTTCGGCGGGAGCTACAACGGGGTCGCGGTTCCGGTCATTCCTGTGGAGGCGATCCGGGCCAAGCTGGACGAACTCCGACGCGCTCTCGATTTGGAAAAGATGGGCATCCCGACGCCCCTCCCGACCAACCCGAACGTCTGCTCCGGGTGTCCGCTCGGGCGGCCTCGGGTCGTGACCGCGGCGGATCGGAAAGACGAATCACTCGGACGAAAGCTGCACGTCATCACTGGGCCGGACGGGCGGGCGTACCACAGCGAGTGCGGGGATCGGTTCCGCTGGACACCGCCGCACGACGACGCGGTGCGGAAGCGGCTGAGCCAGTTGGCTTGACCGCTCATGGCTTCGGAACCCGGACGGTCCCTCGGCCGCGGCACGACGGACAGGTGTCCTTCACTTCTTTGCCGTCGCACGTTTTGCAGACCCCTTTGCCTTTGCCTTCGCACTTCGAGCAGGCGACATCGCCGCGGCCGTTGCAGTAGGAACAGTTGTTGTTGAGGCGGCGGCCGGGCAGTTGGCCCTTCCCCTCGCACGACTGGCACGGCTCGGTGCCGGTCCCGAAACATTTCCAGCAACGGCCGGTGCCTTTACAGGTGTCGCAGTACCCGGGCACTTTCCCGCTGCCGGCACAGCCCGCGCACGGCTGCTCGACGGTTTCTTTCTCGGGCGTCTCGGTTTCGCCGCCGGGGGAGTCGTTCCGAAACGGGTTCTTCGGCTTGGGCTTCTGTTCCGTCGGAGTCGCATCGGCGTCCGTGGCCGGCAAGGGGTTCGTCTTGGAACAACCCACGACGACGGGAAATAAACCGGCGAAGAGGCCGGCCAAGAAGTCACGGCGAAGCATTCCAATTCTCCGACGAGTTGCCCCCGACCGCGCAGTTGCGGAATTCAACCGCTAGCCCGGCGGGCGTCGGCCGCGTACGCGGTCGAGCAGAGTCAAAAATATCCGTCCGAACGACCCGAGCGGAGACCCCGGTCGAAATTCCCCGGCGAGTTCGTCCACGGCCGCCAGACAGGCGGTCCGATTGTCGAACCGTGCGTTCGGGTCGAGCGCGAGACATCGGGCGAAAAAGCGGTCGAGGGCGGTGACGGCGGCGCGGGGAATCTGGTCGCGGTCGGGTATCAAGTTCGACGGCGGCCGGTATTTCCCGGCGAAGGCGTCCCGCAATTTCGGGATGCCGGCCCGACCGCCGATTCCATCGAAGGGAATTCCGAGGGTGAGCAACTCGTAGCCGAGGACGCCGAGCGAAAAATAATCTGACCGGAAATCGACCGGGGCCTTTTCCAGGAATTGTTCGGGGGCGGCGTAGGGGGCCGAGACGCCGTCGCCGGATTCCCGCCGCGTCGTCCGTTCGACCGGCCACGCGGAACCGAAATCGATCAGGGTGAATTTCGTCGGCCGCGGTTCGAGGACGACGTTCGCCGGTTTAATGTCGCCGTGGACGGAATGGGCATCACTATGGAAGTGACCGACGCCGTGGAATAAACCCCGCACCAGCCGGACGATTTCCCGGCTGCTCGGCCGCGGCTGCTGGTTCACCCGCACGTCGGCCAAGTATTGATCGAGGGGAATGCCCCATACCCAACTCGTAAGCACGAAAATCCGGTCTCGTTCCGGGTAGCTCTCGTGGATTTTCGGCAGGTTGAGATTTTTCTCGGCCGCCCGGCGGAGCGTCTCCAGCCGCTGGCTCGTGGCCGGCGAGCGCGACAGCGTGTGCAGCACGCGGATATCGCCTCCGACGCCGGCCCGCGGGTCGAACACTTTGCGGGCCGTCCCCCGCCCCAGAACTTCGACGACGAAATACGTCCGCCCGCCGACCGTGACCGTGTCGGTCACCGGGTAGCGCCGACCGCGGCAGCGAATTTCGTCCGGCCGTCCCACCGAATTACCCCTTCCCGATTTCCCGCCGCCGCGGATTACCGACGCCGGAAAATCCCCTCGGCATTTTTTAGTCCCGGAGTGGGCCTGCTTACCGCGGGACCACCGGTAGCCGCAACTCCTTGTCGGGAATCGGCCTGGGGAACCGGGAGTGGACCGGGACACCGCAACGCGCCGGTCCGCGCAATCGGGCAATAAACGGGCAAGAATCGGCCAATCGTGATGCCCGAAACCCACCCGAGATTCCCCCCAGGCTCGGCTGAGGAACCGATGCGGACAGATTTATCTTGGCCCATGTGACCCGGTGCCACAAGGGGCACCGGGCACGCGGAGGAAAATCATGTTCTCGTTCTTCGATCACCTGCGGCGGCGGACCTGTGACTCGGTCCTCGCCGGCATGTACGACGCCTTCGAGTTGATCGAAACCCGTAACGGGGACGAGCAGACGCGGACGGCGGATTTATTGCTCGCCAAATTCGACGAAGCCGAGCCGAAACCGCCGGCACCCGCCCCGGTGCCGACGCCCCGTCCGGCCCCGGCATCGCCGCCCCGGCCGTCGCTGCCGTCCCCCACCCCGCCGACGCTCCCGGCTCCCACGACCGGCGGGGAATCCCTCCAGCCGCGGAAGCGCGGCCGGCCGCCGAAAGGCCCGGAGGGTTCCCCATGACCCGCCGGGAAAAAGAACTCTGCGTCGTCCTCTGCCGCCACCTCCGAATTCTGTCGATCGACCAAATCGCCCGGGGGTGGTGGCCGCCCAACCGGGACACCCGCTGGCGGGCGCGGGCGGACGTGAACCGGCTCGCCCAGGCGAAGTGGCTGATCCCGGTCACGGTCCTCGCCCGTCCGCTGCTCGAATTAGCCCGGCCGATTTTCGCGTGGAAATCGGGCGACGCCGAGCCGGATTATTCGCTCCTCGAAGCCCGGTGCCGGGAGCGGTGGGACTGTCCGGCCGTGCAAACCGAAGTCGCGGTCGCCGGGCGGCGGGCGCTCGAAGTGTTCGGCGGCTCGACGCCGGGCGGCGTGAAGAACGCCTGCCAGACGACGCACGACCTGCACGTCGGCGAAATCTTCCTCCGCTACCGAGAGTGCGGGCTGAACTGGCGGGAGCAGTGGGTCGGTGAGGACGCGATTTCGGCCCGCTGGGGCTGGACGAAAATCCCCGACGCGGTGCTGTGCGACGCCGACGGCACGCCGGTTCGGGCTGTCGATTTCGGCGGGGCTTACGGTGACGAACGGCTGCGGGACTTCCACGCGGCCTGTGCGGAGAAAACCCTCCCCTACGAACTGTGGTGACCGCGATGGCGAAGCGAACGCACGACATTTCCGAGCGCGACCGCAAACTCCTGGAGTTCGTCGGCCAGTACCGACTCGGCACGGACGACCTGTTCCGGCGGGTCTTCTTCCCGGACGTGACCGACCCGCGGGCGGTCCGCAAAGTCACGTTCCGGCTCGTCCAACTCAACTACCTGCGGAAGTTCCAACTCAATCCGAAGGCGGCTTACTACGTTCTCGCCCCGCGGGCGTGCCGGCTGGTCGGGGCGAAGGTGCGGGAGCCGGCTGCATTCACCGAGCAGTCGTTCCCGGGGGCGGTCGGGGCCGCCGGCTTCTGCGTCGCCACCGGTGCCAAGCGGTACACGGCGGCCAAATTCCAGGCTGGTCACCCGGACCTGTGCAAGCCGGGCCAGTGCCGGTCGAACTATTTCAAGGAAGAGGTCGAGGGGAAGTTCACGCTCGGCATGTTCCTGTTCGACCGGGCGACCTCGCCGAAGCGGATGGCGGCGAAAGTCCGCAAGGTGATTTCGCAGCGGTACTCGATGCCGGCGTTCCGCGACCTCATCCTGGCGGGGCGGTTCCAACTCGCCATTCTGACCGGGTATACTGAGAAGTGTCTCGAACTGGAGAGGGCCGTTCGGGTCGGCCACCGCGGGCCGGTGCGGGTGCGCATCGCCGTGGTGCCGGAACTGGGAGACTTGCTCACGGGCGGTTGAGTCATGCGGATTCCCACCTCGGAGACGAACGACACGCTCGACGCCGCGTCGCTGCCGCCGACCGAAGGCACCGAACTCGACTACCGCACCCGCCCGGATGTCGATACCGAAATCCGCTTTACGAATGACGCTCTGAGGTTCGCCGTCGGTGCCGCTGTCGTGGCCGCAATCGCCGTCCGGTTCCTGGTCCCCGAATACCTCGGCTACGCGGCCATCGCCCTCTTCGGCGTAGTCTGGTGGTTCGTCCCAGACGCCAACCGTCCCGATCCGGACGCCCCAAGCCGGACGGTGGAATTCCGCCTCTGGCTCGTCGCGGTGCTGGTCGGGTGCGTCGCCCTGCACGCGACCGTTCCGCCGCCCCTCGCCGGCTACCTCGTCGCCTTCCCGTGTGCCGTCGCCGCGCTCGCCGGGCTGGCCCTCGTCTACGCCCGGCAGGTCGTCGCCTGGATGGCGGCGAACCCGAAGGTCTACGGCGACGTGAGCCGGGAGTGGCGGGGGTACTTGCCGCACCCGGGCCGGTGGGTGGTGTGCGAGCAACTGCCGGCGGCGCGGGCGACGGTGCTCGCCCCGTTCTTCCTGCTCGCGGCGTACCTGTTCGGCGTCCTGGTCTTCTTCGAACTCGGGTTCGAGAGCCGCAACCCGCTCGCCCCGCCGCTGGCCGTCGTCGGGTTCCTCCTCTTCCTCGGACTCATCGTCATCGTCCGGCGTCTGTTCGCGCGGGACGAGGGCTTCTCGCTCGGGCTGGTCGCCCGCGTTCTCTGGGAACTGCTCGTCGTCTTCGCCAGCTACAACCGGCACCGCACCCCGGCCGCCGGGGTTTTCCGCTTCCCACTTCGCCGGCTCGTCGATGTGGACGGCCGGAAGCAATTCCTCTTGATCGCTTTGTTGACGGCCGGGCTGGCGACGGCCGTCGTCCTGCCACCGGTTTGGCCGCCGGCCGTCACCGCCCGGCCTATACAGGGGCAACTCCTCCCGCACGAACGCGACTACCTTTCGCAACTCCAACCCGGCGACGCGCGGCAAGAGGCCGCGACGTTGATTCGGAGTCGGACGGTCACGGAGGAAGACGTTGAACGGCTGGAGGACGAGCGGTGGGAGTCGATCCCCCGGCGGGTCGTCACGGTCCTGGTGGCGGTGCCGCTCGGCATGGTGATGCTCACCGCGGTCGTCGTCTGGGCGACCGTCGGCGAACTGCTCGCCGGCTTTTACCTCGCACTCGAAGCGCCGGGCGGGATCGCGCGGACGACCGACAGCGAGTGGGACGTGTACGTCAGCCGGCTGATCAGTTCTCAGCACGCCCTCGAACGGGAACACCTGCTCGTCGGGTTCAGCCTGTTCGGCGACTACCCGGTGCTCCTGCACAAAACGATCCTCGACCAGCACTACCACCTGACGGGGGACACCGGGTCGATGAAGACGTCGCTCGTCGCCGGCCCGCTCGCCACCCAGTTGATGGCCCGCAACGACTGCTCGGTGGTGGTCCTCGACCTCAAGGGGGACATGGCCCTGTTCGAGTCGTGCCGGGTCGAGGCGGCCAAGGCGGGGCTACCCTTCGCCTGGTTCACCTCGGAGCGGGGGCGGTCGAGCCACGTTTTCAACCCGTTCGTGCAGTCCTACCACCGGGAGGTGACGACCGACCAGCGGGCGGAGACGCTCATCCAGGGGCTGTCGCTCGACTACGGCATGGGGTACGGGCGGGCCTACTTCACGGCGATCAACGAGAAGGTGCTGAAGTCCATCCTGCGGAAGATGGACCTGAAGTCGTTCATCGAACTCGACGCCCTGCTGAACGGCCCGCACGCGCTCGACTTCCTGAGCGCGAAGGACGTCCGCGACGCCGGCCACCTGACGGCCATCGTCAACCGGCTGGCGGCGGTGGCCCCGCTCAACGAGGTGCGGCCGGAGGGGTCGCCGCGGCGGATCGAGGTGGCCGACGTTCTGAAGACGAAGCAGGTGGTCTACCTCAACCTGAAATCGGCCCAGGAGCCGCTCGCGGCGGCGAGCATCGCCCGCCTGTTCCTCTGGTCACTGTTCTCGTGCGCCGCCCACACCCCGGCGCGCGACAACCGGGTCTACCTGGTGATCGACGAGTTCCAGCAGATCATCGCCGACGCCATCAAGCTGGTGTTCGAGCAGATCCGCGGCCTCGGGGTGACGCTCGTGCCGGTCCACCAGACCGGCGGGCAACTGCTCCGGCAGGGCACCGACCTCGCCGATACGGTCGATTCCTGCACGGCGGTGAAGCACGTCCTCCGGGCGTCGGACCCGCGGACGGTCAAGCGGATCGAGGAGATGTCCGGGGTGCAGACGTACCACACGTTCTCGTGGACGCAGGACACGACCGACGGGGACGGGGAGATCGACCCGTCGCAGGCGGTGGAAGGGATGCTCCAGGTCAGCGAGACGCACGGCCCGGTTCTGGACAAGAACACCATCATGGCGGCGAGCGCGGACCAGCAGGCGAGTTTCATTCGCTTCACCTTCGGCAGCGGTTATACTCAATTCGGTGCGAAGACGACGATCGTCCGGTCCCTCTTCCCTGTGGATCGGGACACGCACGCGCGGCGGGAGAAGGCCCCGTGGCCGATCCTGCCCGACGACTCGGTGGCGGCCTTACTGCCGGCCAAGCCAACCGACCCGAAATCGCTTCCCCCCGCGCCGCCCGACGGCAAGGCCACGGATTGGGACGAGCGGTTCCGGAACGATAATCTGTAACTGTGCAGTTTTCCCGCCATCATCATCCGTGATTCGGAGGACGAACCCGTGTTCAATGCATCTGGCGGTAGAGGGCATTCCGCCCTCCCGCCCGGCCGGGCGAACATGTTCGAGACCCTGTCGAAGTTCGCCACCCTCTTCACCATCCTGGTGATCGGCTACTTCGTGCTGACGCTCCTCGGCAAGTTCGGCGGACCGTCGAAATCGGCCTCGCTCCCGCCGGCCGCCGAGCCGTGGGACGCCCCGTCGTCGAGGGACACCTCTTCGGGGAAGGCCGGTCCGTCCTCCTCGCCGGACGTGCGGATGGCGTCCGACCGCGGCGTCGAACAGCAGGCGTTGGCGTTCGCCAAGACGCGGCAGGCCCTGGCCGTCGCGCGGGCGGACGACGTGACCCGGCTGGCCGACGAGTGCCTGTCCGAGATCGCGGCGTTCGACGCGACGGTGCAGCCGCTCCTGGCCGGCGACGACGGCAAGAAGGTCGCCGGCGATCCGGTTCAACTCGCCCGGTTCCGGGCGGTCTACGAGAAGGACCGGCCGGGCAAGGACGTCGCCGAGCGGATGCGGCGGGCGGCGAACGACCTCATCGCCCCGGTCCGCGCGTCGCAGTCGAATGCCAAGGACGGGTCGAACCCGAGCGAACTGGTGGCGGGCGAACTCGACCGGCTGGCCGCCCAACTGGCCGGGCTGAAGCGGGTCTGGGAGCAGGACCGGCGGACGGTGGACGCGGTCGTGGCGGACGCCAAGCGGGGTAAGCACCCGGCCGCGGCGCAGACGCTCGACCAGGCGGTGCGGGCCGACGCCGAGGCGGAGGCGCTGGCCCTGGCGACGGCGACCGAGAAGGAGCGGGCGCGGGTGCGGGCGGAGTTGAAGGAGAGGCAGGTCAAGGAGGCCGGCGAACTCGAACGCCGGGTCGAGGAGGCGAAGCTTGAGAAGCTCCGCGCGACCCGTCTGGCCGAGGCCGGCCGCATCCAGACCGACGCCGACATCACGAGGGAGAAGGGCAAGGACGCGGCCGCGGTGGAGAAGGCTAAACTGGAGAAGGAGCGGCTGCTCAAGAAGGCGCAGACGAACGAGGTCAAGCAGGCCCTGGCCCCGTTCCTGACCGCGGGCTACCACCAGCCGGCCCGTCAAAGTGGCGGCGCGGTCTTTATGGTGCGGGCGGTGAAGAAGGAGCCGCTCTCGCTGGCGAAGCTCCAGGCGATCGGGGGTCTGGAGCAGACCATCACGGGCTTGCAGGAACTCGCCGGCGTCGCGTGTAACAAGGACGACGACGTCCGCCCGCGGTGGGGGTGCGGCGGCTACGCCCCGTGGTGGTCAACCGGCCAACAAGAGGTGGTCCAGAAGGCCCAGGACCTGCTCATCGAACTCGGCCCGGTACTGGTCGAGGAGGGGTTGCTCGCCAAGTAGCCGACCGCCCCAGAATCGCCCCAAACGCGACCCCGCCGCCCGGCGGGGTCGCGTTATAGTGGGAGCGTCGGGACCGTGTCCCGACCGCCGCACACCGAACTCCGGCGGGTCGGGTGAGAATCGAGGTGACCCGACCCGCGACCCGCCTTCCTTAATTTCCCCCCACCCCGGAAATTCAAAAAAACAACCGGTGGCTGAGGTTTTACCCCCTCTGACCCTTCCCGCCGCCTGGAAGTGCAACCCAAGGCGATAGACGCGAGCGCACCCCGAACCGGAACGTGTTTCTCGGTATCCGGGGTGGCAAGAACGAGTCCGCTGAAAACGTCGTTCATGCTCTTTGCGTCGCAAGAGACCCCGTGCGGGTCTCTTGTTTTTCTCGTGGTGTCGCCGTCGCGTGGTCCCGATTTGAACGGTCCGTAGGACCGCTGAGATCGACTTCGGCATGACGCCGGATTCGGAACCACACCCGGCTGCAAGCCGGTATTTGAAGGAGAGAGACGATGGCCCTACAAGCCGACAACAAGTGGCATTGCAAGGTGAAGCACTACGAGAACGGGCGGGTCATAACCCGGCGGATTCACTCGCTCGCCATCCAGGCGACGGACGGCAGGCTTTACACCCTGACGGAGAAGAAACTGCCGGACGCGATCGCGCTCTTTACGGGGGAGACTCACAGCGGTGAGCACATGGCCGAGGTGCTCATGAACCCGAAGCCCCCGCTCCGGCTCAGGGACATTCCGAAAGGGTGGCCCGAAGGCCGGGATTTGATGCATGTGATAATCGGCTTCTTGCTGCTATCGGGCATCGAGTTGCTGACGGACGTGTTGAGGAACTTCCTTGACATGTTCCGCATGTAACAAACCCCAAACGACAGGCGGAACCGGATCGGTCTCCGGTTCCGCCTGTCCCTTTCTGACACACCCGACGCCCGCCGGCAACCGTCCGCAGCTTGCGTTCACCGATACCCGACGCATCAAGTTGGTCCTGCGATCACCCGTATGAAATCGGCCCCGTAAGGGGCCGCGCCGATTTTCGCACGGCGCGAGAAACCCGGACGGCAGCCGACCGTCCGGGGCGATGGTCAATCTTCTTCCGGGAGCATGACGGTGACGCACGGCGACAGGTCGTCGCCCGACCCGCACACGCTCTTGAGTTGCACGGGTTTGGGCGACCGGTTGTCGTTGAGAACGAGAACCTGGAAGCGGACTTCCCGGCGTCCCTCGCCCGCCGACCGGCCGGCGTGACCCATCATGGTGAGTACGTCCCAGAGTCGTCCGGCCTGGTCCTGGCCGATCACGCCGGTGGGGATTTCCACGCACCGACCCCAGGCGGCCCGGGTCAGGGCGACCGGGTAGCGGAAGCCGGCTTCCTTCGCGGTCGGGGTCGCGTCGATCAGGGTGCCGTCGGCGAGGGCATCGGCCCGCGTCTAGGCGTGGGTCGGGTCGATGTCGTCCGGGTCTTCGGGCGTGTGGTCCTCGATCATCGAGCGGGCGATTTCACACCAATCGACCTCGCCCAAGGCGGCGTTCATCAAGTCGCTGGCCAAGCTCGCCTTTTCGATTGCACACGCTTCGTGGGTGGACTCCTTGAGTTCCTCGGCGAGCCGCGACAGCGCCGAGCGGTCGGCGGCGTCGTCCGCGCATTCGGCGATAACTTCGCGGGTGCGGTCCGTCCAGTAGCGGTAGCTGCCTTCCTCGTTGGAGAGCCACAGATTGACCACCCAGGTTTCGTAGTTGGACCAGCCGTTGTAGGTGGATTTTTCGTCGTGTTTCATGTTCCTCTGCGTGTCGTGGCCCCGAGCGTCGGCCCGGGACCGGGTTAATGACCCCTGCCCCCAGACATCGTTTCGGGAGGAGGGGCGGTTCATGAGTCCCAACGGGGGCGAACCGCTCCTCCGCACGAAACGAGTCGTCGCCGAGGACCGCCGCAGCCGCCCGGAGGCCGGCGGGGTTGGGGCGGGCGGAGCGGGGGCCAGTCCAGGTGGAGAAGGAGCGAAGCGACTGGACCTTGACGGGCCTTCGCGGAGCGAACAGGCGGGGCTGGAGGACGGTGGAGGCGGGCCGAGTCCATCAGTGGGCCAGGCGCGAGCCTGGCGGGGGTGGGGCGGAATCTCCCCGCCGGGCGGGGGAAACAGGGCGACCTCCGGGCGGGGCGGCCGGAGGCGGGTGACGCCGACCCGCGGGGTCGGCGTGGGGGCGGGCGGAGCGGAGGCGGGTCAAGCTGGAAAAGGAGCGGAGTGACTGGAGCTTGAGGCGGCTCCGCGGAGCGAACAGGTGGGGATGCCGCCGGGCGGCCCGGCCGGAGGGCGTCACTCGGGCGGTCTTGGAGAGGGGGGAGGGATGCTACCGCGGACGACACGGTCTCGGCCGGGGGCACTAGCGGCCGGAGGCCGTTATTGTTGAGTAAAGGGGACGTGTCCGGCCGACAGTAACGCGGCTGCGAGGGGCTGCCGACGGCGGGCATCGGTGAGCCGTCTATCGGCGGACGGAATTGGGCCGGGATAAGGTGATCGGTTCCGACCGATAACGGGAGGCGAAGGTCCGAGAAAAACCGTTCAGGGGCGAATGCGGAAATCTAATCTGGGTCTGGTGTGCGGTCCGCGGCCGCAGGTGTCAATCGGGAGCGAACCGATTCGACCGCGTGAACGAGCGCGGCCTCGATCTCGGCGTCCGAAACCGGCCGCGCGGCTGACACGAGGATGTGTATGCCGCCGGGTGTGGTCAGTTTTCGCCGCGTTCCCCGCGATTTCGTCGCCACTCGTCCCCGGCGACGACTGACCGCGTCGCGGGTGTCTTCCACCGTCAACCCGCGGTCTTGGACCGCGTCCGCCATGTTGCGGCGTTGGGCGTCGTCCGCAAGTTTGGAGATTTCGTATGCCGCCCGGGCCGGCAGGTCGCCGGCCTCGACCCGCCCCTGCAAGTCGTCCGGCAGGTCCAACAGGGCGAGCGTGCGGGAGACTTTCGACGGCGGCACGCGGAGCGCGTCGGCCAGTTGCTTGCCGGTCCAGCCGTTGAGGGCGATCAGCTCCCGAAACGCCTTCGCCTCCTCGACCGGTCGCAAGTCCTCGCGGAGTAGGTTCTCGATCAACTGTTGGGAGAGGAGTTCCCCGCGGGAGAGTTCGCCGTCCACGAACACGCAGTCGATGGTCGCCAGCCCGGCCCGGCGGGTCGCCCGCCAACGGCGCTCCCCGGCGATGATCACCCACTTGCCGAGGTCGGAGGCCCAACGGACCCGGATCGGGGAGAGTTGCCCGTGGTCGCGGATGCTCGCGGCCAGCCGGTCGAGGGCGTCGTCCGAGAACTCGGCCCGCGGTTGGTCGGGGTCGGGCACCACCTGGCTCAGGTCCACCCGGCCGACGCTGCGGAGCGGCCGGCGGCCGACATCTTTCGGGTCGGGCACCGGGGAGAGTGTCGGACGGAGGTCGGTGTCGCGGACACCCATCGACTCGTCGAGGTTGCCGCTCACCCGGTCGAGAATGGTTCCGATACTGGCCATCGCTACCCCACGCTCGTCTGCTTCATTCCGTCCCTCTGAACCCCGCCGCCGGCCGTCCGGGCCAGTAACTCTTCGCCGACCGCGGCCATGACCCGCGCCGCCCTCGACCCCGGCGCGTGGTGCGACACCGGCGTGCGGCAGGCGAGCGCCACCTTGAACGCCGACGCCTCGGGCACGACCGCGGCGAACACCGTGTCGCGGTAGAGCGCCCGCAACTTCTGCTCGTAGGCACGGTGAACGAGCAGCCGTCCGTCGGAGCGGGTGACCAGATGGCCGGTGAGGCGGAGTTGCGGGTTCAGCCGGCTGGCGTGGGCGATGGCCTGGTGGACGACCCGTAGCCCCTGCGCCCCGAAGTCCTCGGGCGGCACCGGGATGACGACGTGGGCGGCCGCGAGCATCGCGTTCCAACTCGCCAGGTAGAGGTTCGGCGGGCAGTCAATCAAGACGAGGTCGTAGCCGGTCATGTCGGCGAGGGCGTCGCGGAGCAGGAACTGGTTCAGCCCCTCGCGGTCCGGCTCCGGGCGGTTGTACGGGGCCAGAGTCTGGTTCGCCCGGACGATGCTCAGCCGCTCGAACCCGGTCGGCACGGCTAGCCGCGCCGGGCTGTCCATCACGGCCGCGGGGTCGAACACGGCCGCCAGCGTGTCCCGCGCCGGCAGGGTCTCGACCGCGGCCGACCCGAAGAACGCCTGGCTGAGCGACCCCTGCGGGTCGCAATCGATGAGCAGGGTGTGGCGGCCGGCCGCGGCGAGCGCCCCACCGAGGTGGTAGGTCGAACTGGATTTCCCGCACCCGCCCTTCTGGTTGATGAAGCAGACCGTCGTCGTTGGCATGTTCCTCCGGTGACTTCGCGGGGGCCGGATTGCCCGTGGCAATTCCCGCCCAACCCGCGGGTACGACTGGGGTAACGCTCCCACGCGCGGGGGCGGGCCGTCAAGGAAAACGTGTGCGAACCACGACTCCGCGGGTGTCGGAATCGGCCGGGGTGTGCTACCTCGATCGCACGAGGAAACACGAACCGGACCCGGCAACGCATGGCCCCAACACCGCCCCCCCGCGCGAACACGATGGCCCGAGTAGGCCGGGCCGGGCCGTCCACGGTCGGCCTCGGGCAGTTGACCCTGGTCGAACACGCCCTCTGTCCGCTCGACACCGGCCGGTCGCTGCGAGACAACCTCGTGTTCGAGACCGGCTACTTCTACTCCGACCGCAATAGACACCGGCGAAAAGCGAGCGTCCGGGTCACCTGCCCCGGCGGCCTGTCGCCGGCCGACGAGTTCTACCTCTGGGGGCTGCTGGCCCTCACGTTCGCGGACTTGGCCGCCGCCGGCGGGGACGGCCCGGCCGACACCGAGTTCCACGCGACCCCGCACTTTTGCTTGCGGCGACTCGGTCTGATCGACCCGCACGCCAACCGCGGCGGCCGGCAATACCAGCAGTTCGCTGCCGCCCTCGACCGGCTCGCCCAGGTGAGCTACGCGAGCGACGCCTTCTACGACCCGGTCCGGGCCGAACACCGGCGGGTACGGTTCGGCTTCCTGAGCTACAGCCTGCCGCTCGACCCGGGGAGTTCGCGGGCGTGGCGGATCGCCTGGGACCCGATCTTCTTCGACCTGGTGCGGCCGCTCGGCGGGCGGTTCCGGTTCGACCTGGACACCTACCGCCGGCTCGACCCCGCTGCCCGGCGGCTGTTCCTGTTGGTCAGCAAAATCTTTGACCGGCGGGACACCACGCCCCGGTTCCCGGTCGATCACCTGGCCGTCGATGTCCTCGGCTTCTCCCCCACTCTGGCCCCCCGGCACCGGCGGCAGAAACTCCAGCGGGTCATCGCTACCCTCGTCGCCGCCGGCGTCCTGGCCGACAGCCCGGCCTTCGAGCCGCGGGCCGGGGACCGGGCGGCCGGCGGGTCGGGGGCGGTCGTGCTCACCCGCGGCCCGCGGTTCCTCCGCGCCGCCCCGCCGCCGGCGCGGGCCGCGGCAGACTCGCCGCTCGCGGACGGGTTGGCGGCCCTGGGTTTCGATGCGGTCGCCGCCCGGCGGTTGCTGAAAAGGTATCCGCGGCCCCTGGTGCGGGAGTGGATCGACATCACCGCGGCCGCCCGCGAGCGGTTCGGCCGGTCGTTCTTCACCCGCAGCCCGCAAGCGTTCCTTGTGGACAACCTCCGCCATGCCGCGACCGCGGGCCGCACGCCGCCCGACTGGTGGCACGAGTTGCGGCGACGGGAGCGGGACGGCACCCCGCCGAGGGCCGGCGGGCCGGCCGCCGGAACGGGGAGTCCGGTTCGGCCCGACGAGTCGGCGGCCGTCCTCTGCCGCATCGCGGACGCCGCGTTCGCGTGGCCCGCGGACGAATCCGCCGCCGCGGCTCATCCCATCCCCACGCTCGCCGACATCCTCCGCCCCCAGAAGACGTAACTCTCACTCAAGAGCAGTTCCCTCCCCTTTGTTTCCAGTGATCTTTGATCCGGATTTCTTTGACGCCCGGACCGCGGGGGGACGGCAAGTGCGAAAGGAGAGTGCTTCCATGCACTTGCCCGGAAATTGCCACGGGCAATTCGGTCTCGGGCGGAACGCGAGCGACACGCCGCCGCGCCTCGAACGGAACGGCACCGACACGCCCCGAGGTGGGGAGGGCGGAACGCGAGCGACACGCCCGACGGGTGCCGCCTTACCTCGATACCCGTATCGCCCCGCCTGCCTGTCCTGTAATCGTTTGGCCGGCGGGCGGGCGCGTGATTTCGCCGGCCGGCCGTGCTACTGCTCGCCCCGCTGTGTCTTGTGCATGGCGGTCGTCAGGAACGACAAACGTTGTTCATGGCGCTCATCGGGTCGGCGGTGACACCCGGTAAACTCGGCTACCACCGAGCTAAGGGGACGGGGGTCGCACCCCGTCGCGTCACGCCCGTAGAGCCGGATGCGTCGATAGGCGCTCGTCCGGTTCGACGGAGGCTGATCGACGTAATCCCGTCTCACGGCCCGGACTTCCCTCGTACGGAAGGCGGGCCACGCGAGACGGAGTAATCTCGATCTTCTATCCGATTGCGTGTCTTTTCAGATTGAGTGCGGGCGACAGGGGAACACCCCGAAGGACGTGTCCTTCGGGGCCGTTGTGGTTCAAAGCGGGTGGGCACGAATCCTTCGTGCGAATCCCGTCGAGGGGGTCCGGGCTAACGCGGCGAGAGCCGTTACGCCCGTTCAACCTCGCTGGCGTGGGGAGTTCTCGGCCTGGCAACAGGCGGGACCGGCTTTCACCGAAGCCGGCGTCGGGGTCAAATGCCCCGCGGCGAATAGCTCAACCACGAGAGGGGCGAAAGCCCTTGCCAGTGAGTCTGATCCGGGACGGTGCCGAACCGGGAATAAGTCGATCATCGGTGGGTAGGGGGGCGCTTCTGTGTTCGGTCCCCCGAAATCGTCCGGGCCTTATCGGCCCGGCGGAAACTACGCCACCCCGGGAGGGGTTGGACGTGCGATGGTCGGCCCGTGGGGCAGCCCACTACCGACGTGACGGGTCAGACGGAGTCCACAGCGAACCTGGGAAGCCCGACCGCGGCCGGAGTCGCGCTCCGGTGCCCGCGCGTGGTGCGCGGGTGATCGAAATGCGGTCGGGTGGGAGTGTGGCCTGAGTAGGAGCCGGCGGGAGCCGGGCCGAACCGCTGCAAGGCAGTGGCGGGGCGGTTTGTTCGTTCCGGGTGGTGCCGAACGAAGTCTTCGACGAAAGGGCCGACGGGCTGTGAAGCCGATGGTGTGCGTTTCGCGGGCAAGTCCTCGGACACGCTCGCGTTTCCCTGGGGGGAGGAACGGCGGTCCGGGCGAACGCTCTTGGGTGAGCGGTCGCCCGGGCGACGAATCGACGACGTACGCCCGAGTTTCGCCTCGGGCGGGGTTCAGGTTCGTGCGCCGCTACTCTTACGAAATGGGACGTTACAACTCCTTGAATACAGCACGGCGGAGCCGTGCTGGCGGCGGGAGGAGCAGCGTCTCGGGCGAAGCAGGAAGCGTCGCGGCCAGGGTTACGAACGGCTTGTGGGGTGTGTGCCGCAAACACACCCCGTCTTTCAGGGCGAGAGTATCCGCCGGGGGAACATGCAGTATCGGTGCGCAGCGGTGTCGGTGGAGGGGTTCGTTCAGCAGCTCGCGGTGGCCTATGTGTCCCGCGGCTACCTGTTCTACGTCGCGGGGTGCATCCCCAGGTCGAAAGAACCGGAACGGGTCGATGAGAAGCTGGTCGAGCGGTACGGGATCGGCATCTCGCGGTGGGCCAGGGCGAGACGCAAGCAGGCCGGGCGGGCGAACGTGCAGTACCTCCGGCACGGGCAGTTCTTCGTCCTGCTCGCCACGCGCGGGGAGCACCCGTTCTTCGAGGCGGAGGGGGCGAATGTCAGGGACGTGCGGCGGCGGTCGATCAAGTACGGCGGGTACGCGGTCGGGTTCCGCGGCGGGCACGTCCAGGTCCGGATCGACCTGCCGCGATATCGGGAACTGAAGGCGTGGTTCGAGGACAACGCGACCCGCCGGGAGCCTGAGGCGCTATCGAGGGCGTTCTACGAAATGCCGTTCGAGCCGTACTTCCTCGTCCGCCAGCAGGAGTTCGCCATGCTGCGGGCGGTCAATCGCCGCCGGCACGCTGCCGGCTTGCCTCTGGTGCCGAAGGAGTGCATCTGGCTCAAGCGGCGGCCGGTGAAGCCGTTCGGGGAGGGGCCGGAGGGTGGGACACTCGAACCGGACGGCGGAGGCTTACCGGCCGAGTTGGAGGGCGTCGGACAGGATGCCGAGTTCCCCCTGCCGGAAGCCGAGTGACGGCATGGAGAGACGGATCAAGCCGCCCGGGTAGGCGGTCGCGGCGACGCCGGCCCCACGGAGCGAGGCCCGCGTGGTTTCGGGGTCTCGAACCTGGGTCGCTTGCGACACGGCTCGGAGAAGCAGGATGCCGGACCGCAAGCCGGGCGGGGGGACGAGCGGCTCCCAGCCGCTCGTTGCCCCGACCTCCCCCGCCGCTGCGAGATTGGAAAGGCGGGTGGCGAATGAGTCTATGCCCCGCTGCTGGTCGCCGACCGCCCCCTGCGCGGAGAAGAGGGGGGCCAGGTTGACCGTCTCCGCGTGTGGGTCGCGGCGTCCCGCCTCTTGACGCGACGAGAACCGGAGGAGGGGGTCGTTGAGATCGCCGCAATCGGTCATGTGGCTGAGGATGGTCTCGACCCGTTCACGCGACCGTCGCCGCCCGTAGAAGGCCACCGAGAGTGGGTGGTAGCCGCCCAGCCACTTGTGACTCCCGGCGAGATACAGGTCGCAATAGCCGCCCCCGCCCGCGGGGGGGAACTGACAGAACTCCTGCGCCCCATCGACCACGGCGACCCGAACCCCGCGCGTCGCCTCTAGCCGGCGGACGATCTGTTCGCAGGGGAGCCGCACGCCGAGGTTACTCACGGCGGTGAGGTAGAGTCCGTCGCACCCGGCCTCGGCGAACCGCCGGCACAAAAGGTCAACGACTTCGTCTTCGCCGAGCCGACCGGACAGCACCGCGTCCCGGACGGCCACTGCGGTGATGATCCGGTTTCCGCGTTTCGCTTCGGCGGCGAGCGTGGCCGAGTAGACCGGCCAATCGAGGTCGGTGGTGAGGACGTTCCGGCAGGGGTGGAAGAGGAGCCGGGCGGCGAGCTTGACGAGGGACGCCGAGCGGCTAGCGAGGAGGACGGGTAAATCCGGACGGCCGTCGGCAAGGGAGCGGAGGTCGGCTTTTAGCCCGCCCATCCCCCTCCACCCGGCAAGGCCGGGATAGCGGGCGGCAAACGAAGCGGGACACGCGGCGAGGCCGCTGTTGAGGAAGTGGTCGAGGTACAGCCCGCCGCCTTCGTCACCGGCGAGCGCGACGAAATCCCGAAGTGCGGCAGCGGCCCCGGGTGACATCCGGCCCAGGCGGGCCGTGTCGAGGTAGAGCAACTCGGGCACCCGAACTCCCATGCGGAACGCCCGTACACATGCTAGCGACCGTCCGGCGACGGTTCCAGCAGAGACTGGTACGGAATTCCGAAGACCGAGAGCCGCCGCCACCGGTCTTCCGTCAGGCGGATGATGCGGGGGGAGAAGTCGAGAGTGAAGCGAACGGTGCGGCAGTGTTCGTCCAATTCCTGGGTGCCGACCGCCCGGTCGCCATAGATGCCGAAGTCGGCGAGGAGGTCGGGTTCGGTGACGAGGGCCGTCGCTCGGACGAGGACGAGGTGCAGCCCGTGGTCGTGCTGCTCCTTGAGCCACGGCCCGATCGGGTCGGCCGGCAGCATATGGTCGTCCGGCCAAAGCGCGTGTGGCAGGATGACGATGCGCTCGATGAGAACCCCGCCGTGGGCGGCCTCAAAGTTCGCGCGCATACTCTGACGGCCGGGCGCGTCCTGCCAGTAACCCGCGCTGCGGACCCACGCGACCGAGCGGTATTCGCGGATGCTCCCCCCGGTCAGGAGCCGCTCGTAGACCGCCCGCCAGGTCTCGGTCCCGGCGAACACGGCAACGCCGCCGGCGAGGGTGTCGATCTGGGCGCTCACCGAGGCGAGCTTCAGGGCGGCGATCTCGCGGAGTACCGGGTCGGACTGCTCGGCGAGGGCGACGAGGGCGCGGCAGTACGCCAGGTAGTGCGGGTAGAGGTCGTCCTGGGGCGCGAGCGCGAGGGGGAAGGCGAGCCGTTCGATGGCCTCGCCCCGCCGCCGGTCGCGCTCCTCCTCCTGTTCGAGGTAGCTGAGGAAAAGGCCCCCGAGAATGCTGACGAGGGCACCGAGGGCGGCGATCTGAGCCGGGAGGGGTCCGAACGCCGCAACGAGGGCCATCGCGAGCGACCCGACCAGGGCGGTGCCGAGGAAGCGGAACGAGAGCAGCACGACTTGACGCGGGTGAGGGGGCCGGGTGGTCATCCGCCGACGGTACGACACCGGCGGGCTAGTTGCAACCCGGACGACCCATGCGTCGGGTTAATGCCGACCCCCGGCCGGGTAAGGTGGCGTGTTGTTTTCCGATCCCGCACGGGTAAACTCAAGTCAGGCCGCATCACTGTACATGAGGCGTTCGTGCGACTTGTCGTGAGCATACATCTGGTCATCGCGACGGCCTGTGGGCCGGTGGCGTGCTGCTGCGCGCCAAGTCGCGCGGCCGCGGTGCTCAATCGCTTCCTCGCGGCCGAGTCTGCCAGCGTCCCTGTAGCCCCCACCCCCGCTTGCTGTGGCAAGGGTCGTCCCGAAGAGCCGACTCAAAAGCCGGCACTGCCGGAGAAGCGATGCCCTTGCCAGGAGCGGGGCGGGTGGGACAGGTACGCCGTCGAATCGTCCGGGCTGCGGATAGAGCTTTCGACGGCAAAGCCCCTTCCCGACGCTTGGCCCTCGCTCTGGAGTGCACCGTTTGAAATCAGGTCGGGACTGGCAACCGCCCCGGCCACGGCGAACCGGCTCATCCTTGGCCCCTTTGGGTGCCCCCGCGCGCCTCACGTCCTTCGCTGCTAGCCGACTGGCCCCGTCTTCCGCATCACTCCGCCTAATCGGCGGGATGTGTCCGTTCGCATCCACGAAGAAGTTCGTCATGGGGAAGCGTAAGCCAAGCCGGCACGGCAGGCCACCCGACCCGCGCCGCGGGCGGTGGCGGGCCCTCGGCATCGTCGCGACGACGGTGTTCGGGGTGGCCGTCGTCCTGGCCTTGAATCTGGGCGGTCCGGGCCGGCCGGTGGCCGACCGCGACGCCGAGTCGCACGGGCACCCGCCGGGTCCGCACGGCGGCTCGGTCGTCGCCATCGACCGGGACAACCGCTACCACGCCGAGGCGGTGTTCGAGCCGGGCGGGCGCGTCCGCCTCTACACGTTCGGGCAGGAACTGACCGAAGTGCGGCCGGCCGATGCGCGAACGGTCTGCGCGGCCGTCCGCGGCCACGACCGGCAGGACGAGTTCGCGGTCATGCTCCGCCCGGAACCCCAGCCGGGCGACCCGGCGGGGACCGCCTCGCGGTTCGCCGGCCGGCTGCCTCCGGCCTTGTGGCGGGGGCAGCTCCGGCTGGTCGTGTGGTCGCTGCCCGTGAACGGGGAGCGGTTCCTGTTCGAGATCGACTCGTCCGGGGCACCGCCCGACCCCGCCGCGACCGAGCGGGCGGCGGCGGCCGAGGCCGCACTCTACTCGACCCCCGGGGGGAAGTACCGCGAGGACGACATCCGGGCGAACGGCGGGGCGGCCGCGTCCCGACGGTACCGCGGGGAGCGCTCTGCTCACAATGACCGGCCGGCCGCGGGGGAGCGGGTGTGTCCGGTGTCGCGGTCGCGGGCCGACCCGCGATTCGTCTGGGTGATTGGCGGTCAAGAGTACCAGTTCTGCTGTCCGCCCTGCATCGACGAGTTCATGTCGGCCGCGAAGGAGCGGCCGGAAGAGGTGCGTGCCCCGGACTTCTACCGACACCCGTGAGCGTCGGCCAGCTACGGTGACAGGGACGGGTGGCGTCGGTCACATTCTCGTGGGAGCCGGCCGTGAGTGCGGACCAGGGGTGGCGAGTGCTCCTCGCCTCGGGGACCGACCCGCACGGCGGGCACCAGATACCCGCCGCCCCTGGCGGCGGCCATGTGGACTGCAAAAAATTAGGTCGGCCCGCCCGGATCACATTGACGCGGCATCTCTCCGAAGCTAATTACGCCACACGCTGGCGGGCGAAGTTATGGGAGGGAACCCGTGGCGAGAATCTGTCGTGTGGCTCGCCTGCTTGCCGTCCTGACGGCGGTGTGCGGACTGGGCGGTCTGGTCGGGTGCGAGACGGACAGCAGCGGGCGGGTGTCCGCCGCCGGGTCGGACGGCCATGCCGGCCACAGTCACTGACCGACTCCCCGCCCGAGCCGAACGCGGGCGGGGGCGTTCTTGTAACTACCGCAACTTCGGCACGGAGTTAATGTGTTCGGCCGGTGTCGGGTCGCGGCCGGGGTCATGAGCCGTAGATCGAGCTACGCCACCGCCCCTGTGCCGAGGTTTGTGACGCGTGTGGGGCAGAATGCGTATAGCGCAAACAGTACCACTGCAGGCAGTGTACGGCCGAGTGCCGGAACACGACCTGGGCGATTGAATGGAGCCACGCTCATCCCGATGGGAGTCCCGGCGAAGGCGGGCAATCCGGGCGGGTGACTGGCTTTTCCGGTGGCACTCGCCAATAATGTCCTTGTAATTCGTCGTGGCGACCGTCCGCGCCGCGTGGGAGATTGGATGTTCCGGCTCGTCGTCATTCACCAGTTGGTGCTGTCGCTGGTCGTGGGGCCGATGCTCTGCTGCTGCACGGCCGCTCGGCTGGGGCATGACGCGAACCCGGTGTCCCGGACCACCCACTCGGGCGACACGTCCCACCGCAAGCCCTGCTGCGGGCAGGGTCAGAAGCAGGTCGACGGCGGCCGGCAAGTCCCGGCCGGCGACACACCTTCCGACCCGACGAAGTGCCCGTGCCAGAAAGGTTCGGCGAAGGCTGCGGTCGCCCCCAACCCCGCTCCGGGGTCGGCTGACGCGTTGCACCTGCTGGGCGCTGCGGTCCCCACCGACGGTCTGCCGGTCCCGTTCGACGGGCTAATCGGTGCCCCCCCGCCGAACGGTCGCATCGGCGCCGGGTCGGCCTTCCTCTCGACATCCGACCTCCTCTTCGCGCACCACAAGCTGCGCTGCTAGTCCTCCCTACTTGACGCCGAGACTTGGGGTGCCGTGACCCCGGTCTGTCCCGGCCTCCCTGCATTCGTATTCCGTCACGCCCGCGTTGGGGCGTGAGCGGGCGTCCGCCTGGTTGTGTCCCCGTCGCGTGGGGCCTGCCGTGTCGCCCGTCTTCCCCGCTACCCCGCGACGGTCCGGATGCCAACGCCCCCGGCCGTGACAAGGACACATGGACATGGTGCGCAAGCTGATTCTGTTGGCCGGGGCGGGAGTGGCCGCCGCCGGGCTGGTTGTCGGGTGCGGGGCCTCAACGCCCGCGCCGCCAGTCCCGACCTCGGACCACTCCCCGTCGGAGAAGAAGGCCGCCCCAGGAACGGCAGACGAGGCCCACGGGCACAAGCCGGGGGCTCACGGGGGCACCCTGGTGTCGCTCGGCCGGGACAGCTACCACGCGGAGGCCGTGTTCGAGAGGGGCGGCACGGTCCGCCTGTACCTGCTCGGCAAGGACGAGGCCCGCATCCAAGAGGTCGAGGCCCAGGAGTTGTCCGCGTACGTCATGCCGGACGGCGCGACCGAAGCGGACAAGACGACGTTCCGCTCAGAGCCGCAGCCCGGAGATGCGAAGGGGAAGACGTCGCAGTTCGTGGCAGCCCTGCCGAAAGACTTGGTCGGCAAGAAGGTCCAAGTCACCATCAACAACATCAACGTGAACGGCGAGCGGTTCCGCATCGCCTTCTCGAACACGGCCGTGGCCGGCGACCATGCCGGGGATGGAATGCCGGCGAAGAAGGGGACGGACGAGGAGCAGGCGCTGTTCCTCACCCCGGGCGGGCTGTACACCGCCGCCGATATCGCGGCGAACGGGAGTACGGTGCCCACCGTGAAGTACAAGGGCATCCGCGCTCAGCACGACGACCACCCGAAGGCGGGCGAAAGAATCTGCCCCATCTCGAAGACCAAGGCGAACCCGAAGTTCACCTGGGTGATCGGCGGGAAGACCTACGAGTTCTGCTGCATCCCGTGCATCGAGGAGTTCGTGGCGCTCGCCAAGGAGAAGCCGGGCGAGATCAAAGACCCGAAGGACTATGTGAAGCAGTGACGGCCGGCCACCGGCGGGACGGGTTCTCACCAAGGAGGTTGACATGCGGGTGCTCAGTGCGTTGACCGCGTCGGCGGCGGTGGCGGTCGCGGCCGGGTGCGGGGGCGAGAAGCCGGCTGTTCCAGCACCGGCGTCGTCCGGGGCAGTCGCGCCTGCCCCGGGGGTGACGGACGAGGTCGCCGCGGAGCGGGCGAAGCTCTCGCCCGAGGACCGCGCCCTGGTGGACGCCCAGGAGTGGTGCGCGGTCTCGACCGACGAGCGGCTCGGGGCGATGGGGCCGCCGCTGAGACTCGACATCAAGGGCCAGCCGGTCTTCGTCTGCTGCAAAGGCTGCAAGCGGAAGTCCGAGGCCGACTCGGAGAAGACCCTGGCGGTCGTCGCCGACCTGAGAGCCAAGAAGGCCGCCGGGGCGTCCCGGTAGCCGTCCCGAACCGGTCAGTCTCGAACCCGAGGTGAGTTCATGACACGGACGTTGATGATCGCCGCTTCCTGCGGCGTGGCGCTTCTCGCCGCGGCGGCCGGCTGTTCCAGCACCGGCGGCTGCCGGACGTGCAAGACGCCGTCCGCCTCGGCGGTTCCGACGCCACCGGCGGTGCCTGCCGCGGCCCCGGCTGCACCGGCCTCGCGGTACGGCGGGCAGGTGAAGTGCCCGGTGACCGGGGAGGAACTCGGCTCGATGGGCGAGCCGGTCGCCGTGACCGTCGGCGGACGGTCGGTCTACGTCTGCTGCCGCGGGTGCGCGAAGCGGGCCGAGGCCGACCCGACGAAGACCCTCGCGGCCGTCGAGGCCGAGCGGGCCGCGAAGTGAGGGCGGCCCCTCGGCCCCACGGCCGTGGGAAGCTCGGTCGGTCGGGTTCCGTGGCACATGTGCCCGCCAGCCATTGCCCGGACCCGGTCGGCCGGGTGAGCGTGAGCCGGGTGGAGTCGGCCGGCGGCTGGCTGCTGCGGGCTGATCAGTCGGCCACTCAACTTGGGAGGGATGGCTTCCGGCATCTGGAAGTCAGTGCCACTGCATAAATTGTAGATATGAATATTTGATAAATACTATATTGGCGCCTTTTTTGCATCCCCCCTTTCGCGGGCCGACTGCACCTCGCAGCCGGCCGCATATGTCACCTGGGAGTTTCGTAATGCGGAAGAACATGATCGCGGGCGTGGCGATGGCCGCCTTCGCCGTGGCCGGGTTGGGCCTGGCCGCCGGGACCAACGCGGGGGAGACGCAGCCGAAGTCGGACGAGCAACACGCCATGTACGAGGCGTGCGCCAAGGTGTGCGCCGAATGCATGCTGGTGTGCGAGAAGACGGCCCACCACTGCGGCGAGTTGGTGGCGGCCGGCAAGAAGGAGCACGCCAAGCCGGCGATGCTGGCGGCCGACTGCGCCGAGTTCTGCGCCCTGTCGGCCAAGCTGACGGCCCGCCACAGCGATCTGGCCCCGGCCGCCAACGAGGCGTGCGCGAAGGCGAACGACGCGTGTGCTGCGGCGTGCGAGAAGCACGCCGACATGCCGCAGATGAAGGCGTGCGCCGAGTCGTGCAAGAAGTGCGCGGCGTCGTGCCGCGAAATGGCCAAGATGGGCGGCCACAAGCACTAGGCCGCGGCCGGCGAAGTAAACCCGCCGGGCCGCCCGCACCCGCGGCCGGCCCGGCCCCTCCATCTGATCTCCATCCAGACCCACGCCCCGCGAGTGACGCCATGCGTCCCACGACGAGTGCCCCGCCGACGCCCCGCCGACGCTTCGCGCGGCCGGCGGCCCTGGCGACGGCGTGCCTCCTCACCGCCGGGGTGACGGTCCTCCTCGCCCACGAGGGGCACGCCCCGCTGCCGACCAAGGGGGTCCAGGTGGACGCCGCCCGCGGCCACCTGCTGCTCACCCCGGCCGCCCGGGACAGCCTGGCCGTCTCGACCGCCGAGGTCGAGGTGCGGCCGGTCGAGGGGACGCTGCTCGCCTACGCGGCGGTCGAGCTGCCGTGGGCGCAGCACGGGTTTGCGACCGCGCGGCTGCCGGGGCGGGTGGTCAAAGTCCACGTCGCGCCGGGCCAGACGGTCCGGGCCGGGGAGGTCGTGGCCGAGGTGCAGAGCCTCGACCTGGACACCCTCCAACTCGACGCCCTGACGGCACAGACCGAGACGACACTTGGCGAGAAGGTGGTGAAGGAACTGCGGGCGTCGGTCGAGTCCGGGGCCGTCGCCGGCCAGGCGCTCGTCGACGCGGAGTCGAAACTGGCCCAGGCCCGGAACGCGGCCGCTGTCGCCCGCAGCAAGTGGCTCGCGTTCGGGCTGGACGCCGGGTCGCTCGACGCCGTCCTCAAGCGGGGGGCGGCGGACCCGGGGCTGACCCTGCCGGTGCGGGTGCCCGTCGGGGGCACGGTGATCCACGCCGAGCTGACCGTGGGCAAGGCGGTCGAGCCGACCGAGCACCTCGCCGAGGTCGCGGACCTCAGCACGGTCTGGGTGCGGCTCGGGGTGTTGGAAAAAGACCTGAACCGTGTCGCCGTGGGCACCCCGGTGGACGTGCGGCTCGTCGCCCGCCCGGGCGAGGTGGTCCGCACCACAGTCTCGACGGTCGCCCCCTACCTCGACCCGGTGACGCACCTCGCCTCCGTCTGGGCCGAACTCAAAAACCCGCCCGGCCGGGAGCCGCGGTTCGTCCCCGGCATGGCCGGGCGGGCGGACGTGATCCTCCCGGCCGACAAGCCGCGGCCGACGGTGCCGGCCGCGGCCGTGGCCCGGGAGGGGGTGGACACGTTCGTGTTCGTCGAGGAGGCGAGTGCGGCGGGCGCGTCGGAGTACCGCAAGAAGGCGGTCGCCCTCGGCCGCCGGGCTAGCGACCGGGTCGAGGTCGTCGCCGGCGAACTGTTCCCCGGCGACCGGGTGGTGGTCCGTGGGGCGCACGAACTCGGCGGACTGTTCGCCCCCGGCGTGCTGCGGCTCGGCCCCGAGGCGGAGCGGTCCATCGGCCTGCGGGTGGAGCCGGCGACCCCGGGCGCGGTGGACGAGGTCGTCAGCCTTGACGGGGCGGTCGATCTGCCGCCGGCCGACCGCGGGTCGGCGACGGCCCCGCTCGCCGGGGTCATCGCGTCCGTCCGGACCGACCGCGGCCGGACCGTGGCGGCCGGGGAGGTGCTCGCGGAAGTCATCAGCCCGGAGTTGCAGACGCTGCAACTCGACCTCATCCGCGTCGGCCTGGAACTCCGGCTGGAGGCCGACACGCTGGCCCGGATCAAAGACCTCCCCGCCGTCGCCCGCCGCCGGGTGTGGGAGACCGAGAGCCGGGTCGCGACGTTGCGGTCGCAGGCGGACACGCTCCGCCGCAAGCTCACGACCGTCGGGCTCGCCGCCCCGGACATCGACCGCATCGTCGAGACGCGGCAGGTGGTCACGGCGGTCCCGGTGCGGGCTCCGGTGGGCGGGGTGGTGGTCGCGTTCGACAAGGCGCTCGGCCAGGCGGTGGCCGCCCAGGAGGTGCTGTTCGCGGTCCAGGACCAGCGCCGGCCCTGGCTCGTCGGGTATGTCTCCGAGCGGGACGTGGACCGGGTCCGGGTCGGGCAGGCGGTGCGGGCGCGGCTCGTGGCCGACCCGGCCGCGGTGCTCACCGGGACGGTGGCCCGCAGCGGCCGAACGTTCGGGGCGGACAGCCGGTCGCTCGCCGTCTGGGTAGACCTCGACGCGGCGACCCGCCCGCCGCTCGTCCACGGCCAACTGGCGACCCTCTCGGTCGTGTCCGGCTCCCGCCCGGCGGCCGTGACGGTGCCGCTCGGGGCCGTGGGCGGGGAAGCCGGGGCGGCGGTCGTGTTCGTCCGCCGGCCGGACGGGGTGTTCGAGCGGCGGGCGGTCGAAACGGGGGCGGCCGACGACCGCCGGGTGGAGATCGTCCGCGGCCTCGCGGCCGGCGAGCCGGTCGCCGCGGCAGGCGTCGCCGAACTCGTCACTGGCTTCGCGTCGCTCCGGTAAAGGGGGGTTATCGTCGTGCTCGATCGCGTCATCGGCTTCTCGCTCCAGAACCGCGGCCTCGTGCTCGTCGCCGCGCTCGCGCTGGTCGCGGGCGGGGCGTACCAGCTCGCCCGCACCCCGGTGGACGTGTTCCCCGACCTGAACCGCCCCACCGTGACGGTCCTGACCGAGGCTCCCGGGCTGGCCCCCGAGGAGGTCGAGCTGCTGGTCAGCCGGCCCATCGAGTACCAACTGAACGGGGCGACGGGGGTGAAGCGGGTGCGGTCGGCGTCGGGCATCGGCCTGTCGGTCGTGTGGGTCGAGTTCGACTGGGGCACGGACATCTACCAGGACCGGCAGGTGGTCGCCGAGAAGCTGCAACTGGTGCGGGAGCGGCTGCCCCGAGACGCGAACCCGGTGATGGCCCCGATCTCCAGCATCATGGGCGAGGTGATGCTGGTCGGCCTCCGGCCGGCCGCACCCCCGCCGACGCCGGACGACGAGGTCCGGGTCGGCATGGCGATCCGCACCTTCGGCGAGTTCGCGGTGCGGAACCGCCTGCTCGCCGTGGACGGGGTGTCGCAGGTGACGGTGATGGGCGGGTACCTGAAGCAGTACCAGGTGCTCACCTCGCCCGCCCGCCTGGCCGCCCAGGGCGTCACCCTCCAGCAGCTCACCGACGCGGCCGAGAAGGCGAACGTCCTCGCCGGCGGCGGGGTGATGGAGCGGGACGCGAAGGAGTCGCTCATCCGCATCAGCGGCCAGACGCTCGCGCTCAGGGACATCGAGGAAACGCCGGTCGTCTGGCGGGAGGGCCGGGCGGTCCGGGTGAAGGACGTGGCCGACGTGCGGTTCGGCGGGCCGGTCCGCCGCGGGGACGGGAGCGTGCGGGTGAGGGACGGCGAGCGGGTCGTCGGCGGCGGCGGGGTCATCCTGGCGGTCCAGAAGCAGCCGTCCGCGAACACCCTCGACCTCACGCCGCGGCTCGACCGGGCGCTCGAAGAGCTTCAGCGGGACGCCCCGCCCGGGGTCATCGTGGAGCAGCGGGTGTTCCGCCAGGCGGACTTCATCCACGCGGCCATCGACAACGTGGTCGAGGCGATCCGGGACGGCACATTCTGGGTGTTCGTGGTGCTGCTGCTGTTCCTGGCGAGCGTCCGCACCAGCGTCATCACCCTCACGGCGATCCCGCTGTCGGTCTTCGTCACCGCCCTGGTGTTCAGCTACTTCGGCATCACCATCAACACAATGACCCTCGGCGGCATCGCCGTCGCGGTCGGCGAGCTCGTCGACGACGCCGTCGTGGACGTGGAGAACATCTACCGGCGGCTGCGGGAGAACCGGCTGCGGGCGGCCCCCGACCCGGTGCTCAAGGTGGTGTTCAAGGCGTCGAGCGAGGTGCGGAACTCGATCGTCTACGCCACCCTTATCGTCTGCCTCGTCGTCACCCCGCTGTTCGCGCTGTCCGGCCTCGAAGGGCGGATGTTCGCCCCGCTCGGGCTCGCCTACTTGGTATCGCTCGCCGCGTCCCTCGTCGTGTCGCTCACCGTCACCCCGGTGCTGGCGTCGTACCTGCTGCCGGCGAGCGCCGCCCGCGGGCACGGCCGCGACCCGCTCCTGCTCCGCGGGCTGAAGTGGCTCGACGCGAAGCTGCTGCACTTCACCCTGCGGCACCCGCGGCCGATCCTCGTCGGGTCGCTGCTCCTGTCGGCGCTGACCATGTCCGCCGTGTTCGGCATGGGCAGCGAGTTCCTGCCGGCCTTCAACGAGGGGACGGTCACGGTCGGGATGCAGCTCCCCCCCGGCACGAGCCTGACCGAGAGCGAGCGGGTGGCGGCGCTCGCGGAACAGTCGCTGCTCCAAATTCCGGAGGTCGCGGCGGTGTCGCGGCGGACCGGCCGTGCCGAGCAGGACGAGCACGCCGAGGGGGTGAACAGCTCGGAGATCGACGTGCGGCTCACCCCCCACGAGCGGGCGAAGCCGGGGGTGTCGGCCGCCGTCCTCCGGGCTGTCCCGGGACTGCACGGGTACGGCGTCGAGCGGGAGGGGCGGCCGCCCGAGCAGGTGCTCGCGGACATCCGTGACCGGGTTGGGAGCATCCCTGGGGTGACGGCGAACGTCGGCCAGCCGATCAGCCACCGGCTCGACCACATCATGTCGGGGGTGCGCGCCCAGGTGGCGGTGAAGGTGTTCGGCCCCGACCTGGTGGAGCTGCGGGCCGCCGCCCAAGAAGTGCAAGACGCGATGTCCAAAGTGCCGGGCGTGGTGGACCTGCAAGTCGAGCCGCAGGTGGAGATTTCTCAGGTGCGGCTGAGGGTCAGACGGGACGAGGCCGCCCGCTACGGGCTGGCCCCCGGCGATGTCGCCCGGCTGTTGGAGACGGCCTACAAGGGGCGGGCGGTGTCCACCGTGCTCGACGGGGAGAAGTCGTTCGCGCTCGTCGTCTGGTACGACGCCGCGTCGCGCTCGGACCCGGCGGTCATCGGGCAGACGATCCTCGACACCCCGTCCGGCCGGAAGGTGGCGCTGTCGCAGGTCGCCGACGTGCTCGACACGACCGGGCCGAACACGCTCAACCACGAGAACGTCCAGCGGCGGATCGTCGTCTCCTGCAACGTGCAGGGGCGAAGCCTGGGGGACGTGGTCGCCGACATCCGCGTGGCCGTTCGCCCGGTCGAGGAGCGGCTGCGGACGAAAGGCGGCGAGTACCGCATCGAGGAGGACGGCCAGTTCCGCGCCCAGCAGGAGGCGAACACGCGGCTGCTCGTCCTCGGGGCCGGGGCGCTCGCCGGGGTGTTCCTGCTCCTCACCCGCTGCCTCGGGTCGTGGCGGGCGGCCCTCATGGTGCTCGGGGTGAACGTCCCGCTCGCCGGCCTCGGGGCGGTGGTGGCGCTCCTGCTCCTCAACCGCCCGGACCCGGCGGCCCTCCGGGACCTCCCGTGGTGGAAGGTGCCCGGCGTGTGGGCGCAGGCAACCACGCTTTCGGTCGCTCACTGGGTCGGGTTCATCACCCTCGTCGGCATCGTCAGCCGCAACGGCATTATGATGATCGCCCACTACATCCACCTGATGCGGGAGGAGGGCGAGGCGTTCGGCGAGACGATGATCGTCCGCGGCAGCCTGGAGCGGCTCGCCCCGGTGCTGATGACGGCGGCCGTCGCGGTCATCGGCCTCGTCCCGCTCGCCCTCGGGAAGGGGCAGACCGGGAAGGAAATTCTCCACCCGCTTGCGGTCGTGGTCATCGGCGGGCTGGTCTCCTCGACGCTGCTCGATCAGGTGGTGACGCCCGCCGTGTTCTTCCTGTTCGGCCGCAAGGTGTACCGGCCGGGCGTGGCGGCCGACCGGGCCGCGGCGTGGGACGACGGTTGGTATGCGGAGGTCGCCCACCCGGCCCCGGTAGTCCCGCTCACCGCGGCCGCCGCGGAGGCCCTCAGCCCGCCGGGCGCGCCCGGCGGCCCCGACGGCACGAACAACCCGCGGGCCACGCCGAACGGCCCGCCCAAACCACCCCCGACCGGGGCCGCGAATGGCCGGCCGGGGGCACCGACCACCGCCGGGGTCTGACAGCGGTCGCCGTGACGACCGGACCCCGGCGGAAAAACCGGGCGGCGGACCAGCCGCCGCCCCAGGAGACAGCGCAATGAGTCGAGTCCTCGGGTTGGTGGGTACGGTCGCAGTGATGGCCCTCACGTCGGCGGGGGCCGCGGCGGCGGCCGAGACGAAGGTCGAACTGAAAAAGGTCCACATGTGCTGCGACGGGTGCGCCGAGGAGGTGGCCACGGTCCTCGGCAAGGTGGAGGGGGTGACGGGCGTCTCGACCGACAAGAAGACCAAGTCGGCCACCTTCACCGCCGCGGACGTGAAGGCGGCCCAGAAGGCGCTTGACGCCCTGGCCGCGGCCGGGTTCCACGGCGACCCGGGCACGGACAAGGGGTACGCCTTCAAGGCCGACAGCGGGGTCAAGCCCGGCACCGTCAAGACCCTGACCGTGACCGGCTTCCACAACTCGTGCGGGGGGTGCGTGAAGTCGTTCAAGGACGCCCTCAAGGACGTGAAGGGCGTGGCCGGGATCAGCGCCAAGAGCAAGGTGACGACGGCCGAGGTGACCGGCGAGTTCGACGCGACCGCACTGGTCAAGGCGCTCAACGAGGCCGGCTTCCACGTCAAGGTCGATGAGAAGAAGTAAGGCGGGCCGTTCCGAGCGGGGAGGCTGACCGATGGGCGTCCCGGAAGAATCGCTGGTCCCGGCGGCCGGCTTCCATTGGCTGACCCCGCTTTACGACCCGCTGGTCGCTCTCACCTGCCGGGACAAGGCGGTGAAGAAGCGGCTGGTCGATGCAGCCGGGTTACTCCCCGGCCAGCGGGTGCTCGACCTCGGCTGCGGGACGGGCAACCTGGCGCTCGGCGTGAAGGGAACCTGCTCCAGCGCCGACGTCGTTGGTTTCGACGCGGACCCGCGGATGCTCGACCGGGCCGCCGCGAAAGCGCGGCGGTCCGGGCTCGGGGTAAGGTTCGACCAGGGCTTCGCCCAATCCCTGCCCTATGCCGACGGGAGTTTCGAGCGGGTCGTGTCGAGCCTGTTCTTCCACCACCTCGCCCCGGCGGCGAAGGCTGAGGCACTGGGCGAGGCGTTTCGGGTGCTGGCTCCGGGCGGCGAAATCCACATCGCCGACTGGGGCCGCCCAGGCGGTCCGGTCATGCGCGTACTTTTCCTCGGCATCCGATTCCTCGACGGCTTCCCGAACACCGCCGCACACGCGGCCGGAATGCTCCCTGGGCTTGTCCAGGCGGCGGGCTTTGACGGGGTGAGGGTTCTGCGCCGATTCGGGACGATGTTCGGAACTCTGGAGTTGATCGCGGGGGCCAAGCCCGTCGAGGCTTCGGCGACGGATGCCGGCTGCGTGAGTGGGGAAGGGTGATGTCCAGGGCGGAACTCGCGGACGATACACTCGCGGCCGTGGTTGCGGCCGCCGGCCTGGATGCCCCCGACACCCGCGAGGGGTGGGAGTGGCGGCTCCAGTGCGCCCTGCCGTGGCCCGTCTTCGACGGGTACCGCCGGCGACGGGACGCGTGCAACGACGCGGCGAAGAAACCAGACGACACCGCCCGAGTCGCAGCAGCGGACGACGAGTTCTTCGCGTTCGCGGGCGCCCACCCGGACCTGTGCCGGCTGTTCGCGGCCGGGCGGCTCGGCTACTACGACGCCGTACTCCCGACGGTCGCCGCCCGCCTCCGCCGCCGCCCGCCGGCCCGCATCCTCGACCTCGGGTCGTTCGCCGGCCTGGGCACCCTTTACCTCGGGGCCACCTTCCCGGACAGCCAGGTCGTCGGCGTCGAGCGGCACCCCGGGGCGGTGGCGGTCGCCGAGGCGGCCCGCGCCCGCTGCGGCCTGAGCAACGTGTCGTTCGCCTGCGCCGACTACACGGCGTTCGACGCCGGGCCGTTCGACGCGGTGGTCTCCCTCCAGGCGATGCCGGCCTACCTGCTCCCGTGGCTGCCCGCCGAGCGGCCGGAGGACTACGCCCGCGGGCCGCACCTGGTCGCGGCGCTCGCGGCCCCCGCCGCGCCGGTGCAGGCGGTCGCCCGGGCCGTCGCGGCGGTTCGCCGGCTGACCGCCCCGGGGGGCCGCGTCGTCCTGCACGAGCGGCTGGTCGGCCAGCCTCGCGCCCTCCTCTTTCACTACCTCTTGGCGCGGGCGAGCTTAGAAGTCACCGACCTGGTCTGGGCCGGCTGGCACAGCATCAGCCAGCGGGACGCGCGGCAGACGTTCCCCCTGGTCGAGGCGACCGCGGCCGACGGGCCGACCCCGTTCGACGAGGCGACGATGACCGCCCTGTACGCGTTGCCGCCGGGCGGGCCGGACTTGGTCGGGCTGCCCCCGACGCTCAGCGTGACGTTCGCCGGCCCCCAGGCCCACGCGGCGTTCGCCTCCCTGCCCACGCCCCGCGACGAGCTGTGTCTCCGGATGGGCCTCGCAAACGGCCGCCGGATGCACGGCCACTTCGGCGTCGCCGGCGGCCGCTGGGCATACGTCTACGGATGCGACACGCACGACGAGCGGAAGCTGGCCGTCGGGCATACCGGGATCGCGCCGGAACTGTTCCGGGTCGGCCTCGACGAGCTGGGCCGGCTCCAGTCCGCCGGCCAACTCGCCGAGTGCGACCCGCCGCTTGACAAGTTCTGTTACCACGTCGGGAAGCGATTCAAGGCCTGCGCGACGGTAAGATGACCTCTCGAAAGTTCGACACATCCAACAGGCGTTATCCAGCCGTCCCTACAAGCGAGCGGGCTGAGTTCCCGCTCCTGGGCTGCCACCTCCTCGGCAGTCCATCCCGTGAGTGCTCAGTTAGAGGGGCGGAGCCGAGGCGTTCGTTCAACACTCCACTGCCAGCCGGCCACCCCTGTCGCCGGGTCAGTTCGGCCTGGAGTCCCCGAAGTACGGCAAAGCCCCAATCGTTCCGGTGAGCGTGCCGAGACACTTTGAGGTCGTCACTTGGGCTTCTTCCGGGCGATCTTGAGCACCGCCCGGTGGTCCTGGCCGAACCGGCACAGGCCGTCGCAGTGGGCGGCGAGGTCGGAGAAGAGGATGTAGTGAAGGTCTGCCCCTGCGAACGACGGGCGGGCGAGCTGGACATGAATCTCCCGCTCCCGGGCGTCCGGGGCGACGAGGTAGAGCTGGTCCGGCCGGGCCGCGGCGGACGACGACAGGTCGAGGAGCCGCAGGATGCCGGAGTAGATGGACGTGCTCTTCTCCACCTCGAACCCGCACACCACCCGGCCGCCGGCCGGGTCGAGCCAGAGCACGTCGATCAGCGAGACGGTCTGGGCCACCTCGGCGGGCAGACCCAGGTCGGGGAGGGCGTCAACCGAGAGGCACGACAGGCTCACCCCCTCGAACACCCGCCGGCGGTCGTTCGCCGCGACGTGGACGGCGCACCCGAGCGCCCGGCCGGTCTTGGCCAGGAGGTACTGCATCCGCAGGTGGTCGCCCTCCTCCTTCCGGTCCGCCTCGACCTCTTGATGCCGCTTGCGGGCGACCTTGTCCGCCGCCGCCCGCTCTTCGGCGAGGACGGCGGCCGCGGACTCGGTCACGACCAGCCGGCCGACGCCGACCTCGAACAGCAGCCCGGCGAAGGCCCCGAGGTCGGTCGAGAGGGGCGGCGACAGGCGGGCGTTCGCCCCGCGGACGGTCTCCCGCAGCTCCAGGTAGGCGGCCCACGAGCCGAGCTTCTTGGTGTCGGCGAACACCGCGTTGAACCCGCGGAGGATGGCCGTGTTGATCGGCGGGAACAGGGTCGGGTGGAGGAAGTAGAGGAGGTTCGCCACGGCCGGGCCGAGGCCCTTGATCTTGCGGCGGTCGAGGGCGAACACCAGGTCGAGCAGGCGGGCCTCGTCGGCCGTGTTCAGGCAGCCGTCGAGGAACTCGGCGAACGCCCGCTTGTGGCCGTCGTCCTCGTAGATGTCGGGGATGCGGAGCTTGGGCTTCCAGTAGAAGGCGTGGGCGGCCCCCTGGAACACCTGCTTCTGCTCGGTCACGGACTCCAGCACGGTTTCGAGCGGCGTCCCCTTGTAGTCGTTCCCGAACGTGCCTCCGCGGACCGCCCGCACCACCTCCCCGACCCCGCGGCGGATCGACCGGAACGCCTTCAGCCGGTTCCCATCGTGCAGGAACCAGGTGTGGTAGACGGACTCCGGGTCGCGGCGGTAGCGGTCGGCCAATGCGTCGAGGTCGGACAAGCGGGTTCTCCGGTGAGGTGCTGCCATCCTGGCGGGTTGGGCGGAAGCCGTCAAATCCCTCGAGTGCCGTTTCGGTAAGTCCTACCTCGATGAATTTGCCGTCGGAAACGAGACGGTGCCCACTTACCCGGCCGGTCGTTCCCCTGAGATCGTCCGAACGCAAGCCACTTTTGCGGTTGCCCGCAGAATCGTCACAGCCCGAAAAGCTCTCCACGCCCACTCATTCCATCGGTGTAACCTCGTTTTGCGGATTTACCCGCACGCCCCGTCCCGCCGATTGTCCCCCTACGTCGGGAAGTGTTGGCGGACACTTACTGGCATTTGTTGGGCGACTCTGGAGGCATGTGATGCGCCGCCGCGTTCGATTGATCGTGTTCGGGCTGTCGGCCTCCGCCGTCGCGGCGGCCGGGTGTCAGACACCCGACCGTTCCGTCCCGCCTCGCGTCTCTGGCCCCCTTTCGGCAGCCCTCGTTCCGGCCGCACCCGCATCCGCCCCGGTCATCCCCGCCACGGCTATCGGACCGGCGGGCGAAACCGCAGGGGGCGTCTTGCCGGCGGCTGTTATCCCGACCGGCACGACGCCTGCCGGCCCGCTCACCATCGCCGACTTGGAACAGCTCGCCCTCGCCCACAACCCGACCCTCGCCCAGGCCGCAGCGTACATTGAGGCCGCCCGCGGGAAGGCCGTCCAGGCCGGGCTGCCGTTCAACCCGACCGTCGGGATGGAGGCCGAGCAGATCGGGGCCGACCGGACGGCCGGTGAGATCCGCTGGTTCACCCTCCAGCAGCAGATCGTGACCGGCGGCAAGCTCCGGCTCAGCCGGCTGAAGTACCAGCAGGAAGTCGGCCTGGCCGAAATCCAAGCCTGCGCCCAGCGGCTGCGGGTGGTGAACGGGCTGGCGATCGCGTACTTCGATGTCCTTGCCGCCCAACGGTCAGTCGAGAACGAACGCCGACTCCAAGAAAACGCCGAGGAGGCGGTCAAGACCACCCAGCAGTTGGTCAACGTCGGGCAGGGGAACCAACAGGACCTGCTCCAGGCCGAGGTCGAGGCCGCGCAAACCCGCGTCGCATTACGGAACGCCGAGTCCCGGCTCCGGCAGGACTGGACCCACTTGGCGACACTCGTCGGCGTCCCCGACCTCCCACAGCAGCCGCTCGCCGGACAGTTGGAGCCGGACGGCCCGGCGCTCACTTGGGACGCGTCCCTGGCACGGCTCCTCCAGGAGAGCCCGGAGATGGCGTTCGCGGTGGCGAAGGTGAAGCAGGACCAGACGACCGTCGAGCGGGAGCGGCGGGAGCCGATCCCGAACGTGACGGTCCGCGGGGGCGTCGGGTACAACTTCGAGACCCGTAACAACACGGCCGACGTGGCGTTCTCGCTCCCCCTCCCGACGTTCGACCGCAACCAGGGGACGGTCCGGCAGGCGCTGGCCGACCAGGCCCGGTCCCAGGCCGAGGTGACCCGGGTCCAACTCGACCTCCAGCGGCGGCTGTCCGACGCGTTCACCCGCTACCAGATGTCTCGGGACGAGGTGGAGACTTTCCGCGACCTGGTGCTGCCGAAGGCCCGTCAGGCGACCGAACTGTACGAGGAGCAGTTCAAGGCCCGGCGGGCGGCGTTCCCGCAGGTTCTGGTCGCCCGGCGGACGGTGTACCAACTGAGCGAGGACTACAACCAGTCGCTTGCGAAGTTCCGCCGGGCCGAGGTCGAGGTCCGCGGGCTGCTGCTGGTGGACGGGCTGTCCGCGCCGCGGGATCCGTCCCCGCCGGGCCACATCGGCGCGACCCCGCGACCCCGGTAACACCGCCGCTAAGGGGGCGGAACAGTCACGCCCTCCCGCCCCCTTGCTTCGGCCGAGCGGTGCCGCTACGGCGAACGGTGTTACGGCTTTTTATGGCCCTCGTGTTCGTCCTTCTTCGGAGTGGAATCCTTCTTCGGCTCCATCTTCATCCCTTCGTGGCCGCCGCCCTTGCCCGGACCGGCCCCGGGGACGCTGGCACCCGGAGCCACTTCGCCCTTCCCGGACACCACCTTGTCGTACAAGTCCGGCGGCAACACCCGGACGAGGGTGGTGAGCCCCTCGACGTCCGAAAACCAGCCGTCCCGCATCCCCCGCGTCTCCGGCTTGGCGAGCTTCTTCATCCCGGCCGGAGTGTAGTCCGACATCCCGGACATGTCCTGGGGGAAGCCCGGCACGCTCATGCCGTCCTTCATGCCCATCCCCTTCATCCCCGACTGGCCACCGACCATGCCCGGCATCGCGGGCATCCCCGGTTGGGCACCGCCAGCACCCGTCATTGGCCCGTTCCCGACGGCCCGGTCGGCCCCCGTCTGCTCCCCCGTCCCCCGGCCGAGGGTGCCCCCGAAGTCCGGGTTCAGGGCCGGGCCGCGGGTGAGCATCCCCATCCCGGTGGCCATGCTCCCGCCAGCCGGCATCCCCTTCATGGCCCCCCCGCCCATCGGCCCGGCCATCGAGGACATGAAGTTCATCATGTGGTGGAACATGTGGCAGTGGAGCACCCAGTCCCCGGGGTTCCACGCCACGAACTCGATGTCCACTGCCTGGGCCACCCCGACCAGCACGTTGTTGTGGGGCGTCCAGGCCGTCACCGGCAGCCGCCCGCCCTCGGTCCCGGTGATCCAGAAGGTCATCCCGTGGAGGTGCATCGGGTGGTGGTCGATGACGCTGAAGTTCACCATCCGGATGCGGACCCGGTCCCCCTGGCGGACCACCATCGGCGTGATGTACGGGGCGGCCCGGCCGTTGGTGGTGAAGATGTTGAACTCCATCGACATGGTGTTCGTGACCGACGCCCCAGGAAGGATGGCCCACTCCTGGAGGATCAGGGCGAAGTCCCGGTCCACCGGCGGGTCCCAGGCTGCCTTCGGGTGGACGATGAAGAGGCCGACGAGGCCCATGGCCTGCTGCATCGGCACGTGCGTGTGGTAGAAGAAGGTGCCGCTCTGGCGCAGCTCGAACTCGTAAGTGAACATCCCGCCGGCCGGGATCGGGTTCTGGGTCAGGCCCATCACCCCGTCCATGGCGTTGGGCACGTCCAGGCCGTGCCAGTGGACGGTGGTGGCCTCGGGCAGTTCGTTGTGGACGATGATGCGAACCTTGTCCCCCTCGACGACCTCGATGGTCGGGCCGGGCATGCTGCCGTCTTTCGCGTTGGCCATGCCGGGCATTCCGGGCATCGCCTTCGCTCCTCCCATGCCGGGCATTCCGGGCATGGAGGTCGCGCCCTTCGGGCCGGGTTCGGCACCGTAGCCCCACACGTCGAACCACTGGTCGGGCAGGAACTCGCGCTTCATGTGCCGGGCGTACAGGTGGAACTCCTTGGCCCCGTTCACCATCTTCCAAGGCAGCTTCCCGATGTCCGGGTGCTCGACCGGGACGGGCGGCTCGCCGGACTTGCGGCGGCCCGGGGTCAGCTTGCCCCGGTCGCCCGGGTCCGTCGGCCCGTAGTTCTGCCCGCCCCCGCCGTGCCCGGCGTGCGGGTCGTCTTTGGCGGGCGGCTTGTCTTGAGCGGCGGCCGACCCGGCCAGGAATCCACCGGCGAGGGCGGTGCCCCCGAGGAGGAAGTTTCGACGCTCGGATTCCGCGCTCATGGGACACCTCGCTCGGGGAACTTGCCCGCCAGTCGCTCGTTGAAACTCAAACTAGTCTACCCGATGTCTCGCCGATATCCGGAGGTCGAAACCGGGTCGGCCAGCCCCGACGAATCGGTCATATCCGAGAGACGGTACAACCCCACCGCCGTCCGGCCCGGACGGGGCAGGGAACGGACGGTTGGCGTTATTTCTTCGTCTCGGCCTCGATCTTCGTGACCGTGTGCTTGTCGCCCTCTTCCTTCAGGGTGACCTTGACCTTGGTGTGCGGCTGGAGGTCTTTGAGCTTGACCTCCTTGCCGTCGAGGGTGATCTTCGCCTCCTTGGGCACCGGGTGGGTGACCTCCTTCTTGTCCTCCCCGACCATCGTCAGCTTGTCGTCCTCGATTTTGACGATGTGCCCCTCCATGGTGTGCTCCTTCTTCTCCTGCGCCGGGGCGAACCCCCCCCAGCCCAGGAAGACCACCGCCGCGGCCAGCAGGCCGGCGGTGATGATGCGATGCGTCATGACAGTAGTCCCTTGGGTGAAGCAGCAGGGGACCTTGTAATCAGTTGGTGCCGGCGGTCGCCCTTGACCGGTACCGATTGCTCTCGACCCGGCCTAGACCGGATTGCACAGCCGCCGATCACCTCGGCGGGGTGGGGTAGTTCGACCGGCGGCGGTTGTTACTGTCGGTCACGAGAACGGGCTGGCGAGATCGTTCCGCACGCTGATGACGCCCCCGGCGTTCCCGACGGCTACCCGCCGCCGATGGCTCCGCCCGCGGTCACTTCGGGGGGAATGCCGACCGCAGGGCGGACGATGACCACTGTGGCCTTCGCCTTCCGACTCACCGCCTCGGCTACGCTCCCCATCAGGGCCCGGCGGACGCCGGACCGGCCGTGCGTCCCCATCACGATCAGGTCGGCCCCTTCCCCGTCGGCCACGCGCAGGATCGCCTCGGCCGGGTGACCTTCTTCGACCCGGTACTTGACCTTAACGCTCGGGTCGCCCGGTTTGAGGGCGTGCAGCATGGCGACCACGTCGTCCTCGATGCCGTCGGGTCGTCCGCGATCCACCGCCTCGGCTCCGTTCACCGGCGGCGGGTAGACGCTCAGGAGAACGAGCCGGGCGGCGTAGTCCCTGGCCAGGGAGCTTGCAAGCAGGAACGCGGCTTCGGACGCCTCGGAAAAGTCGGTCGGGTGTAGGATGGTTCGGATCGCCAGCATCGCATGCCTCCGCAACGGATGGGTGGGTGGACACGAATGGTGACCACGTTGAACGAAACACGATCCCGGAGGACTGCGGCCGGCACGGGGATCCGGTGCCGCCGCCGCTCCCGGTTTCAGCCAGGATGCGGGGCGCGCCCAGGGCGTCAGTCATTCCCCTTCGACTCCTGGACGGCGACCTGGAACTCCCGCCCCTCCCAGCGGTCCTCCTTCGTCCAGAAGAACTTGAAGCGGATCGGGGCACGCTGGTCCGGCGGAACGGGGACGTCCACATACTCCTCGCCCAGGCCCGTGGCCGTGGACGGGGACTCGTCGGTCCGCCGCCACTCGTCGCCGGTCCAGCGGAGGCGGAAGGGAGCCGACACCTGGATGCGCAGGGGCGTCCCGGCACCCACCGCTCTCGCCTGGCGGTTGAGCTTCCAGACCTCCCGCGGCTTGACCGGCCGGCCGGTGCGGTAGCGGTCAGCGACCTCAGGGATCAGGTCGAAGACCCGGCCGTCGGCGGCCGAGCGGACCAGCTTGAGGTACTCGGCGTGTGCCCACGCCAGGGGCATCGCGCTGCCGGTCGGGCGGCCGAAGTACAGGTGGGCCGCGGGCCGGTCCGGCTCGTCCCACACCTGCTCGGGCAGCAGCCCCGTCGCCGTCGCGAAGGATTCCATGGCCCGCAGGAAGGGCCGCACGTCCCGGCCGGCGGCCAGCTCGTAGTGCCCCCGCTCGCCGACCAACAGCGGCCAGGCCCGCCCCGTGCCCCACCCCTGGTACGGCCCGCCGTCCGCCCGCTCCCCGTAGCCGTCGTGGCTGTACCGCCGCCAGCAGGGGCCGAACGGCGTGTCCACCTTGAGGACCGCGTCCACCACCCGCAATGAGTCCTCGACGAGCGGGTCGCCCGGCTTGCGGACGCCGTACCGGACCAGCTCCAGGAAGCCCGCGTCCACGACGTCCTTGGCCGGGAGTGTCAGGGGGGCGTCGGGCGGCCGGTTGCGGATCGGCAGGACGACGCGGTCGGGCTCCTCGTCCGGCTGAGGGGTGCTGAGGTCCACCGGGTGGAGGCGGATGAAGTGACGGCTGATGCCCGGGACGAGCGTGCCCTCGGTGGTGACGGTCCACGGCTCGATGTGGCACGCCAAAAAGTCGGCGTACTCTTCGAGGTACCGGGCCATCGCGGCTTCGCCTCGCTCGCGGGCGAAGGACGCGGCACTGACCAGGGCGGCGATGTGGACCGCCAGCGTCGAGGGCGAGTAGCCGCTGCTCTCCTCCCATCGCTCCTGGGGGGTGGCCGGGCCTTCGCGGATGAGGTAGCCCGCGGCCCGCTGCACCATGGGCCAGGGGTCGAAATCCCGCAGGGCGTTGGCCGCTCGCAGGTGCCGGGCGAGCAGGACCGGGAAGGCGACCTCGTCGAGCTGCATGCCGGGCCAGCACGGCTCGCCGTTGACCCAGAAGTTCTGGGGGAAGCCGCCGTCCTCCCGCTGGGTGCAGGCCAGGTAGACCAGCGCCCGGAACGGGAACTCGGTGTGGCCGACGGACAGGAGCGCCGTGGCACTCTGGCACATGTCCCGCGTCCACACCAGGTGGTAGCCGCCCAGGTCGTCGTCCCCTCGGGACTGGCCCCAGGGGATGCTCAGCGACGCGATCATGGCCCCGTGGTAGAACTTGTCCTCGTGGGCCATCAGCAGGTTGTGGCTGACTTGGTACAGGCGACCCCCGTCGCCGGTGAGCTTCTCCCCGCCGGCTGACGCGTGTCCGGCCCCCCGCTGCCACTGCCGGACGAAGCTGTCCCGGTGTTCGGCGAACGGGACGGCGAGCGACTGGGTCAGCGTCACCAACGCGCTGTGCAGGTTGTCGCCGAAGGCCAGCCCGAGGACGAACTCCGGGCCGGGGCGGAGGTCGATCTCCCCGGTCAGGGCGATGTTGCCGTCGGGGGCGCAGTCGAATTCCCAGTCCATCTCGAAGTTCTGGCTCAGGTCCTGCCAGCCGTCGGTCGTGCCCGCGTATCCACAGGAGCACCGGGCGAACGGAGCGGTGGCCCCCAGGGCCAGCCAGGCGTTGCCCTTGTGGGCGGTCAGCACCGTGCCCCGGGGCGTCCGGGCCACGTTCCCGTTGTTGCCCCGGCCGCCGCCGCCGAGGTGGGGGGCGAGCAGGGCGAACAGCCGCAACCGGGGGAGCAGGGCGGGGTCGGCCTCCAGGCGGGTGTGCACGAGTACGCACGCTTGGTGGGGGTCGGCGATGACCTCCTTCACGAGCCGGTAGCGGCCCGCCGGGTCGGCGCTGACGATGCGGAAGCCAAGGGCTTGGTGGTCCAGGCACTCGTGGGTGCTCTCCATGTCCCGGCGGGAGTCGTGGAAAAACGTCTTGCCGTCGGTGATCAAATACTGGAGGTCGCGGACCTGCGGCCGGTCGATGGTCGGGTAGTAGACCTCGGTGAGGCAGCCGCGGGAGACGGTGAACCAGACGCGGCTCAGGGCGGAGTAGGCGGTGCCCACGCCGTCCTTGTCGCCCCGGGTCCAGCGCGGCTCGATGCCAGGGCCGCCGGTCGCCGGGTTCTGGCTCAAGAGGACCGCCATGACGCTTCCGTGTTTGAGGGAGACGGCTCCTGACTTCCCGCCGCCCCGCTGATACCCCATTCCGTTATTTTGCCGTCAATCTGTTCGTCGTCGGCCTTCATGGCCACGACCAATACGAATGAAATGCAAGATGCCACGAAGTTTTCTCCTGAGTCGGTGTTGGGAATCGTCTAGAAAGCACAGGCAAAGCCCGCGGTTCTCTTTGTAAAGTAAAATCCAACGTCATAACAACTTATATTTTGAGTTGCGACTATTCAAACTTCGCTCTTGTTAGCGAGGCTTGCCAAGCGGTTAGTTCAAACCCGGCCACCTCGCGTCACGGCTCTCGCCAACCCGACCGGCACCCGCCCACCAGCCCCTCGGCTTCGGCCGGTCCCCAGGTTCCCGCGGCGTAGTTCGGGAACGGCGGCGGTGGTCCGTCTCGCCAGGCGGTCAGGATCGGGTCCGCGAACGACCACGCTGCAGACACCTCGTCCGACCGCAGGAACAAGGTGGGGTCGCCGCGGATGGCGTCCAGGAGCAACCGCTCGTAGGCTTCCGGGACCGGCTCGTCGAACGACTCGGCGTAGCCGAACTCCATCCGCACCGGCCCGAGGGCCAGCCGCATCCCCGGCCGCTTCGCCGCGAACGACAGGCTGATCCCCTCATCCGGCTGAATTCGGAATGCCAGCGTGTTCGGCTGCGCCCCTGCGGTGCAGCACTCGCAAGTTGCCCCGCAGTCGCACCCCCGGTCGCACAGCCCGCCGCCCCGGACCGGGGCCGTGAACAGCCCGGTCGGTGCCCGCTTGAACTCGACTGCCACCTCGGTCACCCGCCGCGGCAGCCGCTTCCCGGCCCGGAGCAGGAACGGCACGCCGGCCCACCGCCAGTTGTCCACTTCGGCCCGTATCGCCACGAACGTCTCGGTCGCGGAGTTGACCGCCACCCCTTCCTCGTCCCGGAATCCATGGAGGTCCTGGCCGTCAATCAGCACGGGGCTGTATTGCCCCCGAACCACCCGGCGGGGAATGTCAGCTTCCCGGAGCGGAACGAGACTCCGCAGCACCTTCACCTTCTCCGCCCGCACGTCGTCGGCCCCGAGGGACGCGGGTGGCTCCATTGCGACCAGGGCGAGGAGTTGAAGGAGGTGATTTTGAACCACGTCCCGCAAGGCACCGGCCCGGTCGTACCAAGCCCCCCGCCGCCCGGTCATCCCGTCGGCCTCCGCCATCGTGATCTGGATGTGGTCGATATAACGGCGGTTGAAAAGCGGCTCGAAGATGCCGTTGCCGAAGCGGAAGGCTAACAGGTTCTGGACGGTCTCCTTGCCCAGGTAGTGGTCGATCCGGTAGATCTGCTCCTCCCCGAGGAACCGGCGGAGGTGTCGGTCGAGGGTCAGGGCCGATGGGAGATCCCGGCCGAACGGTTTCTCCACTACCACGCGAGTCCACGGCTGCCCGGCGACAGGTGTGAGCAGTCCGGCCCCCGCCAGGCGCTCGACGATGGAAGGAAAGTGATCCGGGTCGGTGGCCAGATAATACAACCGATTCCCGTGGTTTCCCAACCCGGACTCGACCTCCCCGAGCCTCCGGGCGAGATCGGAATACCCCTCCGCCGCAGTGAAATCCGCCCGGTGATAGTAGACAGAACCGGCGAACCGATCCCAATCTGCCGCGACCTCGACTCCTGCTAGGGAGTGGGCTGCGTCCCGTAGTTCGGCCCGGAACCGGGCGTCGTCCTTGTCCCGCCGGCCGACCCCAAGGACCGCGAACGGGGCGGTGAAGAACCCACTCTTCCACAATCGGAACAAGGCTGGGACGAGTTTACGGGCAGTCAGATCGCCGGTCGCTCCGAACACAACTGCCATGAACGGCGCGGTGACCCGTACCGGGGGCAACCCTATTCCGCCGAGGCCCGCCGCGAGGGTGTGGCCGGGCACATTTTTTTCGTTCAGTGCGGTCGTCATGGTGTGCCCCTGATCCCAGACGGTTACTTTGAGCCGAGGGACTTCCCCTAGTTGTTCAGTGGTGCTTGTAAAAGCCCACTCCCTTGATGTCGGTCCAGGCGGTCGTCTGGTGGCACTTGTAACACTCGTTGACTTTGGCGGTCGGCTGGCGGGCGACCTTAGCCGAGATCATCTCAAAGTGCATCATGTAATGGCTCGGCGGTGCCTGGTGGCAGTGGACGCAGTCCGTGGACTTCGCCGGCGGGTGCCGGAACTCGGGGATCGTCCACTTAGTCGTCGAATGGCACTGTGCGCAGTCTTGGCCGAAGAGCGTGGCGTGCCGGTCCTTGTTGGAGTGGCAGCTCGCGCAATTCAAGACCGCTTCCTGCGGGCTGAGGCTCGAATGGCCTTCCGATCCGTGCCCCGTGGGCTGATGCTTGCCGATCCAGTCGAGGAGGTCGTTCCGCACCCGTTCGCTTTCACCGCCCGGTGCGTGGTCGCCTTTCAGTTGGCGAAAGCCGATCTCGGCGAGCGCCCCGTGGTCCATGCCGGTCGGGCGGCGATCAGTTCCCTGGTGCTCGCGGTGGCACTCGACGCAACTGCTCACGTTGGCGTGAAACGCGGTCGGCTGGCGCTTCAACAACGACTCGTCGTTCGCGTGGCAGGCGATGCAACTGCTCGCTTCGACGCCCTTGCCGGCCGTGTGGCAGGCCGCGCAGTTGTGTTCCAGGAATGCATGCGACTTGGACAGATCGCCGGGTCGGGCCATCCGCTCCCAGGCCGTCTCGCTCGTCACGCCCGAGCGTTCGCCGCCGGAATGACTTCCGAGGTAATAGTAACCACTGAACAGCGCCGCGAAGATTGCCGCCGCTGCGGCGACGTGCCAGAGTTTCATGAGAACCACCTCAGCCCGAAGTGAATGCCCGCCCAGACGTGCAGCCCGAGCAGCACATACAGGATCACGGAAAGGATGAGGTGGAGCATCAGCCATCGGCCGCACCAGCGCTTCACGAGTTCGTGCGTACGGACCGCGTACTCCAGATCCGCCACGGATTCGGCACACCGGGTGACTTCGCCGGCAGGGCCGCCGGCGAAGAGATCGAACCCGAACGCTGCCAAACCGGCCACCAGGACTGGCGACTTCGGAAGGGCTTTCATCTCGGCCGGGGAGTTTTCCATCACTCCCCATGCACTGTCCAGATCGCCCCGGGCAGTCTGTAGGAGCAGCAATTTGTCCTTGATCTCATGGTTGACATAACTGAGCAAGTATCGACCGATGAACCCGCTCACGACGACGAGCAGCATCACCGCCGTCAGCGAGACTCCCAGCGGGCTGTCATACTTGTGGCCGGTATGGATGATGCCAAGCAAGGGACCAATAATCCCCGCGTAGACGTGCAATGTCATCCATGTTTGCAACGAAACGTGTGGTGTGATCCGCGCGTTCAGGAAGGGGATGCGCTTGACGGCCGGGTATGCCAGCGGGACGAGCATGAGCACGGCCCCCGCGACCCCGAACACCGCCCCGACCCCACTGCCCGCGAACCGCGGGGAACTGTGGACGAGGAAGCCGAGCCAGGCGAACATCAGGACGCCGAAGACGCCGCCGACGACAATGCGCTCGCGTTCTTTCATGGCTACGCCTCCACCGCAATGTCGCCCGTCGGCTTCGCTTGGCAGGCGAGAATGATGCCGTTGGTCTTGTCCTCTGGCGTCAGCGAGTCCTCGACCTCCATCGTGACCTCGCCGGATGTCATCTTCACCTTGCAGATTCCGCAGGTGCCGACGCGGCACGAGTTCTCGATGCCGATGCCGAGTTCCTCGGAGAGTTCGAGTACGGTCTGGCCGGCGTGAATCTTGGCCGACTTGTTGTTCGTCGAAAACGTGACCTTCGGCCCGGTTGCCAGAGCCGTCGGCTTCACAGACGTTCCGGCGGCGGCCGGGGCCGGTTTGACCGCGCCGAACGCTTCGGTCTTCAATTGTTCCGAAGGAACTCCCAACTCGGCGAGCAGGGCCTTGGTCTCGTCCATCATCGTGGGCGGCCCGCACAGGTGGACTCGCCGCGAAGCCAGATCGGGAACCTCCCGCGTGAGAAATTCCTTCGTGAGGTGTCCCCGGGGGCCGTTCCAGTCCGTCCCTTCCGGCCTCGTCATCGTCACCGCGACGTGCAACTTCGGGTTCACCCTCTGAAGTTCGCCGACTTCCTTCCCGAGGATGAAGTCGGCAGGGGTTCGACACGCGTAGATGAAGAAGATGTCCCCGGGCCAGGACCGCTCGGTGAGATACCGGGAGATGCTCACCATGGGCGTAATGCCGACACCTCCCGACAGGAGGACGATGCTGTCCGCCTCCGTCCCGTCGAATGTAAATCTCCCAACCGGGCCGCCCGTCTCGATCCGGTCGCCCACCTTGAGCAAATCGACCATGTGCCGGGAAACCGCGCCCCGCGGCTCGCGCTTAATCGTTAAATCGACGTACTCCCGATACGTCGGGGAGGACGAGATGGAGTAGGAGCGGTTCATCCGCGCTCCGCCGATCGAGAACGCCACGTTCAGGAACTGGCCGGGCATGAACGTGAACGGGAGGAAGAGGTCGCCGGACGGGGGCAGGAGGCGGAATGTTTTGACGCTCGGGGTTTCCGCCAGGACGATCCCCACGCGAAGGTATCCGCGCCAATTCGCGGCCACGGGCGGTGCGGTTTGTGGGGCCGGCAGAGGGCTCATGTTTACGTCACCTCGGCGGCCGGCGAGGCGGCCTTAGCATCCGTCGCAGGCGGCGGAGTCTTTGCCTCGGGCGGCGGGGTCTTTCCCCCAGGCGGTGCGGACGGGCCGGTCGATCCGACGAGCGGTGGTGCCGAGCCGGGGGGAGGGGATCCCTTGTCGGCCTCGATCCGCCCGAACAGGGCTGCGGCACGTCGCATCTTGACGAAGTACATGCCGACCATCGCCAGCGCGAACGCGACGAGAAGAACCATCGTGAAGAGGTGAAAGAGCGAGACACCGGGGCGACCGCTGCGGGCTTCCACACCCTGCGGCGGTTGGAGGCTCATTTCGCCCTTGAACCATTGCAGGGCGACCTGCCGCGGCGGCTTGCCCTCGGCCAGGGCACGCCTGGCGGCCATTCCGCTCTCGAACCGCGCGACGGCCTCACGTACCTGGGCGGTGGCGTCGTGCATGGCCGCGTAGTCCTCGATTTCCGTCGCCGCGGCGAGCTTTTCCAGTCCCTCGGACAGCAGGGCTACCCCCGACCGCATGCGATCGTCCGCCTGACCCCGAACTTGCTCCCGCTGTTCGGTCGTGAGTTCCGGCAGACTCATCAACGAGGGGTACAGGTCTTTTGGCGGCGGCACCCCCATCTTCTTCATCATGCCGTCCATCATGCCTTCCATACCCCCGCCCATCATCCCACCCCCGCCCTTGTCGGCGTCCTTCCCGTCCCCGCCACCCATCCCGGCCATAGGGGCGTCCTTCCCGGCCGCGGGCATGGTGGGATCGGCCCCCTTGGGGTGGTGCTTCACGTGCTCGTCCGGCGACTGGCCGTAACCCGGAAGATTCAACGCCAGGCCGACCGCGACGGCGAACGCCACAAGCCCGACGAGGTGGCGCGGAAGTTTATGGGAGGGAGTCAGACGGCTCATGTTCACGTCACCTCGACGAACCGGTTCATGGTGCCGGACGCGTTGGGCACGCACTTGGGGCAGCCGTGGTAGGCCGTCTCGCAACCCGGCTCGCAGCACCATTCGCCGTCGACCACGAACTTGTACTCGTGCCGGCCCGGGGGCAGGTCGAGGGTGGCCGTCCACGTCCCGGCCGCGTCCCGGCCGAGCGGAGTCGCGGCCGGATCCCAGTTGTTGAACGTCCCGGCTACCGTGACGGCCCCTGCCGCCGGGGCATGGCAAGAAACCGGTGTTCCCGTCGCCCGCCCGCGGGGGCGGGGCTCAGTTGCCGTCTTGCTCATCGCATACTCCAGAGGTTCGGGGATGGGTACTAGCGGGTGCCAGGGCACCATCGGTCACGGGGTCTTCGGGGGGGCTGCCGGAGCCATGGTCGTAGTGGCTTGGCCGATGAGGATCTTCCGCTGGTCGTCGGTCAGCACCTGAGCTGCTTCTCCGACCGACCGGATGAACGCCATCCGCTGGTCCCCGCGGAGCTTCTCGACCTCCCGCACCTTGGCTTCGAGCTTGGCCGCGTCCGGTTGGTCCGCTGCGGTCAACTCCCATAACTGCTGTTCGGCTTCTTCGATCTTCCGCTGGCTCGACGCCTTAGCAGTCAGGGCCATCTGCTTCATCTTGACGAGTTTAGTTTCTTGCTCGGTGGACAGGGTGATGTGTTGGGGGTGATCCAGGAAGAAGTCGCTGGCCCCGATGTGGTAGATGTGCGAGGCGCCCGGGAATCCGGGCAGGCCGGACGCCATTTTCATCTTCTTGCCCTTCGCCCCGCCCATGCTCCCCATCCCCATCATGCCCATCATGTCCATGTCGTCGTCCATCATGGGCATGGCCGACTTCTTGCCGCCCATCCCACCCATCATGTCCATGTCGTCGTCCATCATGGGCATCGCGGTGCCCCCGCCGGCCATCGCTTTCTTCTTGCCGCCCATGCCTCCCATCATGCCGTCCATCATTCCCATCATGCCCATTCCCATGCCGGCCGGCTTTGCCTTGTCGGCCATACCGGGCATGCCGCTCGCCGGCTTCGGTGGATCGCTCATGCCGGGCATGCCCGCCATCGCCTTGTCCGCGGTCTTCTCCAAGTGGCTCGGCGGCAACGGGGTACTCGGGCGGGTCTGGTGGCACTGGGCGCAATTTTGATATTTGGCCGCGATCCGATAGCCGGCGGGTGCCCCACTCTTGTCTTGACTGGCCGCCGCATCGACCTTGCCCGGCGCATCGCGTGGAGTGCCCTTGAGGTCTTGGGGCAGCGCCGCTTCCAGCCGGGCGACCTTGGCGATCAGCAGTTTGATCTGTTCGGCCAAGTCCTTGTCCGCCGGCATGGTGGCATGCTTGACGGCCGGGTCGGCGGGCGGGTCTTTCTTGTCCTGAGCCGCGGCGAACAGCGGCCACGCGAGCAAGAACCCGAGGATGGCCGAGCCGAGGCCGACGGCCCCGTACTTACTGCGAGTCGACTGGAACCCTGTCATGACGAAACCTCAGAGAAAGCGGCGACCCAGAGAGGGAGCCGCCGTAGGGAATGCAGCCGGGCGGCTCCTACACCGGACCACCTGACGTGGCATCGAATAGTCCGTTACACGCCGATGGCGACCTGTTCGGGGTGAACGGTCGATGTCGTCGCCTGAGTCCGGTGGAGGAGGCCCCTGGCCCGTTCGACGTCGTCGATCGTCCCGTGGGCGACCAGCAGCAGCTTGCCGTTCTTCACCTCGGTCTCGTACTGCACGATGCTGTTCTTCGGGATGCCGATGCTGGCCAGCGCGGCCCCGAGCACACTGAGCCCGCCCACGACGACGGCCCCTTCGAGGGCACCCACGATCCAGGTCACCAGGGGGCCGGCCACGAGCAACGGGCCGAGTCCCGGCACCCAGAAGAACGCCGACCCGAACAGGAACCCCCAGAGGCCGCCCCACAAGGCCCCCTGCTGGCCCCAGTACGACATGCGGTCGCCGGCGTTGTAGTAGCCGACGACGTGTTCCTCCGTGTGGTAGTCCTTGCCGACGATCGACAGCTTCTGCATGTCGAAGCCGTCCGCCTGAAGCTCGCGGACGGCTTTCTCGGCCTTGTCGTGCGAGTCGAAGACGGCGACGACGGAGTTCGTTTTGTGCTTCATCGGATTCCTTGCTTTCGAGTTCGGTGGTTCGGAATGCGGTTACATCGGGTCGGTGAGATCGCTCACGCGGAGGACTTCCGTCGTCGTCCGCCGGGTGTCATTCGTCACGAACAACACGACCCTTCCTTGCCCGAGCTTTCCCCCGGCTTCGGCGCGGCGGTCTTTTGCATCTCCTTACCGCAGCATGAAGGAGCCTTCTGGTCCGCGGGGACCGTCTTGGTCATCCCGCACGCGACGCACTTGTAACTGGTTTGCGTTTCGACCACGTTCAACCCCTCCAAAATGAAGTTAAGAAACAATCACCCCGGGCACACCGGCCAACCGGCTGCCCCTTCGATGACGACCGACTCCACGGACTTGCGCGTCGGCACCAACGTCGAGGTCACTCCCCGATTCAAGGCTTTGAGTCCGGCCCGCCGCCGGTCCAGGTGTCCGACTGCACGCCGTTGGTGAGCAGGAACACCTGGACCACCGTTCCGGTCGTGAACACGGTCACCACGCTCCCGGTCGTCGGCTCGACCTCCGCCGCCGCCTCGCGGACTTCGACGCCGGTGATGTCCTTGATCTCCTGCCGGAACGCGGCCGCGGAGGTGTCGAACAGGCGGCGGCGGTACGCCTGGATGTCGGCCGCCCCGGTCGGGGTGACGGCCAGCGCCCGCTCGGCCGGGGAGAGTGCCCCGTGCAGGGTGACGACCAGGGTCTCCCCGCTCAGCACCACCGAGACCGAGTGCGGGGAATGGCCCGTCCGCAGCTTCTCGAACGCCGCGGCCGCCTCGGCGATCCGTTGGGCCTTCGATGGTTCCAGCGGGTCCATGGCACTGTCATCCTTCCGGCGGTGCCGGTCTCCCCCCGACCGTCGGCAAAGACTCGTGATTCATCGCCTGGCGTTCCCTCGGCCCGCCAGCCGGAAGGAACCCGAGGTCATCGGGAGGAAAACGAAAAAAGCCGGCGTGCGGGAGGCTCTAGAGCCTC
>JAYVUZ010000056.1:0-3315 GCA_043787415.1 Fimbriiglobus sp. | reverse complement strand
CGACTTCGCCCGGCTGGCGGCGGCGCTGCTCGCCGACCCGAGGTACGGCGGCAAGACGGTCCTCGTGTGCTGGCACCACGGGAACATCCCCGAACTGCTACAGGCGCTCGGGGTCGGCCCGAAGCCCCGGAAGGTCGACGACGCGGTGTTCGACCGGGTGTGGGTGGTGACGTTCGACGCCCGGGGGAAGGCGAAGCTGGCGGTTCGGCCGCAGGCCCTGCTGCCGACGGACGGGATGAAGTAGGGGGAACGGTGCAGGATCCGTCAGACAGCCGGTGGACGGCTCGGCCGTCGCGGCCGACGGCGGCCCGCGCGAGGCCGGTCAGGGCGCGAACGCCTCGCTCTCCGCCCACATGCGTTGCCACTCCGCCTCGTAGGCCGCCGCGACCGCCGGGTCATCCCTGATGACCACCACGTTCTCGGCGTTCGAGCGGGCCGCCGCCTTGGTGTAGTTGAATGACCCGGTCTCCACCGTCACCCCGTCGATCACCAGGAACTTGTCGTGCATGATGGGGTAGCGGGAGTCGATCCGCACCGGGATGCCGGCGCGGGCCAGGGCCGACGCCCCGGAGTAGCGGGCCGTGGCGTTCGACCGGTCCAGCACGGCCTCGACCTCGACGCCGCGGGCCTTCGTATCGACCAATGCCTGGGCGATGGGCCGGGAAGTGAAGCTGTACGCGGCCAGGTGGACCGAATGCCGGGCGGAGCCGATGGCGGCGATGACCGTTTGCTCGGCGTCGCCCGGAGAAAAGGCCACGGTCACGTCGGCCTGGGCGGACGTGGCGAGCAGGAGGAGGGCGAGCGGGGGGAGGCGGGTCATGCCGGCTCGCCGTCCGGCCACATGAAGGCGAGGCCGCCTCGCTGGATGATACGCCACTGGTGGTCGTCGATCTTGTGCAGCTCCTTGTCGATGGAGCCGTCACGCGGGTTGCGAAACCAGGTGACGGCCTCCCGCCCGCCGGCGTACACGGCGGACATGACCGCCCCGGCCGCGTCGTCCTGGTCGGGCGAGAAGAAGTACAGTCGGAGGATGTCGCCCACTTGCGGGACCAGCTGCGGCAGGCTGTCCGGGTGGAGGTACGCGTGGACGCCCGGCGGCGGGGGCCGGCCGTTCGCGTCCTGGTACCCGAACCGCATCCCGAACTGCTTGGCCATCCAGCTTGCCGCCAGGACGTCGGTGTAGAAGTATTGCTTCGTTGTCATTGTTCTCTCCCCTGTGATGGTTTAAAAAAGGCTCGGCTGCTCGGTCTGTCGGCAGAGCTGCTGCCGGAGCTGCCGCACCCCCTCGCGGGGGCCGTCCCCCGACCCGGCGTCCATGTCCCCAAGCCGGTCAAGCAGTTCGGCGACCCCCGCCGCGCGGGCCGCCTGCTCCGTCGCGTGCGGGACGGACGCCCAGACGCCCGGGGCGTAGCCGAAGCCGCTGGTAGATGTGGTGAAGCGGCAGCAGTGGACGTACACGCCCGGCCGGACCCGGTGGACGCCGACCTCAGCCACGCCGCGTCCCACCCCCGCAACGGCCTCCATCCGACAGCCGGCGAACACGCCGCACTCGTTCACCTGGCCCTCGGCCCCCCAGGCGGCGACGGCCTCCCGGAGGGCCGCATTGCCCACCCAGTAGTCGGGGTGGCGGGCCTTGATGGCGGCGATCCGGTCGAGGATGTCCTGGCCCGGGGCGGCCTCGTGATCGGGCGGCATGGTGACGGGGTGGGTCATGCTTATTCCGACATCTCTGCGATCAGCGCGTCTAAGTGGCGGCTGACGCCGGGGTTGATCGCCACGCCTTCCGTCTCCCAGCAGCCGCGGGTGATGAGCCGTCTGCTCTTGGCTGCCGTGTGGTAGCCGACCATGCACAGGTGCGTGCGACGCGACCCCGTGAACGCAAACCCGGTGATGACGAAGTCCGGCGGCACGAACCCGCAGGCCGGGTGAATCACCTGGCCCCGCTCGTAGGTGGTGCCGCACGCCAGCCGCACGCGGACGATCTCGGGGATGGTCGGCGGGGTCATGCTGGCTCGCCGTCCGGCCAGAAGAACGGCTTGCCGTCGCGCTCGATAACCCGCACGTTCTCCACCCACTCGTACTCGACGCCCTCGACCCCCTCTGACATCACGCGGTCGTTCCTGACCCCGGCGCATCGACACGGCTTGCCCAGGCCGTCGGTGAACACGTCGCCCGGCCGTGGCGACAGCAGCGGCACGCTGTCCGGGTGGAGGTAAAGGCGGTCGAGCACATCGCCGATGTTCGTCATGGCGTCGTCCGCCGTGAAGCCGAACGGGTGGTGATACTCGAGATCGAACCGGGCCGCGTTTTGCAGCCGCATCCCAAAGTGCTTGGCCATCCACGCGGCCTGCAGCGGGTCGGGGTAGAACCAGCGTGTCATACCCCATCTCCCGTCCGACAGGCGAGCGGCATCTCGTCGGCGTGATGGTCGCCGCACGTCGCGCACGAATCCTCGTGGGCGAGAACGCGATTAATCGCCGTGACCAACTCCAGCCAGCGGTCGCTCTCGTGGTCCGACTCGTCGTAGCCCTGCGTCGCCAGCTTGCGAACGTCGCGGAGCCCGGTTTCGTAGCGCTGGCAGTCTTTGCGCCACGCCTCGCAGAGCCGTTTGAGGCCCGCGATTTCTTGCTCGGGGGTCACGATGCCCTCACCTTGAGCATGGCGTCGGCCTGGGCGTAAGCCATTACCGCGTTCAGTCCTTGGCGTTTCGGGGTCAAGGCTGACGTAAGCCTGCAAGGCGCTCGCCGCGAAGTAGTCCCGGATCGACAGCCCCCGCTGCCACGGCTCCTGTCCCGGGTTGTGGCCGTCCTGCATCACACCGCACGGGAACGCCCCGCCACCGTCATCCTGTTTCGTCATAGATTTGCTCCTTCTGTGGTTGTTGTTGACTCCTCCGGCTCGGGCGGCGGCCGCACGACGGACAGGCAATCTGCCCTGGCTGCTGCGACGCTGTACTCGCCGTTGAGCACCTGGGCAAGGTCGGCGAACGCGTGCTGGTAGCAGAGGTCGTTGACCCACCGCATCACCTCGTCGGCCGTGATCGGCTGATCGGCCGGCGTGCCGCTCATACGTCCCCCTTCCCACGGCCGGCGGCCAGGAACTGCTCGTACAGCTCCGGCTTGGACCCCTTGAGGGTGTCCACCGCCGCCGTCACGTCGTCCGGCTTGAAGAACTGCGGGAACGCCACCGCATCCACGGCCCAGTCGCAGTCCTCCTCGAACCAGCCCGGCCCGGCCCACGGCCGGAAGTCGCGGAGCGGCTTGGGCAGGGCGGCGAGGCGGGCGTCCGACAGGTGGATGCCGCCGTGGGACGGGG
>JAYVUZ010000055.1:0-6957 GCA_043787415.1 Fimbriiglobus sp. | reverse complement strand
GCCAAGGCGGACGGGCAGTTCACCACCGCCGACGCCCGCACCAGGCTCCGCCGCCTGTACCCCGTACTGGCCACAGACTAGCTGCAACGGAGTACTAGTCGAATGGTGGGATGAAGTAGTTGCTGCGGAGGACGGTTCGCACTTCGCTGAGTCGGTCGGCGTCTGTGAACCCGAACAAGTATTCCGACAGCCCCACTGCGGGAACCATGACCCGCTCCCCGACCAAGCCGATGAAGGCTCGGACCCGGGCTGTGTGCATCGCAGACGAAGCAGGCGGGAGCTGCTGGTGTGCAGCGATGAATGCGTCGTTGTCCAGACAGATCATTCTTCCCTCCCGAACACCTCATCCATCTGTCTCGCGTCGGTCGGGTCAATGTGGTCCCAAACCCCGCCAAGCACATCAGCAAGGCGTGCGGGCGGGTGATCGAGCCGCGAATCGAGTAGCCGGTAGTCGCTCACCTTGAAGCTGAGCAGCCGGCTCGGTGCATTGAAGCGACCGGGGTCTACAACCCACTCACCCAACCCGGCGAGTACGACCTCACCGTAGAGATGGTTTCCCAACGCCCGGGCGGCGCTCACCCCGGGCAAGCTGACCGTCGCCTCATCGGCCGTTCCCAGCAACTGGACGCGGGCGTTCGGTCGCCTTGTGTTCTTGCCACCCACGCGGATGACCCGGGCGGCGATCTCGCTGGCGAACGACCGGGTCGGCTGCTGGGCAAGGTCAGGTGGCGGGTTACGGGTGGTAAAAATAGGGGTCGTGGTGCCGTTCACGAGTTGGACCGCCCAGCCCCGGCGGATGGCATTGAGCAACCCGTCCCGAACGTGTTCAGCGGCCGCAGGTACGAGCTTGCTGTTCGGCAGTCCGGCCAGCCCGGCCGTGATGCGGCCGACCGCGTCGGCCACCTCACGGCTGACTGTGAACTGATAGACCGCATCGATCTGACCCGGCTGCGCTCCGTTCGTCGGTCGAACGACCTGCGTCAGGGCGAATACCGGAGGTGGCTGAGAACGGGAGCCCCGAATGACTGGGGTCGGGTTGGGATCGATTCCGGCCTCAACTACAGCCGCTTGTTCAAGCTGACGTACCAACGGCGAGAGCGACGAAAACTCAATCCGCTCCGGTGGCAATTGCCGTTCGGGCGATTCGCTGCCAATCCCGATGTCTAGCCGCTCGCTGGCCACCCGATCTAACCTCCTTCGTCAACAATACATAATTGGAACGCTCGGCGGGGAACGCAAGGCCCGCAGTGACAATTTGTTCGGCACCAGCGCAATCGCTCAGTCCCCCAGCCGCAGCTTCGCACTCGCCGGGTCCACGCTCACCAGCAGCGGCCGGCTCAGGTGCGGGAAGCTGGCCACCGCCTGGCCGGGGGCCAGCGTCGGCAGCCGGTCCCACAGCCCGTCGTCCACCCCGCCGACGCTCTTGCGAAGTTGGCTCACCACCGCCGGGTCGGTCAGCTTGTGCAGCACGAAGCTGTTGCACAGCCCCAACACCTGCGCCGGCAGGTGGGCCGGCAGTTGCGTCACGAAGCACAGCCCGAGCCGCCGCTTGCGGCCCCGCTTGGCGATCCGGCTGACCATGTCGAACACCGCCGGCGTGTCCGCCTGCCGCTCCCGGCTCAGGAACTCGTGCGCCTCCTCGACCACCACCAGCGTCGCCGGCGGCTTGCCCGTCGGGTCGGCCTCGTGCCGCTTGTACGCCGCCTCCTGGGCCTCCTGAATGCCGCGAAGCAGGTCGGCAATCGCCAGGTTGGCCACCGCCGACAGGCCGGCGTCGGACAGGTCCACCACGCTCAGCCGGCCGGGCGTCACCAGGTCGGCGTACTTCACCGGGCCGTCCCGCCGGTGGTCGAACACGTCCAGCCGCTTCATCCGCCAAAGTAGCGACTTGAGCTTGCCCCACGAGGCGGCGTTGCCGGGCAGGTGTTTGGCGTCCACCGCCCCCTTCACCGCGTCCGCCTTGAACTCGGGGTTGAACGCCTCGAACGGCACTTTGGCCACCGCCGCGTGGCACAGGCACACCACGTCCAACAGCCGGGACAGGGTGAGGCGTGGGTAGCCCCGCTCGAACTCGTCCAGCCGAAGCAACATCCGCGCCTGCTTCTCCTGCTCGGCCGCCGGCTTGGCCTTCTCCGGGAAGACGCCGAGTTCCCGCATCAGCCGCTTGGCGATGTCGTAGGCGGCGAAGAATCGCTCCTCCTGGGCGTCGTTGGCCCCCATCAGCTCGCAGGCGGTGTACGGCGACAGCCGCGCGAACTGGAGGCTGAATGGCGTGAGGTTGGCGGCGTGCGGGTTGGCCGGCTCGCGGCCGGTCAGGTGGTACACCGTCAGTTTGTCGGCCGGCACCCCTTCGGGCACGAGACGGCGCTCGGCCAGGCCGGCCAGGATGTTCGGGGCGTCGGCCGGCTCGTCCAGCCGGGTGTACTCGCCCTCCACGTCCAGCAGCACCACCGCCAGGCCGGCGTCCACGGCCCGCTTCACCAGCCCGGCCACGGTGTTCGACTTGCCCCCGCCGGTGGTGCCGAGGATCGCCGTGTGCCGCGGCAGCACGTCCTTGCGGGCCGACGGGATGCCCACCTCGACCGCGTCCCGGCCGAACACCGTGCCCAGCCGGATGTCGCCGCCGCACTTCAACTCGGCGGCACTTTCGGCGTCGTCCAGCACGAACACCGGGCTGTTCGGCCGGGGCCGCAGCCGGGGCGGCACCACCGCACCGTTCACCTTCTCGCCGTGCAGCGTCACCTGCACCCGGCCGTGGAAGCTGGGCAGGTAGCCGCCGCCGCGGATGGTCGTGACCGTCAGCAGGGGCGAGCCGGCGGACAGCCCGTCCGGCTCGGCGAACGGCCCGGCGGTGACGGTGCCCAGGTACGTCCGGCCGTCGGCCCGGCTCTCGATGCGGACGAGCGCCTGGCTGGGCAGCGTGGCCAGCTTGTCCGGGGCGAGCAGCACGCTCACCGTCAGGTCGGCGCTGCTGGCCTGGTCGAAGGTGGTGCGGCCGACGGCGGCGGCGTCGGCCGGGTCGGGGGCGACGGGGCCGCCGGCCAGTTGGATGTCGGCAGCCAGCGAGGGTAACAGGATGGCGGTGTCGGCGGTCGCGGTGTCGGGCACGGTGGAACCTCTTCGGTCGGTCTTGGTTGGTGGCGAGCGGCCGGCGTAAGCCGGTCCGGTCCCGGCGCGGGTGATTTGCCGCCCGGACCGGCTTACGCCGGCCGCTCGCCACGATCGTTCACCCCGGCCGGTTGGCCCGCTCGCTCTGGTACACGAACGGCGGGGCCACCCGGGCATACGCCGCGTCGGCCACGGCCTTCAGCCCGGTGCCGCCGTGGCACAGCTTGCAGGCGTGGTCGGCCAGATCGATGAGCACCGGCCAGCCGCGGTCGGGTTGCAGTTCGCTGTCGGCGATGGCGATGCGGGCGGCCACCTCGTGGTGCTTGCGGTGGCAGTAGAACATCTGCGGCGGGGCCAGGGTGCTGGCCCGGTAGACGCCGTACAGCACCTCGGCGGCCACCTCGTCCCGGAACCGGATCACCCAGTCGGTCGGCGACAGCCGCTCGCCCGCCGCCCAGTCGAGGTCGGTGCCCGCCGGGCCGGTCAGACGCACCTTGTCCACGAACGGGGTGATCCGCTCCGTGAGGGTGCCGATGACGGCGTACTCCCGCGGCCGCAGCGCCTGGCCGATGGTCAGCGCCAGCCGATCGGCCGGCTCGCTGGACACGTACACGAACCGCTCGTGGGCGATCAGCTTCCGCAGCACCCGGATGGCGGCCACGGTGAAGTCCGGCCGGTTCACGCCGCCGAGCAACTGGTACGGGGCCGGGCTGCCGTGCCCGAGCCGCCAGAGGGATTTCGCATCCGGCTTTTCGAGCAGGAACTGGGCCTCGGCGTAGCTCATCAGCGCCCGCTGGGCCAGCTCGTTCAGGTCGTCCCGCCGGTCCGGGTGGTTGAGGGCGCCGCGGTTGCCGCGGGCGGCGAGTAGCTGGGTCATCGTCTCGACCGGGTCGCCGTGGTCCTGCCGCAGGTCGCGGCGGAACAGGCGGTGACTCCAGGTGCCGCCGTCGCCGGCGTAGCTCACCAGCGCGACGCCGATCTGGTGGACGGTCAGGGCCAGGGTGTCGTGCATCTGGTGGGTGCCGTCGCAGGCCGTCACCCCGCCGTTGAACAGCAGCCCCAGGTGGGTGGCCCGGATCTCGTCCGCCGTGGCGACGTAGTGGCCGGCCTCCGGCGGCGCCACCCCGGCGTCCTTCAGCCGGGGGAAGACGTGCCGTCGCACCTCGGCCACTTGGTCCGTCTCGAACCGGACGGCGTCGGCGATCTGGTCTTCGACCCGGGCGTACTCGGCCAGCAGGTCGAACCCGGGCCGCCAGCCGCGGCCGTCGAGCATGGCCGACAGCGGCTCGCCGAAGGTGGCGGCGATGTCGTCGGCCGGTGGCGGTTGTGCGGACATGGGCGGGCCTCCGTCGGACGGTTCCGGCCAACTGTAGCGTGTGCGACGGTCATTCACCCGATAATTCCGAGCCGCGCCAGCAGTGGGTCACGCCACGCCGGCGGCCGGAGGGTGCGGGCGTAGCCGGCCGCCGCGCCGTCGGGGAACCCGAACCCGGCCCCCAGCCGCTCGCGGATGACCTCCGCCGACTCCCCTTCAAATAACCCGGCCGGCGCCAGCAATTCGCCGGCCAGGTGGTCGGCGGCGTCCTCGGCCTCGCGGTCGGCGGGGGTGAGCGGCCGGCCGGCGTCGTCCCGGTGCATCAGGTGGACGTGCGTCGTCAGCGGCACCCCGCGGAGCAGCGCCGCCAGCCGTTCGGCAACCGTCGCCGGCCGGCCGTCGAGGACGGTCGCCGCGGCGGCCCCGACCGCGGCCGTCACGGCCCGGCGTGGGGCGTCGGCGTCGCGGAGGAAGTGGGCCAGCTCGTGGGCGAGCGAGAACCGCCGCTCGGCTGCGGGGTCGGCGGCGTCGAGGAAGACGAACCCGTGGCCGCGGACGGTGAACAGGCAGGCGTGCAGCCGGCGGTCCGGCAGGGCGGTGGCGATCCCCTGCCGGGCCAGGAACGCCGCCACCCGGCCGACGGTCAGCCCCGGCCACGTCGCCACATGCACCCCGAACGCGCGGGCCGGGCCGAGCAGGTCGCGGGGGACCGGCGGCGGCGGGCCGGCTGCCGCCCAGAACCGGGCCGCCAGGTCGGCCACCCAGACGGGGGTCACGACTTGTCGCGGGCGGCCAGCACGAACCCGGCCTCGGCCGGGGCGCCGGCGACGTCGTCCCGCAGGGCGACGGCCGTCCGCCCCAGCTCGATCGCGGCGACCAGCGGCTCGCGGTTCACCCCGAACTGGTCGCCGATGCGGGCGACCGCCGCCCGGCACGCGTCCGGGTCGGCCGGCGGCGTCAGGCACAGCCGCACATGGTTCAGCATGTCCGGCGGGCACCCCAGCCGGGCGGCCAGGGCGGCGGCGTCCAGCACCTCGGCGGCGGCGTACTCGGCCAGGGCGAAGGCCAGGAAGGCCGGCCGGCTAGCCGCCCGGTCGGCGGCCAGGGCCACGGCGTCGGTGGTCATGCGGTCCTCCCTGCCCGCTTCAGCCGGGCGATGATCCGGTCCTTCACCGTCTTGACCTCGGCCGCCAGTTCGGCCGGCGTGCCGGTCAGCCCGAGGGCGGCGGCGAACGTGGCGGTGGCCCGTTCGCCCTGCCGCATCAGCGCCAGCACGGCCCGGTCCCACTCCGACAGCTCGGCAATGGCGGCGGCCAGCGGCGGGTACTCGTCGAGTGTCATCGGCTCGTCCTGCCCGTCGTTCCGGTCGGCGGCGGCGACTTCGACGCGTTCGGCGGATTCCCGGCCGGCGTGGTGCTTGGATTCCTTTTTCAGCAGGTTGAGCAGGTCGCGGCGGGCGGCCATGCGGAGGTACGGGAACACGCCCAGCTTGGCCGGGTTGTATCGCTCCGGGTGCTGGATCAGGTCGAGGACGGCTTCCGCGGCGGCGGCCTCGGCGAGGTGCGGGTCGCGGTCGGCCGGCAGGGCGGCGGCGACCAGCGGGATGGCGACGGCGGCGAACGCCCCGCCGCCGGTGTCCCGGCCCTCGCACAGCTCCAGCCAGGCCAGTTCGAGCGGGTCCATGATGGCCGGTGTTGTACGCCGGTCGGCCACCGGGAGCGAGGTCGGTTGCCGTCACAGGTGTTCGCGGAAGAACCCCCACACCGCCGCCGTGCCGTCCACCGGCCCGCCGGCCGGGCCGCCCAGCTTCTCGCCCATCAGCCCCCGGCCCCCCGGCCAGTGGTGGCCGAGGCCCGGCACCACCAGCGTCCGCGGCGGCCGGCCGTTCAGCCGCCCCCACTTCGTCAGCATGTCGGCCACCGCCGGCCGCCCCACGGTGGTGCCCCACGGCAGCCGCACCGGCCCGCCGGCCAGTGGCAGGAGTGGGTCGGCGTCGCCCACCATATAGAAGGTCGGCACCGGCCGGCTGGGCGTCACGTCGGTCCAGCAGTAGCCGGCGACGGGGGCGACGGCCGTCACCAGGTCGGCCCGCTCGGCGGCGAACCGGAAGGCCATGTCGGCCCCGTTCGAGAACCCGCTCACGAACACGGCGCCCTCGGCCAGTTCGCCCACCAGGTCCGCCAGAAAGCCCACGTCATCGGCCCCGGCCGGGTCGGCCCGGTCGTTCCACCGCGGCGGGTTGGTCAGGAACTTGGGCGGCTTGGCCGGGTCCGGCCGCTGGCCCTCCGGCAGCGCCAGCACGAACCCGCACCGGCCGGCGGCGGCGGCCCAGTCGGTGTCGGCCTCCACCCACTCGGGGGTGCCGCCGGTGCCGTGCAGGAACACGACCAACGGCCAGCCGCCTGCCGGCGTTGGGCCGGTGGGGCGGTACACCGTCGCCCGCCGGCCGCCGAGGGTGAGGGTGTGCCGCGTGGTCATGCCGGCATGGTAGGAACCGGCCGTCTGGTGAGAGCCGCGACCGCCAGGGAGCGGCC
>JAYVUZ010000054.1:0-24972 GCA_043787415.1 Fimbriiglobus sp. | reverse complement strand
CGCTCATCGAGCGGGGCGGGGCGCAGGCCGTCAAGGCGCTCGGGGCCGTCACCCCCCGCAACGGCCGGCGGGTGGCCATGCTGCTCGACGGCGAGCTGGACCAGGCGGGCCGACACCCGGAGGTGCTGGGCGTCATCGGTAAACACGGCGATGGAGCCGTGGACTTCCTGTGGCGGCACAATGGGACGCTGGCCGGCGGGGCCGCATTCACGGCCTTCCTGGCCGACCCGGAGCCGTACCTGTCCGGCGCCCGCGACCTGGCGGCGGCGGCCGGGGACGGGGTGGTGAAGCCGGTGGTGGGCGGGGTGACGACCCTGCTCACCTACGCCCTGGTGCTGGCCGGGGCGCTGCTGGCGGGCGTCGTCTGGCTGCTGCACAGGCACGGGCCGCCGAGCGCGGACGCCGTGCGGCTGGGCCTCACGCTGTTCCGCAAGTGACCCGACCGTTTTCTGGGCGGGGACCGCCACCCGCCCCTTTCCCTGAGGAGCTTTCCCGTGTTCGACGACGTGATCGACTTGGTTCCGGAGGAGTTCACGGCCGCCGAGTTGGCGGCGTCCTGCGAGACGGTGGTGGCCGGCCTCGGCGCGTTGCTGCTGGCCGCCGGGCACCCCCCGACGGGGTTGGGGGTGTGCGAACTGCTGGCGGCGACGCCCCCGACCCTCGCGGGGCTGGCGGCACTGTCGGCCGCCCCCGACGGCTCGCTCCTGTCCCGCGCCCTGACCGCCGCCCGGTCCGGGCGGGCCGCCGACGGCCGGCGGCTGGCGGTGATCGCCGACGGCCTCCGCCGGCTGGTGTACCAGCCGCCCAGGCGGCGGGCGCTGCTGGAGGCGAGCATCCGCGGCGTGTTCCTGGGCCACACCCTGGCCCGCTGACCCACCCGACCGAGGAGACGCATCGTGCCCGACGACAAGCACCCGCCCCCCGCCGACCGGACGGGGCTCGACGCCGAACTGCGGGCGGGCCGCCGGAACGCCCGCCTGCGGGACCAGTTTGGGGAATGGTTCAAGGTCTTCCGCCCCGAGCCGGTCAACGCACCCGAGCCGTCTACCGTTCCCGACCGCGGGGTGGAGAGATAGCCGCGGCCGTCGAACCCGCGGAGCCTGCCAGCTGCCCGTGGCCCCGGTCCGGCTCGTTCGCCGACATGGCCCGCGACGGCCGGCGGGCGGGCCGACAACCCGGGCGGGGCACGGACGCCCCGCTCGCCGCTAGCATCCCTGATCGACCCCTCGCACCACGACCCGAGGAGGAGCCGGTGACACTCACCCAACCGCCCGCCACCCAGCCGCCGGACCTCCTCGACCGGCTCGGCCGCATCGAGACGCTCCTGGCCGCGCTCGTCGAGCGGGAGGCGGTCAAGGACTGGTACGCGGTGGACGAGTTCGCCGCCGCCGCCGGGCTGCGGCCGTTCACCGTCCGCGAGCACTGCCGGCTGGGCCGGCTGGCCGGGGTGAAGAAGGCCTGCGGCCGGGGCAAGCACCTGGCCTGGGTACTCGGCCACGACGAGCTGCTGCGGTTCCGTCGGCACGGGCTGTTGCCGGGGCGGTGACCTCACCCGAACACCCGGTCGATGGCCGCCCGCTGGGTGGACGGGTACAGGTGGCGGTACCGCCGCCGCTGCTCGTCGGTCGAGTGCCCGACCCAGGCGTCGATCATCCGCTGGTCCACCCCGGCGTTGGCGCAGGCCGAGATGAACGAGTGCCGCAGCACGTGTCAGCCCTTCAGGCCGGCCCACCGGGGGGCGGCCGCCAGCGCCCGGTCCAGGTGGTCGCTGGCCGTGTCCGGGGTCACCCCCGACGCCCCCGGCGGGGTGCGGACCGTCACCCCCGACCCCCGCCCGGGCACGCCGGTCCGGCCGCCGGCCGTCCTGCCCCGGATGCGGCTGTGCGGCCGGGTGCCCGCCTCGGCGAACAGGAACGGGCTGCCCGCGGGCCGCACTTCGAGCCACCGAGTCAGCATGGCCGCGGCGGGCTTGGGGAGCGGCACCCGGCAGGTGGTGGCCGTCCCCTTTTTCCGCTTCCGCTCCCGCACCGTCAGCTCACCGGCCGCCAGGTCGGCGTCCGCCGCCTCGGCCCGCAGCAGCTCGCTCCGCCGTAGCCCGGTGTAGGCGGCCAGGCCCACCATCTGGGCCAGCCACCCGGGGGCGTGGGCTTGGGCCTGGACGTGGGCCAGCAGGTCCGCCAGCTCGGCCGGCGGCAGGTACGCGCACTCCCACAGCCGGTCGGGGTCGCCCCCCTGGGCCAGCCGCCGCTCCACCTCGGCCAGGGTCATGTACGGCAGCTTGTCGGCGGTCGGCTTGAACCGCACGCTGCCCACCCGCGGGAAGTCGCCGCCCACCGCCAGGCCATCCGGAAGGTGGTCACGTCCCGGCGGACGGTCACGGCGCTGACCGGCCGGCCCTGGGAGTTGGTGACGGCCTCGCGGCACTTGACGTGTCGCTGCAGGTCGGCCAGCTCCAGCGACTCCACCCGGAACCCGGCCCCGAACGTCTCGACCAGGTACTTGAAGTGGGTGACGATCTCGCCGAGCATGTTGTCCGCCAGCGACCCGCGGTGGGCGGCCACGTACTCGTACCGCAGCCGCCCCAGGGTGAGCGGCTCCCTCGGCCGGGCGGCGGGCGACGGCGACGCTTGGGACAATTTCCCGCCGGCTGCCAGGAAGGCGACGATGTCGGCCCCCGGCGGCACCGTCAGCAGCCCGGCCTTGACGCGGCCGAGCAACAACTCGACCTGGCCGAGCACGAGTTGGGCATCGGCCGCCGACACCTTGCCGACGTGCAGGTTGTGCCGCCGGCCGGCGTACTGGAACAGCACCCGGTAGCTGACCCCGTTGCGGAGCTGGAGCGTGGCAATCGACGCAACCCCCGTATCACCCGGGCGAAGTGTACCAAAACTGTACCACGGGGCGTAAACTCGGGCGGCGTTCAAAACAAAAGGGGTCACGGCCCTCGCCGCAACCCCTTACTAAACAGTACTTTCCGTCAGTGCTGGAGACAGGACTTGAACCTGCACGCCCTTTCGGGCACCAGTCCCTCAAACTGGCGTGTCTGCCATTTCACCACTCCAGCGGTGTCCTCGAATTATGCCGACTCCGGCCCCGCCTTCAAGGGCAGGAACTGAACCACTTCCGCCGCCGTCTCGGCCACCCGGGTGTATTGCGGGTAATGGCCGCAGCCGCGGAACTCCGCCCGCCGCACGTCCGGCACCCCCGCTTCGACCTCCGCCTCGTACCGCCGCGGCACGATCCCGTCCCGGTCCCCGCCGATCATCAGCACGGGGCTTCGCACCCGCCCCAACAGCGGGCGCAGGTCGAGCCGGTCCAACATGAGCGTCTGCAGGGCACAGGCCCGCGCCGGCGACCCCGCCGTGTTGGCCAGCAAGAACCGCCACGCGGCGGCATCCGCTAGCCCGGCGAACGGCCCGCCCTCCAGTTGCCACATCTGCCGCCCGCGGAACGGCAGGTCGCCCATCCGCACCCCGAACCAGTACCGCCCCAGCCGGGCCAACCCCCGCTCACTCCAGTGCAGCGGTCGGCGGGCGAACCCGCCTTGCAGCACCACCCGCCGCACCCGGTCGGGGTGTTCCCCCGCCGTGCGGAGGGCGATGGTGCTGCCGAACGACGAGCCGAACAGGTCACACCTCACAACGCCCAGGTGGTCGAGTAGACACACCAGGTCGGCGGTGAAGTGAGGGTGTCGGACCATGCCCAGGTTCGCGCCGTCGCCGTCCCCGCACGGCAGATCGTAGGCGACGCACCGGAACCCGGCGTCCACCAGCCGGGCCATGACGGGGGCGAACGACCGGGCCAGATCGTTCATGCCGTGGATGAACACCAGCGGCGGCCCGGCCGATTCGCCCCAGGCAAAATACCTGAGCCGGTAGCGGGGGGTGATGCACACCCCGGGCGTCGCCTCGGCGACCATTCGCGTCAGGGCGGTGTCGAGTTCTCGGGCAGTCATGCGTCGAACGCGGCGGCGGCGAAGCTCACCGACTCGTGCCGCTGCGGGTGGACGTACTGCTGGTAGTGCAGCACCCGGCCGCGGGCCGGCCGCGCCGCGGTCAGGGTCAGCCAGGTGGGCGGTAGCCCGCAGATGTTCCGCTCGTCCCCCTCGCCGGCGATCCCCCGGAAGTACCCGGCCGGGTCGGCGGCTTCCAGTTGTTCCAGAATGCGGTCGTCCTGCCGGCGGCTGGCGGCCAGCCGGGCGTCGTCCAGCGGCACCGGGTCGCGGAACTTCGGCCCGATGTGCGCCAGGTCGCCGCTGATGACGTAGCAGACGGGTTCGCCCACTTCGGCTTCCAGTGTGCGAAGGGCGGCCGTCATGCGGGCCAGGTCGTCGCTCGCGGCGGTGCCGGCCGCCACCCGGTCGGCGAACGACCCGCACAGCAGCGGCACGATGCGGAACGGCTCGCGGACGACATGCTGGAGCAGTACGACTTCCAGCTCGACCGAGTGTTCCGGGTAGTGGGCGAGCGGGTCGTTGAACACGCCGGGGCCGTACTCCCGGGCCAGAAGGTCCACCGCCCGCCGGTCCGTCTCGCACAGGCCGAGCGGGGTGCGGAAGTGCTGGCGGGTGAGGGTGAACCGCTCGCCCGAGTAGTGGCTCGTCGCCACGATCACGAACAGCCGGGCGCGGGTCCGCTCGGCCAGCTCCTTGAACGCCCAGCCGTAGGTGACGCCGCCGCGGGCGTAGTCCATGTGCGGGGCCAGCACCGCCCGCACCGGGGGCAGGTCGGGCCGCACCGCGCCGGGTAGGCCGGGGCCGCCGGGGGCCGTGAACAGGCCGTCGAGCTGTTCGCGGACGGCGTCCGGGTCCGGCGGGTAGCAGCCGACGCACGACGGCCGCCGCTCCGGGCCGTTCAGGTAGGCGCGGAAGGTCGGGCCGTCGAGGAACAGGCTCTCGTCGAGGGCGTCGAGGAGCGGTTGAACGCCGGCGACCGGCAGGCCGCAGGCGGCGGCGATGTCGGCCACGGTGGCGGTGCCGTCGAGCCGGCCGACCACCTGCACCGCGCTCGGCGTGAGGGTGAGTTGGGTGGGCGTCACTCGGGCGGCGTCGAGCAGCACCACCGACCCGTCGGGCTGGCGGTGGCCGCGGACCTCAGGGCGGAGGCGGGGGCGGAGCATGCTGCCATCTTACCGCCCCGGTTCGTAGCCCGACCCGCGAGCGAGGTTCGATCCTCGCTCGCGGGTCGGGCTACGAACCGGGATCACCGCCGCACTTGCTCGGTTGCCGGCGGCTTGGTCGCCCCGCTCACCTGGGCCACGTTCCACCCGGCCACGGCCACCACCAGGGCGAACCCGATGACCGCCGGCGCCCACCGCTGGCCCTTTCGCGGGGCGACCGCCGGTCGGGCCGGCTCGGCCAGCGGCCGGGCGGCCGGCGGCTTGGGTACCGGCAACAACCACGGGGCCGCTGCCGCCTCCGCGACCGGCTGGGCGGCCCCCGGCCGGGCGTAGGCCACCCGCGCCAGCAGCACCGGCGGGCCGGCCGGCTTCACCGGCAGCGCCGCCGGCGGCTCGGCCGGCTTCACCGGCGGCGGCGTGATGGCCAGCTGCATCCCGGCCGCCGACGACTGCTGGTCCAGGTTGTACCGCACGTTCGAGCTGTTGCTCGACTGGCCGCCGCCGACCGCCGGCGGCTTGGCCGAGAAGTTCACCCCGCTGGAGGCGTTAGCATACGCGCCGGCCGAGATAGCCGGGATCTCGGCGTCCGTCGGCGGGGCCGGCGGGGCGGTCGTCCACGGGGCCAGGGCGGCCACCAGCTCGGCCGGCGTCTGGTAGCGGTCGGCCGGCTTCTTGGCCATCAGCCGGTCGATTACGGCGGTCAGCTCTGGCGGCACCGCCGGGTTCAGCTCGTGGACCGGCTTGGTCGGCATCATCTGGTGGGCGAGCAGCTTGCTGGCCGCCTGGTTGTCCTCGAACGGGGCCTTGCCCGTCAGCAGGAAGTAGCCGGTGGCCCCCAGCGCGTACAGGTCGGCCCGCACGTCCACGGTGGAGCAATCGACGGCCTGTTCCGGGGCCAGGTAGTCGGCCGTGCCGAGGATTTTCACCCCCTCCGCCCGGGTCAGCTCGTCCCCCTCGGCCTCGCTCCGCACCAGCCCCAGGTCGAGCAGCTTGACGCACCCCTGGCGGTCCACCAGCAAGTTGGCCGGCTTCACGTCCCGGTGGACCAGGCCGAGTGTGTGCAGGTAGTCCAGCCCGCGGGCCGACTGCATCAGGTAGTGGGCCGCCCGGTGCGGGGTGAGCGGGCCGAACCGGCACACCAGGTCGTGGAACGTCACCCCGTCCACGAACTCCATGACCAGGAAGCACACGTCCCCGTCGGTGTCCACGTCGAACGCCCGCACCAGGTTCGGGTGGTCGAGCTGGCCGATGGCCCGGGCCTCCCGCAGGAACCGCTCCTTGGTGAACTGGTTGTCGGCCCGGTCGGGCGGCAGCACCTTGACGGCACACCGCCGCCGCATGGCCCCGTGCTCGGCCAGGAACACCTGGCCCATGCCGCCCATGCCGATGCGGTCGAGCAGCTTGTACTTGCCCAGGAAGAAGCCGCGGTGCTTGCCCTTCAGGAGTTGGTCGGCCTGGAACGGCGTCAGCAGCCCGTCGGCCAGCAGTTGGCGGGCCAGGTCTTTCGGCCGCAGCCCGTCGGCCGGCCGGGCCAGCAGGTGGGCGTCGAGCCGGGCTGGCTCGACCAGCCCGCTCCTACGGAGGATGGCAACCAGGTCGGCGGTGGTGGTCGGGGCGGGCATGGCGTGCTGTCGGGTCAGAGTGCTCTACCGGGGCCGTCCCCTATGAGGTAGAGCGGGCCGCCGGCCGCCGCCGGGGAAATGTCCGGCTCGGTCCCAGGTCGAGCGGGCGGGTGCGGGGAATTCCGACACGCCCACTGGCGGAGAACCGGCGGCGGGTGGAAATGTGACACGGCGGCGCGAACGCCTACCGCGGGGCGGCGACGAACCGCAGCAGCTCCGTGCCGGCCAGGTCGAACACCCGCACCTCGCCGGTGTGCCCCCCGGCCGCGATCCGCTTGCCGTCGGCCGCCGCCGCCACCGCGTACACGCAGTCGCCGAACGGCGGCAGCGTCTTGCCGGCCGCCAGCTTGCCGGCGTCCCAGGTCCGCACCGTGCCGTCGGCCGACCCGCTCACCAGCAGCGTGCCCACGGGCAGCAGGGCCGTCACCTCGTCGCCGTGCCCGCCGGCCTGCTTGGCCTTGGCGTCGGCCCCCGGCGACCACGACCGCAACACGTTGTCCGCCCCGCCGCTCACCAGCCGGTCGCCGGCGAACGCCACGGCGGCCACCGGGCCGGTGTGGTCGGTGAAGCTGGCCACGCTCTCGTTGGCCGCGAAGTCCCACACCTTCACCGTCTTGTCCCGGGCCGCCGAGGCCAGCCGCTTGCCGTCCGGGCTGAACGCCAGCCCGAGCACCCAGTCGGCGTGGCTGTCGATGGTGTGCGTCAGCTTCGGCGGGGCCACGCCCACGTCCCACACCCGCACCTGCCGGTCGCAGCCGCCGGCGGCGATCCGTTTGCCGTCCGCCGCCACGGCTAGGCAAAGCACCGAGTCGTCGGCTTCCAACAGTCGCTCGGACCCGTCATCGGCGAACACCCGCACCTCGCCCTCTTGCCCCGGCCGGCCGCCGGCCACCACCAGCCGGCCGTCCGGCAGGAAGGCCACGGCGTGCGCCCGCTCCATCCGCGTCGGCAGCCGCGACTTGAGCTTGCCGGTGGCCGCGTCCCAGCGGAACAGCTCGTGAACCCCGCCCGTCACCAGCTCGCTGCCGTCCGGGCTGAACGCCAGCGCGGTGACGGCCGGCGGGAAGGCGTACTTTGCCGGCGGGGCCGGCGGCACCCACCGCTTGCGTAGTTCCCGGCTCACGTCCGCCGTCGGCGACACGTCGGTGTCCAGCTTGGCCCCCTCGGCGATCCACCGCTTGACCACCGCCGCCTTCGCCGGGGCTACCGCGTCGCCCTTGTCCCGCGGCGGCATCCGACGTTGCTCGTGCGTCACGAGCAGGGTGTAGAAGTCGCTCGCCTCGGCGTCGCCGGGGGTGATCGGGTCGCCGCTCGGCCCGCCGGTGCGGAGCTTCTCGTAGGTGGACAGGTCGTACTTGCCGCTGGCCTTGCGGGCGTCGTGGCAGCCCAGGCAGCTCTCCTTCAACACCGGGGCCACGTCGCGGACGAAGCTGACCGGCGGCGGGGCGGCGACCAGAGTGAAGACCAGCGACAGCATTTCCGACTCCGGCGACAGGCTTCAGGCGAGTGTTCAACTGTACCGCGCCCGGCGGCCGGCCGGAACCCGGTTCCTGTCCTAAGCTCGAGCACGCATTCGCCCGGGCTGCCGCGTATGACCGACCGACCCTGCGCCTGTCGCCCGCGACCGTCACCCCGCGGCCGACCGACACCCCGCGGCCGATCGCCCTGATGACAGCCGGCGACTACCAGTTGCTCCGCGAGGTCGGCCGCGGCGGCATGGGCGTGGTGTACGAGGCGTACGACCCCCGGCTGCGACGGCGGGCGGCCGTCAAGATGCCACTCGTCTGCCCGCACCCGGACGTGCTGCCGCGGTTCCAGACGGAAGCCGAGGCGATGGCCCAGCTCGCCCACCTGAACATCGTCGGCATCTTCGACGTGGGCACCCACGACGGGCTGCCGTTCGTGGCCTGCGAGTTCCTACCCGGGGCCAGCCTGCAAGCCCGCACGGCCGGCAAGCCGCAGCCGCCGCGGGAGGCGGCCCGCGCTGATGCGGACCCTGGCCGGGGCCGTCCACCACGCCCACCAGCGCGGGGTCGTCCACCGCGACCTGAAGCCGGCCGACATCCTGTTCACGGCCGACGGCACGCCGAAAGTGACCGACTTCGGGGTGGCCCGGGTGGCGTCGGCCCTGCCGCCGGGCGGCGTCGCCCTGACGGAGGTCGGGACGGTCGTCGGCACCCCGCAGTACATGGCCCCGGAGCAGGCCCTCGGGCTGCCGGACGGCACCGCCCCGGCGGTGGACGTGTACTCGCTCGGGGCCATGCTGTACGACCAGCTCAGTGGCCGGGCTGGTCGCCACCCTGACGGTGGTGGTCGCGGCCGGGCTGGCCGGGGTCGGCTGGCAGTGGCGGCAGGCCGTGGACGCCCGTGATGCGGCCGAGGCCAGCGCCATCTCAGCCGAAGCCAACGCCGTGGCCGAAGCCCGTGCCAAGGCCGAAGCCGTAGCCGCACGGGACGAGGCCGTGGCAACGACGCGAGTTGCCGAGTCGCGGCTGTCCGACTTCCGCACCAGCGGCACCGCCCAACTCATCCAGGCCGGGGACATGCAACTGGCCCGCCGGGAGCTGTTGTCGGCCGCCGAGCGGGGCTGGGAGTGGCACCACCTGCACCGGCTGGCCCACCCCGTTTTGTGGCGGGAGACGCTTACCCAGGGGGCGGAATACTGGCCGCAGGTGCTGGCCGTCAGCCCGGACGGCCGCCTGCCGGCGGTCACGTGCGGCGACCCGTACCGCGACAACTACCGCTGGGACACCGACCAGCCGTCGTACCTGGAGGTCCGTGACCGCCGCACTGGCAAACTGGTCCTCGCCCCCCGGCGGGTGCTACCGCTTAAAACCCGGCAGGTGGTCTGGCTGGACGCCGACCGGGTGGCCGCTGTGGACCACTACGGCGGGCTGACCGTCACCGACCTGCGGACCGGCCGGCCGACCGCCCAGAGCTGGCCGGCGTCGCCGGTGTTCGGCCCGACGGACCGCACGCCCGTCGCGCGGCTCAGCCCGGACGGTCGGTGGCTGGTCCGCGGCAGCGGGCGGGGCGAGATCACTCCGTACGACGTTCCCGCCGGTCGCGTCGTGACCAGCATGACCGTCCAGCCTGGCATGCTGGTAGCCCCCCTGGACGTGCTGCCATCCGGGCGGACGGCCGTGCGGGTCGGCCCGCTCGGCGGGCCGGCGGCCCTCGTCGTCGTCGACCTGCCGGCCTGCGAAGTGCGGAGTCGGATCGAGGGGGTCGGGCGGCTGGCCGTGCTGTCGCCCGACGGCCGGCGGGTGGCCGCCACCCGTTGCTACGCCGGGGTAGGCGGGCCGGGGGTGTGGGATGTGGCCGACGGCTCGCCGGTGTGGGGCCAGCGGTTCGAGGCCGACCCCGACGAGCATCGGCAGTTGGACGCGCGCGACCGCCACGACGAAGACTTGCTGTTCACCCCGGACGGCCGGTCCCTGCTCGAGAAGCGGTTCGCGTGGCGGCGGGTGCGGGTGTGGGACGCCGCCACCGGCGCGGTGCGGTTCGAGCTGGGGGAACACGCCAACCGCGTGACGGCGATCGCCGTCGGGCCGGACGGCCGGACCGTGGCCACGGGTGCGGGGGACGGGTCGGCCCGGCTGTGGAGTCTCACCGAGGGCAACCAACTGGCAACCCTGTCCGGCCACCCGGCCGGGCCGCGGGCACTGGCCTACGACCCGGCGGTCAGCCGGCTGGTGACGGGCGGCATGTCCAACACGGTCGCCTGCTGGGACTTGACCCGCGGCGGCGGGCAGGGCGGGGCGATGCCGCACCTCGCCCCGCCGGAGAGCCACGGGTATACCGGCCCGAGCGAGTTTGGGGGCCTGTGGGCGACCGCCGACGGGGCCGGCTGGCGGCTGGACACCTTCCGCGGCGAGCTGACCCGGTTCGACCCGGTCGGCTTCGTCCCGGTCCGGCAGGTGGCGCTAGACGGGTTGACCAAACGCGCCCGCTACCAGTTCGCCGATTTTGCCCTGTCACCGGACGGCCGGCGGCTGCTCGGTCCGGCCACTAGCACCCGGCCGGCCATGTGGGACACGGCCACCGGCGGGCAGGTCGGCCCGCTGCCGCCGTTGCCGGCGATGTCCGTGCTCGCCGCCGGCTTCAGCCCGGACGGCCGCGGTCATCGGCTCGCTGACCGGGCCGGATGGCAGGGCCGTGTTCCCGCTGCGGGTGTGGGACACGGCCACCGGGGCGGTACAGTACCAGTAGGACGGCGGGCCGGCCGTGTACCACAGCTTAGTGTTCCTGCCGGACGGCCGGCTAGCCCTCGGCGTGCTGTCGTTGCCGACCGAGCCGGGGGGGCTGGTGCTGCTCGATCCTCGCACCGGCCACACGGAGCGGCTGCCGGTGAACGATCCGACCAAACTCACCACGCTTGTCGCGTCGGCCTACGGACGGCGTGTGCTGGTCGCCGACCGAACAGCCACAGGTGATCCGGGTGTACCTGTGGGACATTACGGCCGGCCGGCTGTCGTGGGCGAACCGGGATGTCGGCCGGGTGTCCGGTCTGGCGTTCAGCCCGGACGGCGAGCGACTGGCCGCCGCCCGGTACGACGACCGGGTGGTGGTGTACCGGGCCGACACCGGCGGCACCGTACTGGTCAAAGCGCCGACCTCCAGCCGGTACGGCGACGCCGCCTTTCCGGCCCGGGTGGCGTTCACCGCCGACGGCCGGCGGCTGATCGCCAACCACGCCAGCTTCCAACTGTCGGTGTGGACGGCCGACCCTGGCACCGACACCAACCAACTAATCGCCGCCCGGACGGCCGAGGCCGTGGCGGCGGCCTTCGGCTTCCACCTGCGGGCGGCGAGCGAACTGTCACGGTGGCCTGATACGGTCGGGTTTCGGCTACACGTCAGCCGGTTGGAACAGCTTACCCCGCCGACCGAACGGTGCCGCGAGTTGGCGGCCCAGTTCCTGCCCACCCGCCGACGGGCGATGGCGGCCGCTGCCGGCGGGATGGCGTTTCCCCCACCTCGGTGAGTGCCTGTTCTCGAACCGTTGCCGGTTACTCAACCTACCCGGCTTGCCGGCGTGGGTGGGTGGCGAGTTTTACATTGTCACGATTAATCCCGCGGGTTAGTCTACTTGCTAAATCCACCTTCCGGGATGACTCGTCGGAAACTGTTAAACTCCCCATGCCGGCAACTCGCCGCCGGTTTTTCGTCTGATTATCGTTCGCGGACCCTCCTTGATCGTCTGCCCACGGAGCCGCCTCATGGCCCTGTTCGCCCGCTCGCCCAGCCGCAACACGTTGCCACTGCATCTGGTTACGCTCGAAGACCGGGCGGTGCCGACGGTGTTGTTGACCGACTGGACGGTGGGCCGCTATCCGTTCGGCTGGCTGGCCGGCACCGGCGATGTCGACCACTACGACCACCCGGTTTCGGTCGGTGTGGAAAACACCAATGGCTCGCTCACCGGCCCGCAGCCGGGCACCCGGGACGATTTGGCCCGGCAGAACTTGCGGGAGTACCGCGGGTACTTCGGGCTGGCCGAGGCCGACACCGACCCGCGACTGGTCGGGGTGGATAGCGGGTACGCCGACCAGGATGCCCGGGGGATGCAGCACGTCTACCTGCAGCAGCGGGTGAACGGGCTGCCGGTGATCAACAGCAGTGTCGGGGTCCACTACACGGCCGACAGGCGTCTGGTCGCCGTCAACGGCGGGTTCTTCCCAGGGCTGGCGGCACAGACCACGGCCGCCGGCGTGCCGGCCCCGACGGTGTCGGCCCAGGCGGCGGTGGTCGAGGCGTCGGTGCAACTCGGGTACGACATCGTGAAGGCGGTGCCGGCGGTCCTGTCCGCGGCAGACGACCCGGAGCGGACGACGGTGCTGACCAGCCCGGAGGCGTCCCGCGAGCCGGTCGCCGCCAAGCTGGCGTATGTGTACACCACTGCCAGCGGGTCGGCCCGGCCGGTGTGGCACTTCAACCTCCAGACCCGGGACGGCCAGAACTGGTACGACGTGGGGGTGGACACCCTGACCGGGCAGGTGCTGTACGTCAGCAACTGGATCGACCACTTCGGCACGTACAACGTGTTCGCCGCCCCGAACGAGGCCCCCGGCGACCTGGGGGGCGGCGGCACCCGCACGTTCGAGGTGAACCCGTACGACCCGCGTTGGTCGCCGTTCGGCTGGCACGACACCAACGGGACGGCCGGCGGCGAGTTTACGGACACCCGCGGCAACAACGTGTCGGCCACCCTGGACCTGCTCGACACCAACCCGGTGATCACCGACCCGACCGCCGGGGGCAACCGGCTCGACGGCGGCGCCGGGCAGGTGTTCGACGGCTCGCTCGACCTGGCCCGGAACCCGAGCACGTACCGCAACGCCGCGCTCGCCCAACTCTTCTACTACAACAATTGGTTGCACGACACCAACGCCGCCTACGGATTCACCGAGGCGGCCGGCAACTTCCAGCGGCTCAACTACGCCGGGGCCGGGGCCGGCGGGGACGCGGTGAACGCCGACGCCCAGGACGGGTCCGCCCTGACCCCGCCGAACGCGAACAACGCCAACTTCGCAACGCCCCCGGACGGGTTCTCCGGGCGGATGCAGATGTACTTGTGGAACGTGACCAACCCGCTGCGGGACGGCGACCTGGACAACGGGGTGATGGCCCACGAGTACGGCCACGGGGTGAGCAACCGGCTGACCGGCGGCCCGGCCAACTCCGGCGCCCTGGGCACCTTCCAGAGCGCCGGCATGGGCGAGGGGTGGAGCGACTTCTTCGCCCTCATGTACACCCAGGTGGCGTCGGACACGAAGAACACCCAGTCGTCCATCGGCGGGTACGTCGTCGGCGAGCAGCCGGGGACGGGCCCCGGCATCCGCCGCAACCCGTACACGTACGACCTGACCGCCAACCCGATCAACTGGGCGGATTATAACTCGGCCGGGACCAGCCCCGAGGTCCACGACACCGGCGAGATCTGGACGTCGGCCCTGTGGGACTTGAACTGGCTCCTGATCGACAAGTACGGGTTCGACGCGGACCTGTCCACCGGGTATGTGGCCGGCGGCGGGGCGGCCTCGGCCGGCAACAAGCTGACCCTCCAACTGGTCATGGACGGGATGAAGCTACAGCCGGCCAACCCGTCGTTCACCGAGGCCCGGGACGCCCTCCTGCGGGCCGACGTGAACCTGACCGGCGGGGTCAACCGGCGGGAAATCTGGACCGCCTTCGCCCGCCGCCAGCTCGGCAGCGGGGCCAGCACAGCCAACAGCAGCGCCACCGGCACCGGGGCGGTGGTTCTGTCGAACGCTCTGCCGACGACCGCTGGCAAGCCGGCGGTGATCGCGGTGACGCCCCCCGGCCGGTCCGGCGTGGCCCCGGGCAGCATTGCCCTGACGTTCAGCGAGCCGATGAACCCGGGCAGTTTCGCCCTCGGCACCGATGTCGTGTCGTTCACCGGCCCCGGCGGCAACCTGTCCGCCAACCTGCTCGGGTTCGCCTGGTCGGCCGGCAACACGGTGCTGACCATCACCTTCACCCCGCCGGCGGCCAACGCCGGCCAGGGCCAGTACGCCCTGACGGTCGGCCCGGACATCCTGGCCGCCGACGACGGCTCGCCGTTGGACCAGAACTTCGACGGCACGGCCGGGGACAACGCGGCGGGCAAGGACCGCTTCGCCGCCTACTTCGGGTACGACCAGACCCAACTGGCGATGGCCGGGTTCACCCCGGATGTCGGCTCGGTGGTCAGCCCCGATCAGGGGTTCCTGAACGTCCAGTTCAACGAGCCCGTGGACCCGCTCACGGTGTCAGCCGGCGACCTCCAACTGAGCGCCAAGGACGGCACCGTCACCGGGTCGGCAGTCCAGCCGGACGGGGTCACCGTGCGGTTCTTCCTCGGCGCCCTGCCGACCGGCACCGTGTACGCCCAGATCAAGCAGGGGGCGGTGGCCGACAAGTTCGGCTTCACCAACACGACGGCTTACACGACCCTGACGGTCCGCCCGGTGACCAGCACCACCGAGCTGCCCACCCCCCTGGTGCCGCTGGCCCCGCTCGGGTCACTGGCCTACCAGACCCCGTCGGCCGTCGGCGGCACGTTCGGGTCGGACCAAGACCTAGCCGTGTACACCCTGTCCGTCGAGGCTGGGCAGAACCTGAACGTGATCGTCACCCCGGACACCAGCCTGTCCCCGAAGGTAGTCGTCCTAGCCCCGGACGGCACCCAGGTCGGCGCAGCGTCAGCGGGCGGGGTCGGCAAGGTGGCCGCCGTGTACGGGGTGCCGTTGTCGGCCGGCACCTACAAGATTCAGGTGACGGCCGCCACCGGCACCCTCGGGGCGTACACCGTGCAGGCCCAGCTCAACGCCCAGCCGGAGGCCGAGTCGCCGGGCGGGGCCGCCAACAACACGACGGCCATGGCCCAGAAGCTCACCGGCTTCGTGTCGGCCGGCGGCGGGGCGGTGACCACCGTCACCGGCACGTCGGACGCCGCCGGCGGGTTCGACGACTACTCCGTGTCGCTGGCCGCCGGGGTGGTGTTCACCGCCGGGCTGCAGCAGGCCAGCGGGACCGCAACCCTCGCCCTGCTCGACCCGTCCGGGGTGGTGGTCGCCACCTCGGTGGTGGCCGGCGGCGGGGCCGGGTACACGGCCGTCGGCAGCTATGCCGCGACCGCCACGGGCACTTATTTCGTGCGGGTGCAGGACACGGCCGCCAACCCGTACACCCTGACGGTGGCTACCAACGCGGTGTTGGACGCCGAGCCGAATAACTCGGACGCCACAGCCACCCCGGTTGGTGCCGCGAAGGCTGCCCTGGGCGGGCTGCTGGCGGCCGGCGACGTGGACACGTACTCGTTCGTGGCCGCCGCCGGCAACCGCATCGTACTGACCACCTCGACCCCCGGCGACGCCGCCGGCGAGCCGTTCGACACGTCGGTGCCGACGGTCAGCGTCCTCGACCCGCAGATCACACTGCTCGCCCCGGACGGTACCACCTACTCGGACGACAACAGTGCCGGGGACGGCCGAAACGCCGCGCTGCTGTTGGGGGCGCCGGTGGGCGGAACCTACTTCGTCCGGGTATCCGGCGCCACCGGCAAGGGGGCCACCGGGGTGTACTCGCTGAACGTTCTCAACCGCCCCAACGCCGTCCCGGTCGGGGTGTCGATCGGCGGCCCGTACTCGGTGCTTGAGGGGCAGACGCAGAACTTCTCGGCCGCCGCCACCGACCCGGACGGCGACCCGATGACGTACTCCTGGGATCTCAACGGGGATGGCAAGTTCGGCGACGCTACCGGCCCGGCGCCGACCGTCACCTGGCCGCAACTCGCCGCCCTGGGTATAGACGGCGGACCCACGCCCACGGCTTACGCCATCCGGGTGAAGGTGTCGGACGGGGCCGGGTCGGCGGTCAGCCCCGCCGGCCGGCTGGACGCGGTGAACGTGGCCCCGTCCGCCCCGTCGGTGGACACGGAAGTGACCGAGGGCACGGCCGGGACGCTCACCATCACCCAGGCCACTGACCCGTCGGCCGCCGACCTCGCGGCCGGCCTGCGGTACGCCTACGACTTCAACGACGACGGCACTATCGACCTGGGGTTCGACCCGACCGATAAAACCAGAACCATAGTCACCTACGCCAACGGGGTCGGCAACACGGCCTCCTTGCCGGCCGACCTGTTCCCGGACGGCGGCGCCGGCCAGCAGGTGAAGGTGCGGGTGTACGTCATCGACCGGGACGGCGGATCATCCAGTTCGAACCCGGTGTCCACGGTGCGGGTGGTCAACGCCCCGCCGACCGGCTTCCCGACCAACAGCGGCAACGTCCTGGAGGGTGGCACGGCGACGGTGTCGCTCACCGGCGTGTCCGACCCGTCTACCGTCGACACGAAGGCTGGATTCAAGTACAGCTTTGATTTTAACGACGACGGCGTGTACGACCTGGTGGATGTCGCCAGCCCGACGGCCACGGTGCCGGCCCAGTACACGGCCGACGGCGGGGCCACCCGGGTGGTCCGCATTCGGGTGACCGACAAGGACGGCGGGTCCAGCCCGTACCGCACCACCTTTCAGGTGGCCAACGTGGCCCCGACGGCCTCGCTGTTCAGCCCGGCCGCGGTGGACGAGGGGTCGGCCGGCCAGGTGACGTTCACCGGGGCCAGCGACCCGTCCGCCGCCGACACGGCTGCCGGCTTCCGCTACGCCTTCGACTTCGACGGCAACGGCCAGTTCGACACGTTCAGCGTGGGCGGCAGCACCTATGCCACCGCGGCGACGACGGCCAGCGTGACGGTGCCGGCGGGCCTGCTGCCGGACGGCCCGGGCGTGCTCACCGTCCGCGGCCGCATCTACGACAAGGACGGCGGGTACACCGAGTACGCCGCCCCGCTGACGGTCCGCAACCTGGCCCCGACGGCCACCTTCGCCAACGGCGGGGCGGTGACGGAAGGGAGTGCCGGGTCGGTGTCGTTCTCCGCCGCCGCCGACTCGGCCACCGACTTGGCCGCCGGCCTGCGGTACGCCTTCGACTTCGACAACGACGGCACGTTCGACGTGGGCGGGGACACTTACGCCACTGCCGGCACGGCCGCCACGGCCGCGGTGCCGCCCTCCTTCCTGGCCGACGGCCCGGCCACCCGGACCGTTCGCGGGCGGGTGATCGATAAGGACGGCGGATATACTGACTATACGACGGTCATAACAGTCAATAACGGGAATCCGACGGCCACGGCCGTAGCCGGCCCGGCGGTGACAGTCGGCACCCCCTCCACCCTGACTGTGACCAGTGCGGCCGACCCGTCGGCCGCCGACCAGTCCGGGCTGACCTACTCGTTCGACTTCGACGGGGACGGCGGGTTCGAGGTGATCGGTAGCACCTCGCCGACGGCCAGCCGGGTGTTCGACCGGCCGGGCAACTACCCGGCCCGGGTGCGAGTGACGGACAAGGACGGCGGCAGCGTGCTGGTGAGTAAGGGGCTGACGCTGGTGGTGAACAATGCCGCCCCGACGGCCAGCTTCGGGCCGACCGGCCCGGTGCCCGAGGGCGGGCTGGCCACCGTCCGGTTCAGCGGGGCCACCCATGCGTCGCCGGCCACCACCGCCGCCGGCTTCCGGTACGCCTTCGACCTGGACGGGGACGGCAAGTTCGACCTGGGCGACGGCACCTACGCCGGGTCGGTGTCGTCCACCGACGCCCTGCTGCCGGCAGCCCTGACGGCCAACGCCGGCACCCGCACCGTCCGCGGCCGGGTGATCGAGGTGAACGGCTTGTCCTCGGACTACACGGCCACGGTGACGGTGACCAACGTGGCCCCGACGGCCACCCCGCTCACCCCCACGGCCACCGGCACCGGACCGGGGGGCACGGTCGTTCCCGGCGACCCGGTCACCATCGGGGTGACGCAGGCCACCGACCCGTCGGCCGCCGACCGGGCCGGGCTGCGGTACAGCTTCGACTTCCAGGGCGACGGCACCTTCGACGTGACCGGGTCCACGGCCCCGTCGGCCACCTTCGCCTACACCGTCCCGGGCCGGTTCCCGGCGGTGGTGCGGGTGTCCGACCCGAAGGGCGGGGCGACCGACTACACCGTGCCGGTGACGGTGGGCGTGCCGCCGCCGGTGGTGCTGCCGGCCAAGCCGACGTACTACGCGGTCGGCAGCGACACCGGCGGCGGGCTGGCCCGGCTGTTCGACGACTTCGGCACCGAGGTGCTGAGCCTTCGGCCGTTCGGCGACGACTTCGCCGGCGGGGTACGGGTGGCCACCGGCGATTTCACCGGGGACGGGGTGCCCGACCTGATCGTCGGCACCGGCCCTGGTGGCCCCACCCGGGTGCTGGTGATTGACGGTAAGACTGGGGCCACGGTGCTGGACGTGAAGCCGTTCGAGGAGTCGTTCACCGGCGGGGTGTTCGTGGCGGCCGGCGACACCAACCGGGACGGCAAGGCCGAGGTGGTGGTGACACCCGACCAGGGCGGCGGCCCGGTGGTGGCGATGTACGCAGCCGGCCGGGGCGAGGTGGCCCGGTTCTACGGCATTGAGGACATCGGGTTCCGCGGCGGTGCCCGCCCGGCGATGGCCGACCTGGACGGGGACGGGGCCGCCGACCTGATCGTGGCGGCCGGGTTCGGCGGCGGCCCGCGGGTGGCCGGATACCGTGGTGAGACCCTGACGAGTGGCCGGCCGGTCCGGCTGTTCGCCGACTTCTTCGTGTTCGAGCAGGGCCTCCGCAACGGCGTGTATGTGACGGCCGGCGATCTCAACGGGGACGGGGCGGCCGAGTTGATCGTCGGCGGCGGCCCCGGCGGCGGGCCGCGGGTGCTGGCCCTGGACGGCCGCAGCCTGACGCAGGGGCGAACGAGTACGGTGGCCGACTTCTTCAGCGGCGACGTGAACGGCCGGGACGGGGTGCGGGTGGCCGTCGCCGACCTCGACCTGGACAAGGACGTGGACGTGCTGGTGGGGTCGGCCAAGCCAGGGGCCGACGGGTTCCGGGTGCGGGGGTACAAGGCCAGCGACCTGACCCAGGGCCAGTCGCCGGAGCGGTTCCTGCTCGACCCGTTCCCGGGCGAGTTGGGCGGGGTGTTCGTCGGCTAAGAAGTCGGTGCGTGGCGAGCGGCCGGCGTGAGCCGGTCCGGCCCGTGGGTGGTGGTGGCAACCGGACCGGAGGCCATGACCTGGCGGGTCGGGTCGAAGGGCCATTCCCACCCACGGGCCGGACCGGCTCACGCCGGCCGTTGACGCGGGTGTTCGCCTTTTGTGCCGGCCCTCGGTTATACTCGACGCATGAAACTGGAGGAACTCAGCCGCCTGCTGCGGCAGGCCGACCCGGCGGCCGTCACCCTGACCCCCGCGGTCATGGACCGGGTCATCCGCAAGAGCACCGGCCTCGGCTGGGTCGTCTGGTCGGTGCCCCACCGCCACTGCTTCCTGCTCGACCGCTTCACCCTGTTCAAGCACGCCGAACAGGACGACCTCGACCTGCCGCCCGACCACCAGCTCCCGCCCGTCGTCCTCCTCCTGTCTCGACCGTCCGGCGACGAGCTGGCCGGCAACCGGGACGACCTGCTGGGCCGGTACTGGCGGCTGCTATTCCACGCCGCCGCCCACCGCGAGTTGGAGGAGCGGACCCCGCCCGACGTGCGGGGTCGGGTCGAACGGCTCGGGCCGGCGGCGTTCGAGGAGGCCCGCAGCGTCCTGACGCAAGACGGCCACCTGGCGGCCGACGCTGACGACCGGGCGGCGTACATCGAGTTCGCCGCCTACTACCTGGAGCTGCGGCAGTTCGCCTGGAACCTGCTGCCGGTGTGCTTCCCCAGCCTGCCGCCGCCGGCCCGGGTGGAGGCGGTGCTGGCCGCGGACATCGACCACCGTCCGCTGTTCGAACGGACGCGGCTGAGCGGCGCTCCCGACCCGGCCCCGCGGACGGACGACCAGTCGGACGAGCAGAACGACTTCTTCTACCGCCTCGACAAACAGGCCGACCGGGCCGGCCGCACCGGGGACACGGTGGCGGCGGCCATCCTGCACACCCGGGCGGCGCGGGTGGCCCCGGCGGCGCTCACCGAACAGACCCACGCGGCGGCGGTGCGGGACGTACACAAGCTGGTCGCCCGGCTGGACCCGGCGGTGGGGCTGACGGCCGCCGAGGTGGACGGCTGGAAAGCGGTACTGCCGCAACTGCTGGATAAGGCCGACCAGGGCGCCCGGCCGGTGGAAGCGGCGGTGCTGTACGACCTCCAGCGGGCCTGCCTGGACCACGAGCAGACCACCTACGCCCTGGACGCGGTCGAGTGGGTGACCAGCGGCGGGCACCGGCCGATCAAACGACCGCTGGACAGCCAGCGGTTCGTCCGGGTGCCGGCGCACCTGCGGAGTGCGGCCCGCCGGCTGACCGCCGCCCGGCTGTCCGACGCCGACCGGCAGCACCTGGCCGGGCTGCTGCGGGCCGCCGAGGAGAAGACCGAAGACCGGCTGCGGGCACGCTTCCGGCCGGTGCTGACGGACGCGTTGCAAGACGCCGGGCTGACGGCCGACACCCTGCCCGAACAGGCGGCCCGGGGCAAGACGGTTGAAGAGCTGCTCGACCGCATCGTGGCCACCGGGTTCCTGAGCTACGCCGACCTACGGGACGCCATCGCCCGCGGGCAGGTCAAGCTGCCGGACCTGAGCGGGCCGGACGAGTACCTGCACGGCGACCTGCTGCTGCGGCTCGACCGCCGACTCGGCACCCTTTTGGACGGCGTGTACCGGCGGGGCGAGTTCTACGTCTACTGGCTGGAGCGGGGCACGTCGTTCCTGTTCGGCACCACGTCCGGCCGGTGGGCCAGCCGGAACGTGCTGCTACCGGTCGGCGGGGCGCTGCTGGCCGGCCAGTTCGCCTGGCTGCTGGCATACGAGTACCTGAGCGGGGTTCACCGCACTCCGGCCGCCCCGGCCGTCCTGACCCGGGTGGAGCTGCCCGGCCCGGTGCTGGAGCTGGCCGAGCTGGTCGGCCCGGCGGCGGTGTTCGACCCGGCCGGCGGCGGGCTGGCCGCCCCGGCCCAATCGCTCACACCGACGGCCGTGCGGCTGCCGGTCGAGACGGCGGCCGACCTCACCTTCTTCGGCGGCTGGAACGCCGAGTGGTGGTTCCACCTGTCCTGGTTGGCCGTAGCGGCGGTGCTGCTGCTGCTGGTGCGGTCGGCGACGGCCCGGGGGGCGGCGCGGGCAGCCGGCGGCTGGCTGCTCGGGGCGGTGCGGGCGGTGCTCTGGGACGTGCCCCGACGGCTCTGGCTGAACCCCCGGGTGCGGGCGGTGCTGACCAGTTGGCCGGTGGTCCTCGGCTGGAACTACCTCGTCGAGCCGCTGGCCCTGAGCGGCCTGCTGTTCGTGGCCTTCCCGGACTGGCTGTGGACCGTCGGCTGGGTGGTCCGCGGGCTGACAGTGGTGGCGGTCGCCCTCGGCTTGCGGTCCCGCCCTGGCCGGGCGGCGAAGGAGGTGTTCGTCCAGGGCCTTGGGGAGTTCGCCGTCATGGTGCGGGCCGGCCTCATCCCGGGGGTCGTCCGCTGGATCGGGCAGTTCTTCCGCGAGCTGACCGGGGTGGTCGAGTGGGTGCTGGCCCGGGGCGACGACTGGCTGCGGCTTCGCGGGTCGGGCGGGCCGCTGACCATCGCCGTGCGGGTGGTGGCCGGGGTGCTGTGGGCGCCGGTGGCTTTCCTACTGCGGCTGTACCTGCTCGTCCTCATCGAGCCGATGGTCAACCCGCTCAAGCTGCCGCTCAGCCTGCTGTTCGCCAAGTTCGTCTACCCCGTGCTGGCCGTCCTCGGGCTGTTCAGCATCAGCCCGCTCGGCAGCCCGCTGGTCGATCCCGTCGCCCGGGTGCTGCCGTGGGCCGTCGCCTGGCTGCTGGTGGTCGGCACCTTCTACCTGCTGCCGGACGCCGTCACGTTCCTGTTTTGGGAGACGCGGGAGAACTGGAAGCTGTACCGGGCCAACCGCCCGGCCCTGCTCAAGCCGGAGGCCGTCGGCCCGCACGGCGAGTCGGTGGCCGGGCTGCTGCGACCCGGGGTCCACTCGGGCACGGTGCCCCGGCGGTACGCCCGGCTACGGGCGGCCGAGCGGCGGGCGGCGGCGTCCGGCGACTGGCAGGACGCCCGCACCCACCGGGCGGCATTACGGGAGGTGGCCGACGGCGTGCGGCGGTTCGTCGGCCGCGAGCTGGTGGCGGTGCTCAACCCGTCCAAGCCGTGGGGCGGCCGGCACCTGTTCGTCGGTGACGTGCATCTGGGCACCAACCGCATCCGGGTGGAACTCGGGCTACTCGGGGGCAGCCGGCCGGCGGTGCTGGAGTTCGAGGACCGCTCCGGCTGGCTGGTGGCCGGGTGGGCCGAGCCGGGGTGGGCGAGCGACTTGCCGGCGGCCCCGGCCCGGGCGCTGGAGAACACGCTGGCCTACCTGTACAAGCGGGCCGGGGTCGAACTGGTGCGGGAGCAAATCTGGGCCGGCCTGCCACCAGCGGCGACGCGGTTCGACGTGGTGGCCGCCGGCCTGCTGGTGTCGCTCGGCGGGGCGGACCCGGTGCTGTACGACCTCCGCCGCCGGCCGGCGGACCTTCGGCCCCGGACGGCCAACGGTCTGAAACCGACGCCGGGGCCGACCCTCGACCCGCAGAAGATGTTCTTCGCCAAGGCGGCGCTCACCTGGGCCGGGTGGCTGGGGGCGTGGCCGGTGGCCGGCGGCGACGGCCCGGCCGGGTTCGGCCCCGGGTGCGGCGGGTTGTGCCTGCTACCGCCGCGGGCCAGCGAGACGACCACCGTCGAGTTCACCCCGGAGCGGGTGGCGGCGGCCCTGGCGGCGGGCGGCTGACCGGTCGGGCAACGGGCCAGTAAAACAAGATGCGTTCGGAAGATATGGAAAAGATTCTTGCGGAACCGTCGCCGAGCGGGTAAATCAATTATGTGGGAGGTACTCGCGCCTCCCTTCTCTCCCTCTTTTCCCTGGTGTCTTCATGAGGTGGACGTCTCGTTCCGCTGACAACCGACGGGTTCGCCCGGGGTTCACGCTGATTGAACTGCTGGTGGTGATCGCCATCATCGCGATCCTCATCGGCCTGCTGCTGCCGGCCGTGCAGAAGGTGCGGGAGGCCGCCGCCCGGGCCAAGTGCAGCAACAACCTGAAGCAGCTCGGCCTCGCCATCCACGGCTACCACGACGTGAACGGCTTCCTGCCGACCGCCGGGTCGATGGACGGCAAGCCGCTGTCCAACAAGCCGGCCACCGGCTGGCTACAAGGGGAGGGCACCAACTGGGCGGTGTACATCCTGCCGTACATCGAACAGGGGAGCATTTTCAACAAACTGACGTTCAACGGCGACTCGGGCTGGACGAACGACGAGAACCAGGTCGGCAGCTCGGCCAAGAACAACGTTCTGTTGTCAGCCAACGCGGTCATCCCGACATACCGCTGCCCGTCGGACACACGGAATGATCTGGCGCGCAACGGTAGCCACGTCGACTCCAACGGCGGCCCGAAGGTGACGCGGAACAGTTACGTGGCGATCGCCGGCTCAGTGAACGACATCGACGGCACCGGCGTGTTCCGGGAGGCGCGGGTTACGGATGGCACTAGCTGGTCGCAAGACTTCGGCCGCACCGCCTGGGGCGGGATGATCGTGCCGGGGTTCAGCAACATTAAATTCGCCGGCGTGACAGACGGGTTGAGCAACACCGTGGCACTGAGCGAGCAGTCCGGCACGCTGTACTACAAAGACCCCTCCAACCCCAACATCCGTGTGCCGGCGGGTGACGATGGCGAGATGACGAACACCGGCAGCGGCCTGTACCGCGGCCATCCGGGCGGCGGCCGGGACGGCAGTGACCGCGTGCAGCCGATGCACAATTACGACGACGCCCGCGGTCAGACGTTCACGACCATGCGGTACCGGATCAACAAGAAGGACGGCTGGACGAAGAATAGCAGCACGGAGGGCGTGTTCCCGGCCCGGTGGAATAGCGAGGGGGCGAACGTGCCGCTGGTGTCCAACCACACCGGCGGGGTGAACTCCTTGGCTGGCGACGGGTCGGTGAGGTTCCTCAAGGATTCGACCGATCTGCTAGTGCTGGCGCGGTACGCCACCCGGGACGACGGTGGCGTGTTCAGTATCGACTGATGCGCCGGCCACACAGTCATTCAGTGGGGGTCGGCCATCGGGCCGACCCCGTTTTCTCGTCATCCCCTTACCCTCGCGCGACTGATCATGAAACGCTTCTTCGGACTTTTCGTGCTGACTGCGACGATGGGTTGTGGCCCGGATGACAAGCCACTGCCGTTTGCGAACGTCTCGGGCACCGTAACGTTCGACGGTCTGCCGATCGAGAATGGCGAAATCACGTTCACTATACCGGGCCAGCCGCTCTCGACTATGCAGATCGTCGACGGCAAGTTCTCCGGGTCGGCGATGGTTGGGGCCAATCGGGTCATAGTGTCTGCCAAAAAGAAGTCTGCCACCGTTCGGAAGCAGAGTGCGGACGAACAGGCACAGGTCAAAGGCTACATGGAGAAGATGAAAGGCTCGGGCGGGTTCGGTAGCCATGCGGCCGATTACGACCCGAATGCGGTAGACTACATTCCGGCTTCTTGGGGTTTAGACAGCAGGCAGTCGCGGGTGGTCGAGTCTGGCAAGCCGAACGAGTTCAAGATCGAAATCAAGAGCGACGCCAAGGGCAAGTGACGGCTCGCCGACACATCCTCCCCTGCGGCGGCCACGGCCCTTGGGCCGTGGC
>JAYVUZ010000053.1:0-11287 GCA_043787415.1 Fimbriiglobus sp. | reverse complement strand
GAGCGGGCTTTTAGCCTGCTCGAACGCCGAGCAGGCTAAAAGCCCGCTCTACTGAGCCGAGGCACTACTGGGACACGTCTCCGGCAGGTGGTATGAAATCGCCATGCCTGTTCCGCTGCCCGTCGATGCCGTGTTGCCCGAGGTCATCGCCCGCCTGCGGGAGGCGGGTGTCGTGGTGCTGCGAGCGGCCACCGGGGCCGGCAAGACCACCCGCGTGCCGCCGGCCCTGTTGCGGGCGACCCTCGGTGACGGCCAAATTCTGGTGCTGGAACCCCGCCGCATCGCGGCCCGGGCCGCCGCCCGGCGGATGGCCGACGAGCACGGCTCGGCCGTCGGCGACACCTTCGGGTACAGCGTGCGGTTCGACACCCGGGCCGGGCCGCGAACCCGGGTGCTGGTCGCCACCCCCGGCGTGCTGCTCCGCCGGCTGCTGGCCGACCCGTTCCTGGAGTCGGTCGGCTGCGTCGTGTTCGACGAGTTCCACGAGCGGGGCGTCGAGTGCGATCTGTTGCTCGGGCTGGTGAAGCTGCTGCGGCAGACGGTCCGGCCCGACCTGCGGGTGGTGGTGATGTCGGCGACGCTCGACGCCGGGCCGGTGAGCGACTACCTGGGCGGTTGCCCGGTCGTCACCAGCGAGGGCCGCACCTTCCCGGTGGAGGTCCGCTACCGCCCGGGGCTGTCGGTGGTCGCCGGCGTTCGGGAGGCGCTTGCGGCGGACGCCGGCGACGTGCTGGCCTTCCTGCCCGGGGTGCGGGAGATTCGCCAGGCCGAGGCAGCACTTGCCGACGTGCCGGCGGCGGTGCTGCCGCTGTACGGCGACCTTTCGCCGGAACAGCAGGACCGGGCACTGGGAAAGCTCGACCGGCGAAAGGTCGTGCTGGCCACTAACGTCGCCGAGACCTCGGTGACGGTCGAGGGCGTGACGACGGTGGTGGACACCGGCACCGCCCGGCAGCAGCAGTTCGACGCCGGCGTGGGCATGGACCGGCTCCACCTCGGGCCGATCAGCCGGGCGTCAGCCGACCAGCGGGCTGGGCGGGCTGGCCGCACCGCCCCCGGCATCTGCCTGCGCTTGTGGGACGAGCTGAGCCACCGCGCCCGCCCGGCCCACACCGAGCCGGAGGTGCGGCGGGTCGATCTGGCCGGCCCGGCCCTGCACCTGCTGGCGTTCGGCGAAACCGACCTCGCCGGTTTCCCCTGGTTGGACGCGCCCCGCCGCGAGGCCGTCGTCGCGGCCGGCGAGTTGCTACGGGCGCTCGGGCTGACCAACCCCGGCGGGCTGACGCCGCTCGGCCGGGAGGTGGCGGCGCTGCCGGTGCATCCGCGGGTCGGCCGGCTGCTGGTCGAGGGGGCACGGCTCGGGGTGGCCGGCCGGGCGGCGGCGGCGGCGGCGATCCTGTCCGACCGCGACCCGTTCGACCGCGGTGGGCCGGCCCGCCCCACCTCCTCGGACGTGCTCGACCGGGTCGCGTGGCTGGAGAGCACCGGCCGCGGCGGGGCGTACCCGACGTTCCAGGCCCGCGACCAACTCTTGCGACTGCTTGGGGCACCGGCCGGCCGGGCCGACGACGACGACGCCTTGTTACGCGCGGTCTTCGCCGGCTGGCCCGACCGGCTGGCCCGCCGCCGCGGCCCCGGCGACCGGCGGGCGCGGATGGCCGGCGGCCGGGGGGTGGTGCTGGCCCCGCAGTCCGGGGTAACGGACGCCGAGCTGTTCGTGTGCGTGGACGTGGACGCCGGCGGCGTCGAGTCGCTGGTGCGACAGGCGTCGGCCGTCCGCCGGGACTGGCTGACCACCACCAGTGACATCGTCGTGTCATTCGACGCCGACGCCGGCAAACTGGTCGCCCGCAAACGGACCCGGTTCGGCGACCTGGTGGTGGACGACACCCCGGCCCACATCCCCGACGAAAGTGCGGCCGCCCGCGTGCTAGCCGCCGCCGCTGCCGAGCGGCTGGAGGAGGCACTCCCCCCGGCCGACTCGGACGCCCGGCGGTTCCTCACCCGGGTGCGGTGCCTGAAGGTGTGGTTGCCGGCCGCCGACCTGCCAGCGTTCGATGACGAGATATTGCGGGACTTGCTCGAACCCCTGGCCCGCGGCCGGCGGTCGCTCGCCGACCTGCGGGCGGCCGCGTGGCTGGACGCCCTGCTCGGCGCGCTCACCTGGCCACAACTGCAACTGGTCGAACGGGAGGCACCCGACGGGCTGACCGTGCCGAGCGGCAGCCAGATCGCCCTCATTTACGAGCCGGGCCGGCCGCCGGTGCTGGCCGTCCGCATCCAGGAACTGTTCGGCCTGACCGAGACGCCGCGGGTGGCCGCCGGCCGGGTGAAGGTGCTGTTGCACCTGCTCGCCCCGAACCACCGGCCGCAGCAGGTGACGGACGACCTGGCCAGCTTCTGGGCCAACGGTTACCAGCAGGTGCGGAAGGAGCTACGCGGCCGCTACCCGAAGCACGGTTGGCCGGACGACCCGACCACCGCCGACGCCATCCGCGGCCCGCGGCGACGGCCGGGGTGAGCCGGTCTCACGGCCCGAGTTCGGCTCGAAGGGCCGCACCGAGGCAGACAAATATGAGGGCGAGTAAGAAGAGCGTCATTCCAGTTAACACCTTGTTCCGCCGCCAGGCGTCCACGAACGCGGCGTCGCGCAACACGTCTTCGGCCGGCCGCCCGTCGGCCTCGGCGAACGCCCGAACGGCGCCGAGCTGCCGCTGAACGACCTCCGCACGCTCCTGATCGGCACGGACTAGCCGGGCGAGTGCCGGCGACTCGTCCGCGGACAGCCCGGCCGCACCAAGCTTCCGGGCGAGTTCCCGCGTGTCGAAAGTGGCGACGGCCATCGGTGTCCTCCGGCGGTATTCCACCACCGGCTCACTTCCGCGGCAGTTTGCCTTTCAGCCGCGTGACCACCTCCTGCAACGCCGGGTCGGCGGCTCGGCTGGTCCGCTCCTGCGGGTCGGTCTGGTAGTCGAACAACTGCGGCGAGCCGCCGTTCCACTCGGTGTAGCGGTAGCGCTCGTCCCGCACCGTGTACCCGGCTGCCCCCTTCTCCCCGCGCTTCACCTGCGTCACCGCCGGCCGGTCCCAGGCGGTCGCCGGGTTGGCCAGCAGCGGTTGCAGGCTGGTGCCGTCGGTCGCCGGGGCAGTCAGCCCGCACAAGCCGGCCAGGGTGGCGTGCAGATCGGTCAGTTCCACCGTCCGCCCGCACACCCGCCCGGCCCCGGGCTTTCGCGGGTCGTGGACCACCAGCGGCACCCGGGCCGAGTTCTCGAACAGGCTCATCTTCTGCCACAGGCCGTGGTCGCCGAGGTGGTAGCCGTGGTCGCTCAGGAACACCACCACCGTCTTGTCGGCCAGCGTCAGCCGGTCGAGGGCGGCCAGCACCACCCCCACCTGCTGGTCCATCAGGGCGGTGCTGGCGTGGTACGCCTGGATGGCCTCCCGCCGCTGGGCGTCGGTCATCCGGTCCTGCTCCGGGTGGCTGCTGGCGTAGGCGGCCGGCGGGGTCCGCGGCTCGGTGCGGTCGGGCAGCGGGAACTGGTCCGGCGGGAACTTCGCAAACAGCTCCTTCGGGGCCACGTACGGGGTGTGCGGGCGGAAGAAGCCGCACGCCAGGAAGAACGGCTTGTCCCGGCTCGCCTCCAGCAGCTTGACCGTCTCGGCGGCGATCAGCCCGTCGGTGTGCGTCTCGGCCGGGCCGTCAGAGGCCAGCCAACTGAGGGTGCCGCCGTACTGCTTCGCACCCTTGGCGTTTCGCGTCAGGCTGAAGATGCGGTCGTCGTCCTCATCGACCTTGTCCCGGCCCTTCGGGTTGACCACCGTCTCCCACGACGGCGGGTCGTCGAGGCCGTCGGTGCCGATCTGGTTGGGCACGCCGTAATGGTACAGCTTGCCGACCCGGGCGACGAAGTACCCGGCCTTGCGGAAGGTCTGTGGCAGTGTCTGGGCGTCCGGCCTGTTCGTGCGGAACTGGGTGGCGTTCTCCAGCACGCCGAGGGTGTCCGGCCTTAGGCCGGTCAGGAAGCTGGCCCGGCTCGGGTTGCACAGCGGGAACTGGCAGTAGGCCCGGTCGAACCGCACGCCCGTCGCGGCCAGCTTGTCGATGTTCGGCGACGCCCCGTAGGGCGACCCGTAGCAGCCGAGCGTCTGGTTGGTCAGGTCGTCCGAGACGAGGAACAGCACGTTCATCCGCTCGGCGGCGGCCGGCGCGAGCAGCAACAGGGCGAGGGCGGTCATGGGCACCTCGGGGAGTGGTGCCCCGAGTGTACCCGGTCAGCGACCGGGCGGCAGCGCGGCCGGCTCGCCGAGCGGGCCGACCGCCCGCAGGAACCGCAGAAACTGTTCGAGCAGCCCGGCCGAGTCGCCCGGCCGGCCCCGCACCGCGAGCGACTGCCGGCTGACCGTCACCCGGCCGACGAACCCGGCCAGCGTCACCTCGCACGACGAGCCGTCGCTGGCCGCCTGCACCTTCAGCCCCTTCGGCGGGCGGTCCTCCAGCCGGTCGATGAGTCGTTCCACGTCTACCGGCGCGGCGAACTCGAAGGCCAGCTCGTCGAACAGCTTGCCGAACACGGCGTCGAAGCCGTCACTCGTCACGAATGCCGGGTCGGCGAACTGGCCGACCTCCCGCCGCCACGTCACTAGGTCCGGCTCCTCGGCGTCGAGGCCGACCGTCACCGTGTACTCGAAGTCCGGCGTCCGCAGGCTGCCGAAGCCGTCGTCGCCGACGGTCAGTTCGAGGTCTTTCCGCTTCAGCCCGAGGTGTTCCCGGCAGGACGCGTAGACCGCATCGAGGTCGGCTTTCAAGTCCGGGGCCGCGACCCGCTGGACGAACTTCTTGTTCCGCGGGCTGGCCGCGTCGGGGATGGTGAACGTCTTCCGCCAGTCGGTCAAACCCTTCACCCGCCCGCGGCTGTCGGCCCGGAACAGCACCCGCTTGAGCCGGCCCGGGTCGAGCAGCCCGTCGCCGAGGTCGGCGGTGCGGGACAGGTCGGCCAGCACGGCGGTGTCGTCGCCGAACAGTTGTGGCGTCTGCCGCTGGCCGGGTTCGAGGTGCTTGCGGAGGACGCGCGGCGTTTCGGCTTCGAGGTAGCGCTGCAAACCGGCGGCGGTCAGCCGGCCCTTCGGGTCGGTGGCGACGGCCCGGCCGCTGAACGCCTCGGCCAGCAGGTACGTCCACACCGGGGCTTTCAGGCCGGCGGCGGCGAGCGGCTCGTCGTCTTCGTCGGACGCCGTCAGGCACACCAGCTTGTCGGACTTCTCGCAGGCGGCGCGGAGGGCGTCGAAGTCCAGCCCGTCGCCGGCTTCCAGCAGCAGGGTCGCCTGCCCGGCCCCGCACTCGGCCAGCCGGGCGAGCAGCGCGGCCGGCTGGACGGCGGTGCCGGGCAGGTCGTCGCTCAGGGTGTCGCCGACGGCCAGGTGCCCGTCCCGCGGCCGGCCGGCGAGGTACACCGTCACGGCGTCGCCCGGCCCGGCGGCGGCCAGCAGCTTGCGGAGCTTCGACTCGACCACCGCCTTCGTGGCGTGCCGGCCGAACAGCGTGACGAGCCGCTCCTGGGCCATGCCGCCGGCCGCCAGCGCGCCGGCCAACGCCTTCGCCCCGGCCTCGGCGTAGGCCAGCGGCGGGAACGCCGGGTCCAGACAGGTGTCGGTCGCCACCAGCATCGCCCACCGCTCGGCCACGAGGCACCCCCTTGCGAGAAGCACAGTCTACCCGCCGGCCGGTGGGTGACGCCATGTCGGCCGGCGGGTACAGTGGCACCATGCGAGCGGTGGACGTCATCAAGAAAAAGCGGGACGGCGGCGAGCTGACGCTGGCCGAGATCGACGCCGTGGTGCGGGCGGCGGCGACCCACTCGTGGCCGGACTACCAACTGTCGGCGTGGCTGATGGCCGTCTGCTGCCGCGGCATGACGCCCGCCGAGACGGCCCACCTGACCCGGGCCATGACCGACAGCGGCCGGCGGATCGACCTGTCCGACATCCCCGGCCGCAAGGTGGACAAGCACAGCACCGGCGGCGTCGGCGACAAAGTGTCACTCGTGTGCGGCCCGCTGACGGCGGCGTGCGGGGTGCCGGTGCCGATGATGTCCGGCCGCGGCCTCGGCCACACCGGCGGTACGCTGGACAAGCTCGAAGCCATCCCCGGGTTCCGAGTGAATCTGAGTGTCGAGGAGTTCCGCACTGCGGTGCGGGAGGTCGGCATCGGCATGATCGGACAGACGGCCGACGTGGCCCCGGCCGACAAGACGCTGTACGCCCTGCGGGACGTGACCGGCACCGTCGAGAGCATCCCTCTAATCACCGCCAGCATCCTGTCGAAGAAGCTGGCCGAGGGCATCGACGCCCTGGTGCTGGACGTGAAGGTGGGCCGCGGGGCGTTCATGAAGACGCTGCCGGAGGCCCGCAAACTGGCCGAGTCGCTGGTGACGGTCGGCCGGGCGAACGGGCTGGCCGTCGAGGCGGTGCTGACGGACATGGATTCGCCGCTGGGCCGGGCGGTCGGCCACGCAAATGAGGTGAGAGAGAGCATTGAGACGCTGCGGGGTAACGGGCCGAAGGATTTGGAAGACCTGTCGGTACATCTGGCCGCGCGAATGGTGCGGCTCGGCGGCAAGGCAGCGACTCTGGAAGAGGCCGAGGCGAAAGTGCGGGCGGCCCTCGCCGACGGCTCCGGGCTGGCCGTGTTCCGGCGGATGGTCGAGCATCAGGGCGGCGACCTTCGGATTGTGGACGATTCAAGCCGGCTGTCAGAGTCAACAGTGGTGGACACCGTCCACAACTCCGGCCCCGGGTTTGTGGCCAGTATTGATGCTGGACGTGTGGCCGAAGCCGTGTTGCTGTTAGGCGGCGGGCGCGAGCGGTCTGAGGACGCGATCGACCATTTATCCGGCGTTAACATCAGAACGAAGCCCGGTGAAGCAGTGAAAGTAAATACCCCGATTTTTGAGGTCGTTTATCGGTTGGAGCGAAGTGGTCTGCGAGCGACCGAGATGCTGAAATCGTGCTACACGATCACCAACACGCCGCCTGCCCCGCGGCCGCTCATCCTCGACGTGATCGAATGACCCACCTCGTCGCCGCCGCCACGGCCGCCCGGGAGAAGGCATTCGCCCCGTACTCCGGGTTCCGCGTCGGGGCCGCCCTCGAAGCGGCCGACGGCACCGTGGTGTCCGGCTGCAACGTCGAGAGCGCCAGCTACGGCCTCACCTGCTGCGCCGAACGGGTGGCCCTCTTCAAGGGTGTCAGCGACGGGTACACCCGGTTCGTGCGGGTGGCCGTCGTCACCGATGCCGCCAAGCTGACGCCGCCGTGCGGTGCGTGCCGGCAACTGCTCTGGGAGTTCGCCCCGTCGGCCACCGTCACCCTCGCCAACCTGGCCGGCGACGTGGCAGAATACACCGTGGCCGAGCTGCTGCCACACGGGTTCGACGCCGCCAACCTGAGTTAGCCCATGCCCGCCCCGGTGTTCGTCTCCGACCACCCGCTGGTGGCGCACAACATCGCCCGGCTGCGGCACCGGGACACGCCCCCGCCGCTGTTCCGTGACCTGGTGGCCGAAATCAGCCGGGTGCTGTTCTTCGAGGCCATCCGGGACGTGCGGCTGGAAGACGTGACAGTGCCGACGCCGGTGGCCGATTGCATCGGCCGGCGGGTGGCAGAACGGGTCGGGCTGGTGCCGGTGCTGCGGGCCGGCCTGGGCATGGCCGACGCCATGCTCGACGCGTTACCCGATGCGGCCGTCTGGCACCTCGGGCTGTACCGCGACCACCTGACGCTCAAACCCGTCGAGTATTACAACAAGTTGCCGGCCGACCCGGCCCTCGACCTCGGGCTAGTACTTGACCCGATGCTCGCCACCGGCGGCAGCGCCATCGCCGCCCTCGACGTACTGCGGCGGGCCGGTGTACCGCGGATGAAGTTCGTCGGGCTGATCGCCGCACCGGAAGGGGTGGCGGCATTGCAGGCGGCCCACCCGGACGTGCCGGTGTATCTGGCGGCCATCGACGAACGGCTGAACGAGTTGGGATACATCGTGCCCGGCCTCGGCGACGCCGGCGACCGACAATTCGGTACCAAATAACAATGACACGTATATGACTCTGACAAAAACAACATGTCCCGGCCGTGGTAGGTCAGAACAGCCGGGGGGGGGATGGCCGATGAATGGTCAAGCGGGAAAAAGGCTACCGCCGCAAGATGATACTCGACTGAGTCCGGCGGGTGTGAGGGGCAGCCGGGGCCGCTGTTTCCCAAACCGGCGCTCAAAATCTGAAAGGCAATCAGCCACATGAACATCCGCGTGCACAGTCTTACCACCTGTGCGGTAGGTGGTTAGGAAACTGATCCCGCGATGCGAGGGAGTGTCAAAACGCTTAGGAATAATACAGAAGTGTCTAAAAGAACTAGCCAAGCTTACCCACCCGATGTCGCATCGGGCAAGTGAGCTTGGCTAGTTTTACTAACAATTGCGGCGGTAGGATTTGAACCTACGACCTCGAAGTTAAAGCGTTCGACCTTTTCCCATTTTCTCCGGCACTTTCCCGCCACTGGCACTTGCGCTGGCACCTATCCGGCACCTATAGTACACCGTCGCCGACACGGTTTCCGGGAGGTGCGTCGTGGCCAAGGCCAAGCGCGAGCGGGGGATAAAGGGTACGCCGTGGTACCGGGCCGCCCGCGACCAGTGGGTGGTGACCATCGACGGCCGCAAGCAGCCGCTGCTCGACCCGCGGGGGAACCCGATCCGCGGCAAGGACAACCGGGCCGCCGCCGAGCGGGCTTGGCACGAAGCGGCGGTGCTGGCCGCCGTGCCGAGTGCGGGGGCCGACAACGAGGTGCGGACGGTGCTGGAGCTGTACCTCCAGGACTTGGAGCGGCGGCACACCTCGGCCAAGACCATCGCCACCTACACCGCCTACTACAAGTCGTTCCTGGCCCGCCACCCCAGGCTCCTGGTCCGCGACCTGAAGCCGGCCCACCTGCACCGCTGGTGGGAGGCCGACCACCCGGGCTGGGGGAACTCGTCCCGCAACCTGTCCGGGTCCGCCTTCAAGGCCGCCGTTCGGTGGGCCGCCGCCCCCGGCAAGGGCGGGGCCATCATCCCGACCAACCCGCTCGACGGGATGCCCCTGCCCACCATGCGGAAGCGGTCGGCCGAGGTGGTGGTGACGGACGCCGAGTTCGACGCCCTGCTGACCCTGGTCAAGTCGGACCCGGTGCGGGACATCCTGCGGGCGGCGTGGGAGACGGGCACCCGCCCGGTCAACCTGTCGCGGGCCACGGCCGCCAACCTGACGGACGACGGCAACGCCCTGCTCTTCGCCGACTGGAACACGGCGGAAGGGAGCGCCGTCCACAAGACGTTCAAGGCCACCGGCCGGCCGCTGGTGGTGCCGCTGCCGGACGCCGCCCGCGAGGTCGTCCACCGGCTGGCGGCCGTACACCCCGCGGGGCCGCTGTTCCGCACCCCGACCGGGCTGCCGTGGACCGACCTCCGGCTGGCCAACACGGTGCTGCACTACGCCCGGCGGGCCGGGCTGAAGGGCCGGTTCACCGCCTACTCCTGCCGCCACACCCGGGCCACCGCCCTGCTGGAGGCCGGGCACAGCGACACCGACGTGGCCGCCATCCTGGGCAACTCCCCGGGCGTCATTCACCGGAACTACAGCCACGTGGCGGCCAAGGTGAACCGCTTGCGGGACCTGCTCAACCGCAGTCGGACAGGAACCGGAAGCGGACCCCGGGGGGAGGGGGCGTTGCCCGCCGCCGGGTGACCGGCGGAGGCGGCGGTGGGGGGGCCGGGGTGTTCTCCCGCTCGCGCATGTAGGCCAGGAGTGAGGCCCGGTAGAAGCGGACCATGACCCCGTCACGGTAGCCCCGCAGGACGCCCCTGCGGAACAGGTCGTACAGCTTGGTCTTCTTAAGCCCGGTGAGGCGCATGGCCTCTTTGTAGCCGCACAACGGAGAGTCAGTCGTCACGGCCGCCCTCCCCGGAATCAGTTGCCCGGACTGACTGCTACCCGACGGGTTCGCCCTGTCTTGTCGGGCGGTCGGGACGGGTTCAAGGGTTCCAGGCCCATCCGGTGCACGGGTCGAGGGACATCCCTGGGTGTCAGTCCACCCGCCAGCCGCCCCGGCTCGGCTCCTCGAACGTCTGATACCGCAGACGCGGTCACGCCAGCAGCCGTTCGGCGGTGGCCTCCGTCAGGCCCACCTCGAACACCACCGGCCCCTGGCCTGCCAGCAGCAGGCCGAGGGGCGGGAACATCGACCCGTCCGGCTCGACAAGCGGCAGCACCCGCCGAGCGGCCAGGTGCGCGGGTCGTCACGGTCTATCGCCACGGCTCACCTGGCCGCTCGGCGGGGGTCGGGGCCTTGTCGTCGGACATGACACATCTCCTCGTGAAGGGGTTAGCGGGCCAGGGTGTGGCCCAGGAACACGCCGCGGATGCTGGCCTCCAGCAGCGCCCGCCGGTCGGGCGGCTGGTACACCAGCCGGCGGAGGCCGGCGGCGATCACCGCCAGCCGCCGGCCGTCGGTCGCCCTCCCGTACCTTGCGGCGATCAGGGCGCGGGACAGCAGCGAGCCGTCGGGGGCCTTCGTCAGCGCCGCCAGCCGGTCGGGGGAGGCGGGCACGGCCGCCAACAGCTCGCACACCCCCAGCCCCGTCGGGGCGTGCCCGGTGGCCAGCAGCAGCGTGCCGAGGCTGCCCACCACCGCCTCGCAGGACGCCACCCAGACGGGAGCGGTGAGTTCGTCCGGCACCAGGTCGATCAGGTCGTCAATCACGGAAACTCCTTGGGGGAAAGGGGCGGGTGGCGGTCCCCGCCCGGAAAACGGTCGGGTCACTTGCGGAACAGCGTGAGGCCCAACCGCACGGCGTCCGCGCTCGGCGGCCCGTGCCGGTGCAGCAGCCAGACGACGCCCGCCAGCAACGCCCCGGCCAGCACCAGGGCGTAGGTGAGCAGGGTCGTCACCCCGCCCACCACCGGCTTCACCACCCCGTCCCCGGCCACGGCCATCAGGTCGCGGGCGCCCGTCAGGAACGGCTCCGGGTCGGCCAGGAAGGCGGTCAGGGCGGCCCCGCCGGCCAGCGTCCCCTTGTGCCGCCACAGGAAGTCCACGGCCCCGTCGCCGTGCCTGCCGATGACGCCCAGCACCTCGGGGTGCCGGCCCGCCTGGGCCAGCTCGCCGTCGAGCAGCATGGCCACCCGCCGGCCGTTGCGGGGGGTGACGGCCCCGAGCGCCTTGACGGCCTGCGCCCCGCCCCGCTCGATGAGCG
>JAYVUZ010000052.1:0-19027 GCA_043787415.1 Fimbriiglobus sp. | reverse complement strand
CCGGTGACACCGCGGTGTCACCGGACCCCTACAAAAGGCTCAGCCCGGCAGCGCCTCCGTCGCCGCCAGGTCATCCACTAACGACCGCTGCCGCTCTAGCAGCATGGCCCGGTCCGCCAAATCCTGGAGCCACCACTCCCGGTCCTTGAGCGTGCGGTGGAGCATGTCCCGTTCGCGGGTCGGCCCGCCGGCCGACTCCCGCCAGGCCCGGAGGCTGGCCAGGGTCCGCCGGGCCTCGGCCGCAATCGCCAGGTGCTCGGCCAGCGGGACGGTGTCAGCTGGCGGCATGGCGGCCCCCTTCCCCGGCCGGTTGCCGGGTGTGGGCCAGCAGCGCGTCCGCGAGCTGGTACGCGGTGCCGGCGAACTGCTCCGGGGTGGTGGCCCGGATGCCGGCCTGGCTCGCCAGGCCGGCCGTCACCTGGGCGGCGAAGTAGTCCCGCAGCTTGAGGCCGCCGCCCATCTCGAGTGTCAGCCCGCGGCTCGTGCGGTCGCTGTCCACGATCACCGCCGGGAACACGCTCGGGTTCTTCGGCTGCGGCGGCTCCGGCGGCGGCGGGCCGTCGAGTACGTCGAGGTCGCTCGGTTGGAAGATGCTCACGTGCCACCTGCCTCTCGGGGTGCTGTAGTCGAGGAACAGGACGGCGGCCTGGTGCGAGTGCGCCCGGCACATCTGGGGCTGGTGGCTCATGCCGCCCGCCTTTCCCCGCCGACGGCGGCCGGCGGGGTGAGCAGGAGCAGCAGCTCGGTGTACGCGGCCTGTAGTTCGGCCGCGAGCGTGGGGTTGCCGGTGGCCCGGGCGTGGAACCGGGCCGCCATCATCACGCCGACGGCGTAGCTCAGGCTGCCGCCGACGGCCACGTCGCACCGCGGGCAGCCGGTCCAGGGGAGGGAGGTCACTGGCCACCCGTCCTTCCCGCCGGCGGGGCGACCGGGTCGGCGTGGTACGCGGCCGGACGCGGCTACCGCCGGACGCACTCGGCACACACCCCGATGGGTTTGGGGATGTAGTGCGTCACCGGCGTCAGCACCATGCAGTCCACGGCCCAGGCCTTGCGGCATTGTGAGGTGCCGTCGCGGGTCAGGAAGTAGTGCTGCCGGCCGGCCGACTTGGGGCGGCCGGTGTAGTACGCTGTGTCGGTCTTCAGCGGGGGCACGCGACACCGCCTTCGCTGTCAGTGTCGGTCAAGAAGGTGTCTTGCCACGCCTCGGGCGAGTAGACCGTCACCTCGCCCAGCTTGATCACCCACCCGTTCACGGTGAGCGTGCAGGGGGCCAGGGTGGCCACCAGCTTCAGGTTGTCCGGGGCCTTCAACTGCACCGCTTCGAGCAGGAACTCGAAGTCTTGGGGCACCGGCCCGACCAGCTTCACGACCGCGGAAAAGTGGTGCTTCACGCGGCACCGCCTTCCGCCGTCTCGTCCCACACCTCTTCGCCGCACTCCCGCTCGCCCGCGGCCACCGGCCCGGCTAGCCGCTCGCCGGCCTGGCCGGCGACGGTCAGCAGGTCGGCCAGCCCGAACGGCAGCAGGAAGTCCTTCTCCCGCAGCTCCCGGACCGCGCCCCGGAGGCACTGCACCGCGTCCCCGGCGGCGTCCGACAGGTCGTCGTACACCGCCACCGGCAGCACGCTCTTGGTGGTGCTGGTCATGCCGCACCGTCCGTCCGGGCCTGCTGCTTGGCCGCGTCGCGGTTCCGCCGGACGGCGGCCCGCCCCTTCGGGCCGGCCGCGAAACTGTGGTGCTTGCCGGCGCCCAGGAGCTTCTGCTCCGCCTCCGGGTACGGCGGTGATACCGCGTTGACAGTGGGCATCCCCATGCCGGCGGCCAGCGTGCGGGCCAGGTCAGCGGCCGTCGGCATGACGGGCGTCGCGTCCGGCCCGAAGCCGTTAGCCGTGAGGACCGCCCGCAGCGCCGGGCCGGTCAGGAAGCTCTCGACCCGGGCGTTCACCCGGGCCTCGATCGCGGCCCGGCGGTCGGCTAGCGGGTCGGCCGCCGGCCGGGCGACCGTCAGGTCCGGCTCGCGGAAGGCGCCCCGGATGCGGGCCATCTCGGCGTTCGTGGCCGGCTTCATGCTCCCCTCCCCCAGCATGGACGCCAGGGCGAACGGCCGCGGGTCGGAGGCCGGCATCAGCCCGTCCGGGCTGGCGTCGTACCGCGGCCGGCAGTCCACCATGCCGGTGATGCTGCCGTCGTCCCGGTAGCAGTCCATCACCCGGCCGCGGCCCGGCCCCTTGGTGACGACGCCGGTGGCCGGGTCGAACCGCAAGCCGAAGTACTCGGTCGACCGGTGCGGCTGGTGGAGGGTGAGCATATTCCACCCGGGGAACAGCCGCCGGCGGACGGCCGGCCGCGGCTCGTGGGTGGTGTCGATCAGGGCCGGGGCGTAGAAGTCGCCGGCCTTCAGCCGGTCCTCGGCCGCCAGTTGCGGGCAGACCGGGCACCCGGCCCCTGGGCACTGCTAGGTGAACATGCGGTTCTTGTGGGTGGCCACGCGGACGAACGGCCCGAGCAGCACCACGCGGATGCGGTCGGACTGGTCCACGGTCGGGGTGCGGTAGGCGAACGGATAGCTGATGCGGTTGGGTGCGGACGGCGGGCGGGCCGGCCGCTGGGCCGTGCCCAGGGACAGGTCTGCTTCACGGTATTCATGGGATGAGGCCGCCCCACCCCTAAAGGGGTGGTTGGTAGGTGCCTCAGCCGCTCTCGGCTTAGCCAACTGCACCCGACCTTCCGCCACCGGGCAAGGCGTCCGCCCCACTTTGCCCCGGCCGGATCGGGGCGGAGGGGGCCGGTCACGGACTTTGGAAGGGAGTTCTCAATACTCTGAAGCCATCAGCTCTGCCGAGGGGTCATGTGGGCGAAGCCCGAATCCGGACCGGCTCCCCCGGGTGGCTTAAAACCAGGCACTGGAAGAGCCTCCCAGACTCACAGACTCACAGCACTCTGAAGGCTGAGGGCACGTGAGCGACCGGCGGACCCGGCGACCTAACGCAACTTGGCAGCGGCCGGCGACAGGGTCAGCCCAACTACTCGCAGGCGGGGGGCGAGCTGCTATAAAGCGATTTGCGTGGCCGAGTGCCGAACCCGCCCGGAATGGTCGGCGGGTGGGAGATCGGGCCGGATTCGGCCCGCCTGCGACGTGCCGGCCCATCTCGCGGCCTTCAGTTCCCCGACTGGTAAGGCCGGCATGGATAGGCGTGATGGTGTCAGTCGTCAGCGGACAGTGCGTCGAGTAGGCTGGGCGGCGGTGGAGGTGGTGCTGTGATCCGCAACGCCGGAGTGCCGATCAAGCCGTCCCACCTGGCGATGCCGTCGCGGCGGCCGTTCGTCTTCACCCCGTCGTAGGTGAACAGGGCGCGGACCACTATGGCCTCTGCGGTGGCTAGGTGGATGGCGTCCAGCGCCTTCAGCCGGTGCTTGCGGGCAATCTCATGCGACCGCCGGCCAATAGCCCGGTCGGCTTGCCACACCTCGACGAACACGTTCTCGAAGCAGTCGAGTATTTTGTCGCACAGATGATCGCTCACCTGGCCGTCCTTCTTCAGCCGGGTCACTTCCGATAGGGAGACGGCCGAGGTTACAATGACCAGTTGCCCGTCGCGGGCCGGTTAGTGATGGTGCTGGACGCACGGGAACCGTGTGCGGTTGTCCTGCTGGAGCAGCTCGATGAACACGCACGAGTCCCAGTACACCTTGTCCCGTTTAGTCGCCATCCCTGACCTCGCGAACGAAGTCCTCGGATGCCATCCCGCCGGTGATGTCCACCAGCCCGAGCGTGTCGAACTGCGGCAGCTCGGCCGTCTCACGCAGCCGGCGGATGGCCTGGACGGCGACACGTCGGACGCGGTTGCCGCTGACGGTCAGCCGGCCGGCGACGGCCGCCCGGCTGCGGGTCAGCAGGAGGGCGGCGGCCTCCCGCATCAGGTCCGGGGTGGCTTCGCAGACGACCCGCTTGCCGTTCCGCACGTCCCAGATGGCGAACGTCTCGCCGCCGCGGATGGTGAGCTGCTGGACCCGCCCCTCGACGGAGCCGAACTCGTGCCGGCCGCGGCCACGGGCCTCTGCGATGGCGGCGGTGATGTTCTTGCCCGACTGCTTGGGCGGTTCGAACTCGTCGCCGTCGGGGCCGTACACCCGCAGCCGGGCGGCGTGACGGTTCGGCGCCGTCACGAGCCGGCGGGCGAACAGGAGGGCGTCCTCGTCGAAGTGGTCCGGAAGCCGGCCGCAGCCGGCCACCTGCCGCAGTCCGGCAGCGGCCTCGCCGACGGCCCGCTCGCCCAGTGCCACCGTCCGCCGGCCGGCCGGGCGAACGGCCAGGGTGAGCCGTAGCGGGCTGTTCATGGCGGACGCCACCACGTCGAACCGCACGCCGTCCCCATCCGGGCCGAGATCGGCGGCGACAGCGCAGAGCATGCCGATGGAAGCGGCCAGGGATTCGGTCAAAAGTTCGGCCGGCAGACCGCCGGAGTCAGAGCCGATGACCAGAGTGAATTCACGCGCCATGGCTGGCACTGCTTCGGAGAGGACTCAGCGTAATTATGCATCAGTAAACAACTCCGCCCGCCGCCGACAGATCAGCGACGGGCGGAGTTGTGAAGACCCCACTCCCAGCTACCAACCAGGAGTGGTGCGCCGGTGGAGGCCGTGAGGCAATTCCTCCATCGACTGTCGTGTAGAGGTGGCGCGAGCCGGAGCCGCTCGCACACCAGGATACCCCGCGGTTCTCCCGGTGTCGTCCACCCCAGCCAGTCGGGCCGGCGGGATTTGAACCCACGACCTCTTGCACCCCAAGCAAGCGCGCTAGCCAAGCTGCGCCACGGCCCGTCCCTTTATTCCTATCGCCCCCGCCGGCCCCGGACAACCGCACTTCCCGCGCGCCCGGCCAACCCGCCGGGTTTTCGCCCCGCCGCACCATCCCGACCCTTGCACCCGCCCGGTCGGGTTGTTAGCCTCGACTGCATGGGCACCAACGGCCGGCCGCCGCCGCCGTTGTGTCCGATGCCGCCCGCCCTCTCACCGAGACGGTTCATGCCCCGGCCCCCCCTCCGCGTCCTGGCCTCCGGGTTGCTGATGGCCGCCGCCAGCCTGGCTACCGCCCAGACCGGCAGCCTCAAGGGGCTGACCAAGATGGAGGGTAAGCCGCCCGGCGGAGCCGATAAGCTGCTCGCCCTTCGTAATGGCACCTTGAGAACATCCGGCCCCGAACTTTCAGCCGCTGATCTCAAGGCCAATCAAGACCTGCTGCGAGCCGTCGCCAAGCACCACGTCTACAAGGTGACGGAGGACAAGTACTATCTCCAGCCGGAGTCCGGCGACCTCAAGCCCCGGGACACCTCCGCCACCTTCGACCAGGTGCTGCTCGATGTCACGAACCAAATCCTCCAGCCCGGGCCGGAGACCAAGTTCAGCACCGCCCAGCAGGGGTACATCAACGAACTCGGGGCCGCACTGAACGACGCCATCCGGGACGTGCTCAAGACCAACCCTCCGGCCCCGGTGCGGGTGAACACCGGCCGGCTGCTGGCCCTGGCCGCCAAGTCTGGCGCCCCGGCCCTGGCCCCGACCGTCCACGAACTGCTCACCAACGCCTTCCCGCTCGACAAGGGTAAGCCGGCCAAGACCCCGCCGGAGCTGCTGCTCTACGCCGTCCGGGCGGCCGGCAACCTGTTCGCCGCCTACGACCCGGTGTGGCACCTGAACACCGACTGGCGGAGCCAGTTCCGCCACGGCTTCGCCGAGAAGGACCAGATCGCCCTGGCCCGCGACCTATTGACGCTTCTGGACAAGGGGCCGGGGGTGGGCGAGTTGGCCGCCGTCGGCGAGCCGGACAAGGCCGTCGTCCGCCCGGTGCAACTGGACCCGGTGGCCGACAAGCCGGCCGCCCCGGCCGAAGTCGCCGCCCCTCCGGAACAAACCCAGGTGACGGCCTATTACCGCCGGGCGGTGGCCGCGGCCGTCAGCAAGATTCGGCCGGACCAGGTCGGCGAGATCGGTCAGCCGCCGCTCTACCCGGGGTTGGCCATCGCCAAGCTGGCCACCGGCGACGGCACCCTCAAGCCGGGCGTCACCACCCCGGAGGTGGCCGACGCCGTCGTGGGGTTGTGCTGCGTCGCCCCGACGGCCAACCTGAACCTGCCGGAGGTGCTGGGGGCAATCGCCGCCGGCGGCCGCACTTTGGCCCAGAACTACAACACGCGGAAGTCCGACCCGGTGGTGGGCCGGCACGCCCAACTGGTGGCCTGGAAGCTGTACGCCGAGCGGCTCAACGCCGCCTGCGACCACCTCACCCGGCAGGCCGGCCAGAACCCGCGGTGGCGTGACCAGCGGGCGGCCGTCGGCCTGTTGGTCGGCATCCTCCGGGACGACCTGGTGACGCCGTTCCGGCGGGACGACGGGACGGCCCCGGCGTCGGCCGAGCGGCTGGCCGAGTTCGTGCGGAACCGGGCCGCGCTGCCGGCCGCCGAGCGGAGTCTGTACACCAACGACCCGGCGTTCCTCCTCACCCCCCGGCAGGCCGGCCCGTGAGCCGCCCCGTTACGAAAGGTCCGACCATGCGTCGCAGATTGCTCGCGGCCGGGGGGTTCGCCTTGCTGGCCGCCCCGGTCCTGACCCTGGCCCAGCCGGCCGGGGTGAACAAGTCCCCGCCCGGGTATCTGGTCATCCGGGTGAGCCTGGGTGGCGTCGGCGCCCCAACCGTCCCCCAGGGGGGTGAGGGCGGCGGGGCCGGCGGCGAAGACGGGGGGGGTGGTGCGCCGGGGCCTGGCGGAGGTGGTCGCGGGGGCGGCGGCCGTGGGGGCGGCGGGGGCGGCTTCCCCGGAGCCGGCGGCCCGCCCGCCGACGGCAGCGACCCGTCCCGGTCGGTGGTGGTGGTGGTGCCGTACACCCGCGCCGAGGGCCGGGCGGCCGTGTACAAGAGCCAGGCCGTCGGCCCGATGAACCCGAACGTGTTCATCAAGGTGACCGGCCCGGCCGGCACCGCCTTCCTGCTGAACGACGCCGACAAGATCGTGGTCCAGCCGCTCCGGGGCGGGTACTACTTGCCGGCCGTGGTCGAGAAGAAGCACTCCGACTGGACCCGCCAGCGGTCGCTGCCCGAAGGCAAGGCGCTGGTGGACGAGGCCCTGTCGTTCGGGTTGCCCAAGCTGGCCGTCCAGTATGCCGCCGAGGTGTGCGATGCAGCGGCCAGGCGGAAGGACACGCCCCCGCCGGCCACGGCCGCTTTCGTGACGGCGTTCACCGCCCTCAAGGACGCCTTGCCCAAGCCGCTGCCGGCCAACCCGGAGGCGGCCGAGTGGCAGTCCCGGCTCGGCGCTCAGGTGGTGGCCGAGTCCGAACACTACGCCCTGGTCCACTACGGCGAGGGCAGCCTGCCGAAGGACGCCGTGGAGCGGCGGCTGTCCGCCCTGGAGAACAACTTTAAGGCCTTCTACCTGTGGCACGCCCTGGCCGGGGAGGCGCTGCCGCTGCCGGCCAAGAAGCTGGTGGTGCTGGTGGCCGACCGCGGCAGCGACATGCCCAAGCTGCGGGACGCCATCGACGGGAATGCCATCACCGAAAGTATTTCCGACGCCTTCTACAGCCCGACGCACAACCTGGTGGTGCTGTCGCCGGAGCGGCAGGACGCCCTCGGCAAGAGCTGGCACAACTTCGTCTCCGGGGTGTACCAGAAAGGATTCAACCGGGACGAGCTGCTCAAGGGCACCCCGCCGGCGGCCAAGGCCGGCGAGTCGTCCCTGGAGGTGGCCCGGGCCACTACTTACGCGCTGGTAGACCGGCTGGTGGACGAGGAAGCCGTGACGGCCATGGTCTCCCGCGAGGGCAGCCGCCAACTGTTCGCCGCCACCAACAAGCTGAACCCGTACGTCATCCTGCCCGAGTGGGTGGAGACCGGGGTGAGCAACCTGCTGAACAAGCCCAAGGGGCCGTACTTCCACACCGTCGGCGGCGCTCAGAAAATGACGGTCGGGTTGAAGAGCGGTTATGGGGCGCCGAATTACGTGCTGGTCCGCGAGTTCGACAAGATGCGGCAGGCCAAAGAGCTACACCCGAAGTCCGACGAGCTGCTGACGAACGTGCTGACCGACCGCTACTTCGACGCTTGGCGGGACGGCAAGGACATCGACCCGCCGCCCGCCCCGGCCGGCGGCGGCGGGCTGGCCCTCGGCGGCGGCCCGGGCGACGGCCCCGGTAGCGGGGCGGCGCCGGGCGGGGGGGGTGGCCGTGGCGGGCCGGGCGGAGGTCGTGGGGGTCCGGGCGGCGGGCCGGGCAGTCCGGACGGCGGCGGCGAGGGCGGCATGGGGATAGGTGGCAGCCCGGGGGCCGGTGGCGGCGGCCCCGCCCAGGATCAGCAGGCCGACGCCCGCAAGCTCAAGCAGAAGTTGCTCATCAAGTCGCAGGCCACTGCCTGGGGGCTGACCCACTTCCTGGCCAAGAGCCGGTCGGCCGGGCTGTCCAAGTTCTTCGACCAGCTCAGCCGGATGCCCCGCGACCTGCGGCCGGACCGGGAGCAGATGCTGCTGCTGTTCTGCCGGGAGTTCGGGCTGATGGACCGCCGCGACCCGACCAAGGTGAACAAGGACGAGTTCAAGCGGCTGGCCGACGACTGGCTGGACTTCATGCGGGGGTACGCCAACGAAGGCGGGCTGGACCTGGACGTGGGCGGCCAGCCGGGTGGCGGCGGCTTCCCGGGCGGTGGTTTCCCCGGGGGCGGGGGATCGGGGGAGGGCGGCGGCCGGGGTTAATGAAGGACGGCGGAGTATTAAAACGGCTCGCCCCACATAGGGCGGGCCGTTTTCCGTTCCCGCCGGCGTGTGCTAGCTGGTAAGGTGTGTTGGTAGAGTGTCATCAGGTATTGGCGATTTTTCTCTTCTTCTTCATGCGAGGTGTGTCATGCGTCGCAGTCGCTCCGGGTTCACGCTCATCGAGCTTTTGGTGGTCATCGCCATCATTGCGATCCTCATCGGACTGTTGTTGCCGGCCGTGCAGAAGGTGCGCGAGGCTGCCGCCCGGGCCAAGTGCCAGAACAACCTGAAGCAGCTCGGGCTGGCTTCCCACAACTACGAGTCCGCTAACCAAACCCTGCCGCCCTACCAGCACACCACGTCGCTGACCTTGTCCGCCGGCGGGCAGGGCACGTTCACGTCCGAGGGCACGCTGCTAGCGATCGTGCTGCCGTACGTCGAGCAGGGGAGCAAGTTCAACCAGTTCAACATGCTGTACAACGTGAACAGCGACGCCCCGATCAGTACGGCGGTGACGCCGGCCATCCCGGCCTTGGCCAACGCCAACGCCAACGCCCGACTCCAGGACATGCCGATCTACCTGTGTCCGTCTGACCCGTCGCCGAACAATTACTTCAGTGCCGGCCGGACCAACTACCACGGGAGTGTCGGCGCTCACGCTGACGTGCGGACGAACAATGCTTTGGGTGGCGTGTTCAGTATGCCATACCCGTCGGGCGGGCAGGTGATGAAGGGCTACACGCTGATCGGCATCACCGACGGGACGAGCAACACGGCCCTCTTCTCCGAGGTGATGCGGGCCACCACCGACTATACGCCGGCCACGGTGAGCGACAACACGACGGTGGTGCGGACTGGCACGTTCACGGCCGCCCAACTGCTCGACGGCACTACCGTGACGAACGCCCCCGGGTGCAACGGCAACGCTCCCCAATCGGTGGCCGGTATCCGCTACACTGGCCACCAGTACTACCGGGCGCTGGCGTTCAACCAGACCTACAGCCACACCCTGCCGATCAACTGGAACCGCAAGAACACGACACTCCAGACCCAGTACAATTGCGGCGACAACAGTAATTTGAACATTATGCACATTGCGGCGAGCAGCTATCACACCGGCGGGGTGAACCTGGCAATGGCCGACGGCAGTGTGCGGTTCGCCAAGGACTCGACCGCCTTGGCCGTGTGGCAGGCGACCGGGTCGCGGAACGGCAGCGAAGTCGTCAGCCTCGATTAACCCCGGCCCGGAACGAGGACCAGTCATGCGAACGTGGATGGGCGCGGCGGTGCTGGCGGCGGCGGTCGGGTGTGGCGGCGGCGCCCCCATGAACTCGTCCGGCGGGGCGACCAACCCGCCAGCGAAAGACGCCCTGGCCGACTTGGGGAACATGCTCGAGTCGGTGGCGGCCGCCAAGCAGCGGCCGCCCGGCAAACAGGCCGACCTCGGACAGTACGATGCGACCAACCCGGCAGCCGCGGCGGCCCTCGCCCGCAAGGAGATCATTTACCTGTGGGGCAACGGGTTGCAGCCCGGCTCGACGACGGTGATTGCCTACCAGGCGGCAGCCGAACAGTCGGGCGGGTGGGTGCTGCTTCAAGATGGCACCGTCAAGCAGATGACGGCCGACGAGTTCAAGGCGGCACCGAAGGCCGTGGGGACGGCCGGCAAGAAGTGAGGCGCGAACTTCTTGACGGCTCCCGGTGTCCCGTTATCATGCCAACTCGTGCCGGACGGCCGACACGAGCCTCGCGGGAATGGCGGAATTGGCAGACGCGCTAGATTCAGGTTCTAGTGCCCTCACGGGCGTGGAGGTTCAAGTCCTCTTTCCCGCACTCAGCGATGCCTCGGCGGGCCTTCCCGCCGGGGTTTTTTTACGCCCACTGTCGCCCTCGCCCGGCCGTCTGGAGCCGCCGACGTTCGGCGTCCACCTGTGGGTCGCCGACCCGGACCGGCCGCCGCTGCCGCCCGACGACCGGCTGGAGGTGCTGTCGGCTGCCGAGCAGGAACGGTTCACGCGGATGGGACATCGTCCCGCCGCCGACCGCTTCGCCCGCAGCCGCGGCCGCCTGCGGCACTTGCTGGCCTGCTACCGCGGTGAAAACCCGGCGGCCGTGTCGTTGACCGTCAGCCCGGACGGCAAGCCGGAGGTCGCCGGCGGGCCGCATTTCAACCTGAGCCACACCGCCGGCCGGTTGTTGATCGCTGTGGCGGCATCGCCGGTCGGGGTGGACGTAGAGCCGGTGCGGCCGGTGCCGGCGGCCGACGACTTGGTGCGACGCTGGTTCCACGCGGACGAAGTCGGGCAGTATTTTGCCCTGCCGGCCGACCGCCGGCCGGCCGCCTTCCGCCGAGGCTGGACGTGCAAAGAAGCGCTGCTGAAAGGGGTCGGCTGCGGGGCGCGGGAGCTGGCCGGGTGCGTGGTCGAACTCGACCCGGACCGGCCGCCGGCGGTGCGACTCAGCCCGGACGGCCGGGCGTGGCACTTGGCAGCTTGGGAAGCGGACGGGTTCGCGGCGGCGGTGGCGGTGCGGGCCGGCTAACCGCCCGGCGGGATACAATGACTGCCCGTTCCTCCGCCCTCCCCGGAGTCGGCCATGTCCCCGTCCCCAGACCGCCGTTGCTTTCTGGCCGCAGCCGCCGCCCTGCCCCTGCTGCCGGCGGTGCCCGCCGCCGCGGCCGTTCTCGACCCCGACCTCGTCCGCCTCGACTCCGGCATCGAGCCGCTGGTGCGGCTGCTGGAGGACACCCCCCGCGACCGGCTGGTGGAGGAGGTGGCCGCCCGCATCAAGGCCGGGCTGGGCTACCAGGAGGTTCTCACCGCCCTGCTGCTGGCCGGGGTGCGGAACGTGCCGCCGCGGCCGACCGTCGGGTTCAAGTTCCACGCCGTACTGGTCGTCCACTCGGCCCACCTGGCCAGCCTGGCCGGGCCGCCGGCCGACCGCTGGCTGCCGGTCCTGTGGGCGGTGGACAACTTCAAAGGGTCGCAGGCCCAGGCCAAGAGGGAGGGCGGCTGGCGGATGAAGCCGGCCGCCGAGGGCAAGCTGCCGCCGGCCCGCAAGGCCCGGGGCGGCGTTCGCGGCGGCGATGGACGCCTGGGACGAGGAGGCCGCGGATGTCGCGGCGGCGGCTCTGGCCCGCACCGCCGGGGCCGGCGAGCTGTTCGCCCTATTCGCCCGGTACGGCTGCCGGGACTTCCGGGACATCGGCCACAAGGCCATCTACGTGGCCAACGCCTTCCGCACCCTCCAGACCATCGGCTGGCAGCACGCCGAGCCGGTGCTGCGGTCGCTGGCCTACGCCCTGCTCCAGCACGAGGGGGATAACCCGGCGGCCCGGGACGCCCCGGCCGACCGCCCCGGCCGGCGGGCGGCGGAACTCGTCGGCCGGTTCCGCGGCGACTGGCCGGGCGGCGAGCCGGGCCGGGCGGCGACGGACGAGTTGTTGAACCTGTCCCGCACCGGCAGCGACTCCGACCTGGCAGCGGCGGTGGTCGAGCGGGTGAACGCCGGGGCGTCGCCGCGGGCGGTGTGGGACGGGCTGTTCCTGGCCGCCGGCGAGCTGCTGCTGCGGCAGCCGGGCATCGTCGCCCTGCACTCGATCACCACCCTGAACGCCCTGCGGTACGCCTTCGACACCGCGGCCGACGACGGGCTGCGGCGGACCCTGCTGCTCCAGGCGGCGGCGTTCGTGCCGCTGTTCCGCGACGCCCTGCCGGCCCGCGGCAAGGTGGGCGACACCCGCATCGACCAACTCGGCGGCGGCGGCCCGGCCCGACTGGAAGCGGTGTTCGCCACGCTCTCGAAGGACAAGCCGGCGGCCGCCGGGCTGGCGGCCGACTACCTGCGGGCCGACCCGGCCGGGGCGGGCGAGCTGATCGCCACCGCCCGGCGGCTGGTGTTCCTGAAGGGCACCGACTCGCACGACTACAAGTTCAGCTCGGCGGTGATGGAGGACTACCGCCACCTGTCGCCGGCGGTGCGGGAGCAGTTCCTGGCGGCCAGCGTGTGCTGGCTTAAGGGGTCGGCCGGGCCGGACGCCCCGCTGGTCGGCCGGGTGCGGGCGGCCCTCGGGTAGGGGTGGGCGGCCCCCACCTCGCCTTGACACCCGCCCCGGCCGGCCGCGATAGTAGCGACCCGCCCGCCGAGGCCGCCCGATGCTCCTGTCCGTGGTCGTGCCGTGCTACGACGAGGCCGCGGTGCTGCCGCAGCTCTACGCCCGGCTGTCGGCGGCCGTCGAACGGGCCGGCCACGACTCCGAGCTGGTGTTCGTCAACGACGGCAGCCGGGACGACACCTGGGCCGGGATGCTCGCTCTGGCGGCCCGCGACCCGCGGCTGGTGTGCGTCAACCTGTCCCGCAACCACGGCCACCAGCTCGCCCTCACCGCCGGCCTGAGCGAGTGCCGGGGCGACCTGATCCTCGTCATCGACGCCGACCTGCAAGACCCGCCCGAACTGCTGCCGGACATGCTGGCCATGCTGAAAGCCGAGGGGGCCGATGTGGTGTACGGCCAGCGGGCCGCCCGCCCCGGCGAGACGTGGTTCAAGCGGCTGACCGCCCACGTCTTCTACCGGCTGCTCGGCCTCCTGACCGACCGCCCGCCGCCGGCCGACACCGGCGACTTCCGGCTCATGACCCGGCGGGTGGTGGACCGCTTCCTGGCCATGCCGGAGCGACACCGCTACGTCCGCGGCATGATTTCCTGGCTCGGGTTCAAGCAGGTGCCGTTCCGGTACGAGCGGCACCCGCGGGCGGCCGGCGAGACCCACTACACCGTCCGCCGGATGGTGCGGCTGGCCTGGGACGCGGTCACCAGCCTGTCGGTGAAGCCGCTGGCCGTCCCGCTGCGGGTCGGGGTGCTGTGCCTCGTCACGGCCGGCGGGGCACTGGTGGCGGCCGGCTGGTGGGGCGTGAGCCGCGGCGAGCTGCCCGGGTTGGGGCTGGTGACGGCCCTGGTGCTGGCCCTGGCCGGCGGGCAGTTCGTGGCCCTCGGGGTACTCGGCGAGTACGTCGGCCGGTTGCACGTCCAGGCTCAAGGGCGGCCGCTGTACCTGATCGATGAGGTGGTCGGCCGGGCGGCGGCGGGGCGGGTGCGGCCGGCCCGCGAGGCCGCCTGATGGCCCGCCCGTGGGTGCCGGCCGTCGCCGCGTTGCTGGCGTTCAACCTGCCGGCCCACATCTTCTACTTCGGCTGGAAGCCGCCGGGCCGCACCGGCTGGTGGCTGCTGTGGGCCGGGCTGACCGCCCTGCTCCACCCCGTGGTCAAACGGGTCGGGCCACTGGTGGTCGGGCGGTTACAGGCCGCCGGGCCGATGGCCGTCGCCCTGCCGCTGGCGGCCGGTGTCGCGGTCGCCGGCTGGTGGCACGGCGTCGTCCTCGACGTGTTGTGGCTGCACGGGGCGGGCGGCCGGGCGGCGCTGCTGCCGGTGCTGTTCCTGGCACATGTCACCTTCGGGGCCGTCGTCGCTGGCGGACTGCTGGCGGCCCTGATCGCCACCGACGGACCGCCCAGCCTGACGCGCGAGCGCGGGACGCCTGTCGCCCCGGGGGGGATGTCGTCCCGCGCTCGCGCGTCGGGCTGGGTGGCCCTCTTCGTGCTCGCAGCCGGGTTGTTCGCGTACGGGTGGGTGAGCCAGGAACGGATCGTGTACGGCTTCGACGCCATGTACTATTGGGACCGCGCCGCCGGCTGGGCCGAGCGGCTGCGGGCCGACCCGCTTGCTGGGGCGGACGAGTTCCGCCGGTCGGTCCAGACGGACGGATACACCCTGCTGCCGGTGCTGCCACACGCCCTGGCGATGGCGGCGTTCGGCGACCACCGCCGTGTGTACGTGCTGACCACGGCCACAGTGTACCTGCCACTCGTCGTCCTCGGCGTCGCGGCGGTGGTGCGTCGGGCCTCGCCCGGCCGCGGTGCCGTTGCCCCGGCGGTGCTGCTGGTCGGGCTGTTGCCGGTCGCCTGGGAGCCGGTGCTGGGCGGCTACCCGGATGTCGGCGGGGTGGCGTTGGCGGCCGCCTCGCTGGCCCTGTACCTGTCGGCCCCGCCCGGCGGGCTACGGTGGCCGACCCTCGTGGCGCTGGCTGCGGTGCTGGTCGGGCTGGTGCTGTTCCGCCGCTGGTACGCCTTCTGGGTGGTGGCGTTCGGGCTGATGACCGGCGTCGATGCACTGGTGGCCGCGGTGCGGGCTGGTAGCCGGGCGGGGGTGGTCCGCTGCCTGCGGCAGCCGGTGGCGGTCGGGGTGCTGCTCGCGGCCGGGCTGGTGCTGGTCGCCGAGCCGGGAGTGCGGCAGATGGTCGGCGGCGACTTCGCCGGGGCGTTCGCGGCGTACAAGACGGAGGCGCCGTTCTCGGCCCGGGTGCTCGCACTCGTGCGGCTCATCGGGGCACCCTACGTGGCCCTCGCCGGGGTGTCGGCCGTCGCCTTGCTGGCCACGCCGACGGGCCGGCGGCCGACACTTTTCATCGCCGGCATGGTGCCGGTGATGGTGGCCCACTTCCTGCGGGTGCAGGACTTCAACGCCCACCACCTGTACCTCCTGCTACCGGCCCTGGCCGTGCTGCCGGCGGCGGCCCTGGCCAGGCTACCGTGGTGGGCGTTGCCACCGGCGGCGGTCGGCGTGCTGCTGCTGTTCGTGCCCGCCGTGCCCGCCCCGCAGCAACGGGGCGACCTCGACGAATTCCGTCGCCTGGCCGACTTCCTCAACGCCCGCCCGGCCGACGAGCCGTTCTTGGTGCTGAGCAGTTCGCCGGACCTGCACGGCAGCATGTTGGCCAGTCTGGGCCGGTCGCTGCGGGTGCCCGTTGCGGCAACCGGCCGGCAGCTCGGCGCGGAAGACGTGGACCGGGTGAGTGGCTTCCCGGCGGGGGTGTTCCGGGCCGGGCTGGTGCTGGTGGCCGACCCGCCGCAGACCCACCTGCGGCCGGCCGAGCAACAGGTAGTGCTGCTGCCAGCCGGCGACCTGCTGACGGGCACCGGCATCGCCGCCGGGTTCGACCGGCTGCCGGACATGTTCCACTACGACGGCGGGGTGACGCTACGGGTGTTCCGCCGGGTACGGCCGATCCCGCCGGCGGTGTTTACCGGGTTCGTCGAGCGGCTGCGAACGGCCCACCCGGACGTGCCCCGGGTGTTCACCCCGCCGCCAGACCTACCACCTTAACGGCGTCGCAACAACAGGGCGTGTTCCCGGCGGGGCCGGTCGCGGAAGGCGTTGGCGGTCGGCAAATGGAAGTGCGGCCGGGCCTGCGACGCCCGGGCCGCCGGCTCGAACCCGCACCCCCAGGCCAGGTCGGCGACGACGGCCTCGGCCCGCAGGCCGACCCCACCGACGGCCGAATCGGCCATCACCAACACCAGCGGCCGGCCCGCCGCCAGCACCCGGCCGACGGCCGTCAGGAAGCGGCTCAGCTCGCCGGCCCACCGCCGCTGAGCCTCGGGCAGCGACAACCGGCGATAGGCCGTGCGCGACCCGACTTCGCCGTGCTGGAGCCGGGCCGTGTCCAGCCCGAGCCACCGCAGCCGCAGTTCGTGGTGCTGGAGGTAGTCGTAGGTGCCGGCATACGGCGGCGAGGTGATGACCGCGTCGGCCGACCCCGGCTGGACCGTCCGCAGCACGGTGGCGTCGTCCTCGGCGGCGGTGGCCGGCGGGGGCGGCACCGGGGCGGCGGCGGTGAACGCCGCCAGCCGGCCGGCCAACTCCTCGGCCCGGGCGAGGAACTGTTTCGCCACCGCCCCGGCGGCCGTGCGGCGGCCCGGGGCGGCCCGCACCGTGTCCGCCCGCTGCTTGGAAAACTTCACCATCAGCGACGACAGCACCATCCATAGGTCGGCTTTGGCCAGCCCGTGCGGCATGTCCTCGATGGCCGTCCGGAGCGAGTCCAGTTCCAGCAGCACGTGCGGCTCGAACAGCCGCACATCGTCCTCGGGGAACCGGCGGCTGGCCCCGGCCTTCGCCTTCCGCCGCTGGTCGGCCACGCCGGCACACCCGGCGGCGGCGGACACCAGTTTGGCCAGCTCGGCGTCCGGCCGGGGGCGAATCTTGCACCGGGCCAGCCGGACGGCCAGCGGGTTCAGGTCGGTGCCCGTCGCCACCCGGCCGGCAAGGACGGCTTCCACCAGCACCGTGCCGGAGCCACAGAACGGGTCGAACACCCGGCCGCCGGGCGGGCAGAAGGCCCGCACCAGCCGGCCGGCGGTGTCCGGGTGCAGCCGGGCCGGGTAGGTGTGGAAGCCGTGGACGTGGCCGCGGGCCGGGTCGTCGTCGGTGTCGCCGGCCGGCGGCACGTCGAGTGCCCGGGCCAGGGCGGCGGCGTCGGCCGGGTGGCCTTCCGTCTCGGCCTCGCCCCCGACGTGGGTGAGGGATCGCCGCTGGCGGGGTGGGTCGTCCATCCGGGCTGTTCTATGCCCCGCTACAATTCCCGCATGTCGCAACCCACCGCCGTCGGCATCGACCTCGGCACCACCAACAGCCTGGCCGCCCGGGTCGTGGCCGGCCGGCCCGAAGTGTTCCGCGACGCGGCCGGGGCGGCGCTGGTGCCGAGCTGCATCCACTTCGGCCCGGCCGGCGGCGTCACCGTCGGCACGGACGCGCGGGCGCAGGCGCTGAGCGACCCGACGAACACGGTGTTCAGCGTCAAGCGGCTGATGGGCCGGACGCTGGCCGAGCTGGCGGACGAGGCCAAACTGTTCCCACACCCGCTGACCGAGCGGGACGCCGGCGACGGCCGGACGGTGCTGCGGGTGCAGGTCGGCGGCCGGGAGTACACGCCGGAAGAGCTGTCGGCCCTGATACTCAGCGAGGTGCGGCGGCGGGCCGGCAACCCGACCCGGGCCGTCGTCACCGTGCCGGCCCACTTCGGCGACGCCCAGCGGCAGGCCACCCGGGACGCCGGCCGCATCGCCGGGCTGGAGGTGCTGCGGGTGGTGAACGAGCCGACCGCCGCCGCCCTGGCCTACGGCCTGGACCAGAGACAGAACGCGACGGTGGTGGTGTACGACCTCGGCGGCGGCACCTTCGACTGCTCGGTGCTGCGACTGACCGACGGCGTGTTCCGGGTGCTGGCCACCGGCGGCGACACGGCCCTCGGCGGCGACGACTTCGACCGGGCGCTGATGGCTCACGCGGCCGAGAAACTGGGGCTGGACCTGACCGGCCGCGACCCCCTGCTGTTGCAAAGCCTGCGGGACGCCGCCGAGCGGTGCAAGATCGCACTCAGCGATGCGGAGTCGGCCGAGGTACGCGGGTTGACCGTCACCCGCACCGACTTCGAGCAGCTCATCGCGCCGCTGGTGGACCGCACCCTGGCCAAGTGTCGCACCGCACTGCGGGACGCCGAACTAACCGCCGCCGCCATCGACGAGGTGGTGCTAGTCGGCGGCAGCACCCGGGTGCCTCTGGTGCGGCGGCGGGTGGAGGAGTTCTTCGGCCGCAAGCCACACACCGACCTCAACCCGGACGAGGTGGTGGCCCTCGGGGCGGCGGTCCAGGCCGACATCCTGACCGGCGGCCGGCGGGACGTGCTGCTGCTGGACGTGGTGCCGCTGTCGCTCGGCATCGAGACCCTCGGCGGAGTGGTGGACAAGCTGGTCCACCGCAACAGCCCGGTGCCGTGCAAGGCGACGAGCCGGTACAGCACCTCCGCCGACGACCAGACGGCCATCCTGCTGAGCATCTACCAGGGCGAGCGGGAGCTGGCGAAGGACTGCAAACGGCTCGGCACCTTCAAGCTCGGGGGCATCCCGCCGATGCCGGCCCAGATGCCGCAGGTGGACGTGACCTTCACCGTGGACGCAGACGGGCTGCTGGCCGTGTCGGCGGTAGAACAACGCAGCGGCACCCGGGCCAGCGTCGAGGTGCGGGCCGCCCACGGCCTCAGCAACGATGACGTGGAGCGGCTGGTGCTGGAGAGCGTCGAGCACGCCCACGCCGACGTGGCGGCCCGGGTGCTGGCCGAGTATCGGGTGAAGGCCGAGGGCGACTTGCGGCACACGGCCAAAGCACTGGCGGCGGTCGGCGACCAACTCACCACCGAACAGCGGGCGGCGGTGGATGAGGCGACGGCTGAACTGAAAGCCGCGGCGGCCGGCGACGACCCCGCGGCCCTGCGACGGGCGACCGACCGATTCGGGGCGGCGACCACCCCACTCGCCGAGGCCCTGATGAACGCGACGGCCACCAAGCTGCTGAGCGGCCGGACCGCGGCAGACGTGGACGAACGCTCGCTGTAGGGTGGTGCCGAGTCTTCGAGGCCCACCGTGCGTCGCCAGCCGCCCGACGGTGGGCCTCGAA
>JAYVUZ010000051.1:0-23476 GCA_043787415.1 Fimbriiglobus sp. | reverse complement strand
CCACCGGCACCGCGGCGGCGATGGCCGCCCGCAACAGTCGCGGCGAGATGAGATCGTCAGGTGATGTGCAGCGCCGGGTTCGGCGTGGCTTTACTACCGGAACCCTCGCACGTCATCGATGCTATATGGCGGCACACGCAGGTGTATGACGGCGTGGCAGTTCGGGCACACCGGCCGCAGGTCGGCCACCGGATCGACGGCGTGCGCGGCCCGCACCTCGGACAGCGGGCGGAGGTGGTGGACGTGGATGTACCCGTCCGCCACCGGCCCATACTCCGCCCCCATACTCAATCCGCACACCGAGCAATCCGTGCCGTGTGCCGCGATGCACTGCCGCCGCACCTCGGGGCTACGCTCATAGGCTTTGACTGTGACCGTGCGAACCGCGCCATCAACCAGCCCACCGCCCGCCGGCACCTCGTCGGGCAGCGTGAACTCGGCCGGCGGGGTGGGGCCTGTTGCAGGCGGGGCATCGTCCAGCTCAACGCCGTATCGCTCCGCACAGTGCTCGAAGGCGGCCTCGACCCATGCCGGCAGGGCCGGCGGGAAGGATGCGGTGACAAGGTAGCTGCCGGTGTCCCGCTCGGAGTCGGTTCGGTCCCAGTCCGCAGACCGGGCCAGCGGGCCGTCCGGCGGGAGCAGGCCGCTGTTGCGGCTGACCCTCAGCTTCAGTCTGACCGCCCCGCCGTCGGCACAGTACAAGATGGCCACCCACGGGTTCTTCGACCCGCCGATGTGCGGCCAGCAGGCGCGTATCTGTCTGGCACCGCCCTTGGAGCGATACTCGACGCCGTGGCGGCAGAGAAGCGGGCGCAGCCGTTCCGCCACAGCACGGCTGGCGGGCGGCCAGTCTTCGTACATCCGTCGCACCTCCGCCGCCGAACGACCGAGCTCAGTGGCCCGCCCGCTCTGGGGCGGGTCCACTGCAGTGACTGGTTCGGCCCGCTGGCGACCGACCGACCACCTGTCCTGCCGGACGGGCGACACGCCCGGCCGACCCCCCGCACCGGCCACCCGGCCGACCTGTCGGGGCCGCGCCCGAGAGCCGAACTTGTTATTAGATTGCGCCCGCGGAATCTATCCCGCTCGGGAAGTCCACCCCGCTACGGCTGGGGCGTCGCCCCAGGGTAGCAACTCGCGGCGGCGCGGTCAAAAACATTGCGCCGCAACCCTGCGCCACCGAACTCATTGCACGGCGGTGAGCGATCGCCGCAGCACATCGGTTTCGACGTGTGCCCGCATGAACCGGCCCGTCCGAATCCGTGTCGGCTTACATCAGTGGCACGACTCAGGACACGCACGCCGGTTGCCTGCCAAATCCGTCACCGGGACCGTACTTCTGCCCTGCCAGTCTGGCACTTGATGACGCAGCGACGGACGGAACGCTCGCCATAAAACAAACCCTGTCAATGACTTCTAGCCGACAACATCGCCGGGCACGCCGGTTGCTACCGACCCGGGCACGTCGCACTGTCCAACCAGCCGACACCCCGGAGATCACGCATGGCCGCCAAGCAACTCGCCTTCGCCGACGACGCCCGCGCCAAACTGCTCAGCGGCGCCTCCAAGCTGGCCAAAGCCGTCCGCAGCACCCTCGGGCCGCGCGGTCGCAACGCCATCCTGGACAAGGGCTGGGGCAGCCCGACCATCACCAAGGACGGGGTGAGCGTGGCCGAGGAGATCGAATTGTCCGACCCGTTCGAGAACATGGGTGCCCAGCTTATCAAGGAGGCCGCCTCCAAGACGAGCGACGTGGCCGGCGACGGTACCACGACGGCCACCGTGCTGGCCGAGTTCATCTTCCGCGAGGGGCTGAAGTCGGTGGCCGCCGGCAGCGACCCGATGGCCATCGTCCGCGGCATCCAGGTGGGCGTCGAGAAGGTGACGGCCGAGCTGGCCAAGCTGGCCGAGAAGATCGATCCCAAGAACAACAAGGCGATCGCCGAGGTCGCCACGATTGCCGCCAACAACGACAAGGAGATCGGCCAGAAGCTGGCCGAGGCGATGAAGCTGGTGGGGGCGGCCAACGGGGTCATCACCATCGAGGAGGGGAAGACGGCGGACACGGAGATCAACGTGGTCCAGGGCATGCAGTTCGACCGCGGCTACCTGTCCCCGCACTTCGTGAACAACCCCGAGAGCGTGACCGTCGAGTTCGATAACCCTTTGATTTTGATCTACGAAGAGAAGATCAGCAACGTCAAGGATCTGGTGCCGCTGCTCGAGAAGGCCAGCCAGCAGAAGTCCCCGCTCGTCATCATCGCCGAGGACGTGGAGGGTGAAGCTCTGGCGACGCTCGTGCTGAACAAGCTGAAGGGCGTGCTGACCGTGGCCGCGGTGAAGGCGCCGGGGTATGGCGACCGCCGCAAGGCCATGATGGAAGACATCGCCGTCCTGACCGGCGGCAAGGCCATCTTCGAAGACTTGGGCGTGCAACTGGAGAAGGTCGAACTGGCCGACCTCGGCCGGGCCAAGAAGGTCAAGATCGACAAAGATAACACGGTCGTCATCGAAGGCGCGGGTAAGAAGGACGCCATCAAGGCCCGGGCTGCCCAGATCCAGAAGGAGCTGGACAAGTCCACCAGCGACTACGACAAGGAGAAACTGAGCGAGCGGATGGCCAAGCTCCAAGGCGGGGTGGCCAAGATCAACGTGGGCGGGGCCACCGAGTCCGAGGTGAAAGAGAAGAAGATGCGGGTGGAGGACGCCATGTTCGCCACCCGGGCGGCCAACCAGGAGGGCATCCTGCCGGGCGGCGGGGTCGCCCTGCTGCGGGCCAGCCAGGGCATCAAGCCGGAAGGGCTGACCGACGACGAGGTGGTGGGGTTCAATATCATCGTTCGGGCGTGCAAGGCACCGATCCGGCAGATCGTCGAGAACGCCGGCGGCGACGGCTCGGTGGTGACGGCCGAGGTGCTCAAGAACCCGTCCGCCACTTTCGGGTACGACGCCCGTGCCGGCGAGTACACGGACCTGGTGAAGAAGGGCGTCATCGACCCGGCCAAGGTGGTCCGGTCGGCCCTGCAGAACGCGGCCAGCGTGGCCACCCTGCTGCTGACCAGCGACGCCCTGGTGGCCGACATGCCGAAGGACGACAAGAAGTCCCCGGCCGGCGGCGGTGGTGGCTACGACGACATGTACTAAGCCGCCCGCGGCGGTTCTCCCGGCCGCTGGCCGGGACGGTTCCGCATCCCTCCTCCACTGGGCCGAGCGATGCCGACGGTCGCCTTCCACCTGCTCCAGATGTTTCGCGGGTGGGCGGCTGTCCTAGTTATCCTGTTCCATACCACCGGCATCGCGGCCGAGAGGCACACCGACTTCCTCGGCGGCCGGTTTCGGTTCGCAGCGGTCGGGGTGGACTTCTTCTTCGTTCTCAGCGGCTTCCTGATCTGGCACTTGAACCGGCGGTCTGTCGGCCACCCGGCCGTATCTTCGCAAGCGGTTACTCCGCATCTACCCACCATACTGGGTCGTCACACTGGCTCTCCTGCCAGTGTATTTTGTCGTCGGCGGATACGGGCAGGGGGACGAGACCCGGCCGGGCGTCATTCTCGGGTCGCTGCTGCTGGTGCCGATGACCCGCGCGCCGATCCTGGTGGCCGGCTGGAGCCTGGTCCACGAGATGCTCTTCTACCTACTGGTGTGGACGCTGATCGCTGTCCGCGGGCGGTAGGTGCGGTGGGCTGTCGGGGCGTGGGCGGGGGCCGTGGCGGTGAACGCCCTTTCGGTGGCGTTCACCGCCTCCCCCAACTACCCGACGCCGGTGGGGGTGCTGCTCTGGCCGCAGAACCTGGAGTTCCTGTTCGGCTGCGGGGCGGCGGTGGCATACGCCCGGGTGCCGGCCGGCCGGGTGTCCCGGCCGGCGTGTCTGGCGGTCGTGGCCGCCGGGGTGGTCGGCTTCGCCCTGTCCAACCGGTTGCCAGGCTGGTTGCACAACCTGGGGGCGGGTGCGCACGCGCTCGTGTATGGTCTGCTCTCGGCCGGGATGGTGCTGGCCGGCACCTTACACGATAAGGCTGGCGGAGCTGCGGCCGGGGTCCGCCGACGGGCCGGCTACCGGGCGTTCCTGTACTTGGGCGACGCCTCGTATGCGGTCTATTTGGTCCACGGGCCGGTGCTGTCGGCGATGCTCAAGGCGGCCGAGGCATCCGGACTGACACGGTCGCTGGGGGTGCCGGCAGCGTGCTGGCTGGCGATCGCCACCGCGGTTGCGGTCGGCTGCCTGTTCCATGAGTTGGTCGAGAAACCGATCTTGGCACGGGTCGGGCGGCAATCGGCCTAGGCGGCGGTCACGGCCGGCACCGCCAGCTCGCTCGTCACCTTGCCAAGCCTGTCCGTCGCCGCGGACATGTCAGATGATGCGAAGAAGTTTTCAGCCGGCGACGGCTACGACGACATGTACTGAGGCATTTGCGGGTGTTGAAACTCGCGGGTGAGGTACGGATGCCCAGCGCTAGCGCTTCGGGCTACGAACCGTGACTCGCTCGGCCGGCAGATATGTTTTTTGGAACTTGGCCAGTGCCGCGGCCAGGTCGGCGGCGGTGTGGTCCAATTCCGCGGCGTTAGTAAAGCGGGCCCCGAACTCCAACTGAATCGCGTCCAGCCCGGTGCTGCCGGCGGCCCCGTAGGTGCGGGTGATGTATCCGCCGCCGAAGCTCGGGTTCTCGGCGGCGCTTTCCGGCCCGTCCACCTGCGGGAAGACCGTCCGCCCCGTTGCGGCGAACGCCCCCAGGAAGCTGTCCGGACCGGCGACCGCCTTCCACCCGAACCGCGATTTCAGTAACGCCACGCTGGTCCGCTTGGCCGTGCCGCGGAAGACGGTGTCGGCCTTCGCGCTCTGGCCGTGGCAGTCGATCACCATCCCCTGGCCCCACTCCGTCCGCACCGTCTCGCAGTGCTTCTTCAGGGCCGCGTGGTAGGCGTCGTAGTACGGCTTGGCGGCGTCGCCCTCGTAGGCCCCCTCGGGTGGCCGGTTGGCGTCGGCGTGCTTGCGGGTGAACTTGGCCACCACCAGGTACGGCCGGCCGCCCAACTTCTTCTCCACTGCGGCGGCGAACTTCTCGGCCAGCAGGTCGGTGTTCACGTCTCGGACGGTGACGAACTGCTCGACCCCGTCGCCCGTGCGGTCGCTGACGCCCGGCAGTGGCAGCTTGCCACCGTGTGGGGCCGAGATGACCACCGGCAGGGTGCCGTCCTTCACGACCAGGAATTTGTCCAGGTCGGCCGGCGGGGCGAGGAGCAGGGCGAGCCAGGGCGTTGGGGCGGACCGACAGGGGTTGCGGGGGCGTGCGGGGATGGTATATGCACGCCGATGCTGCTCGCGCTCGCCCTGCTGACGCTCGCCGACCCCGGCCCGGTCTTTGGTACGGCCCGGCTACCGGCCGGGGTGGAGCGGGTGTACGCCGGCACCGCCGAGGAGGTCGGCCGGGGCGTGGCCAACCCGTTCCGCAAGCGGCACGAGCTAGAAGTCCGGCTGTTGGTGCTGGACAGCCACGCCGGCGGGGCCGACATGGCCATCCTCACCCGCGTCTGGCCGCTGGCCGACCCGGTGGTGGCCGTCCCGGCGGCGGCGCTGACCGGCCGCGACGTGCCGACCCGTGGCGACCCGAGCGTGCGGCTCGACCTGGTCCGGGTGGACCCGCGGGGGCGGGTCGGCAAGCTTTCGACCAGCCCGTTCGCCGTCGGCCCGCTGGCGGCGAGTTCGCCGCTGCCGGACGGCCCGCCGGACCGGCTGCCGGCGGTGGAAACCGGGTTCTTCGTCCCGCTGCCGCCGCGGCCTGTGCGACAAGGTGACGGCTGGACCGACGGCACCGACCCGCCGACCCTCTGGACGGTCGGCGGCGAGGTCGGTTGGAACGGGGCCGCCGCCGTTGCGGTGACGGCCGTCCGCCAGACGGCCGGGTTCGACACCCCCGCCACCGCGCTCACCGGCTGGCGCCGCACCGACACCCTGACCGTGCCGCCGGCCGACGGCTTCGCCGTGGTGCTGGAGCGGGTGGTGCAGCGGCGGGAGGGCGGGGCGGTGGTCGGCGAGTTGCGGGTGCGGTACGAGCAGAAGACGGCCGGCCGGCTGTCCGGCCGGCTGCTGGGCGAGGCCCGGCGGGAGGCCGAGGCGGCGTGCCGGTTCGCCGCCGACCTGGCCCCGCTGGTGGCCCAGGGGCCGCGGGCCGACCCCCGGCTGGTGCGGCAGCGGCTGGTGGCCGTGCGCAAGCACCTGGACGACGGCCCGGCCCGGGGGCCGTTCCGAGAAGCGGTTGAAGCAGTGCGGGCCGGCGGCGAGGGGCTGCTGAAGCGGTAGTGTCGCCTTGTCCCCGACCCGGCTGCCGGCGTACCATTCGTCGGGTTCACGGAGGATCGCCGGTGGTGCAACCGCCGACCCGCGTCTGTGCCGCCACCGGCCGCCCCCTCGCGGCTGGTGAGCGGGTTTATTCCGCCCTCACCGACGAGGGGGGCGGGTTCGTTCGCCGGGATTATGCCGCGGATGCCTGGCCGGGGCCGCCGGCCGGGGCAATTGCCCACTGGTGCGGCCGGGTTCCTGCGGCCCACGCCCCGCGGAAGCCGACGTTCAACGAAGAGCTACTGCTCGACTGCTTCCGCCACCTGGGCGACCGCCCGGAGGCCGACCGGGCGGCGTTCAAATATATCGTGGCGCTGCTGCTGATGCGGCGGAAGCGGCTGAAGTTCGAGGACACGAAAACTCTGCCGGGCGGGGCGAGTGTGCTGGTGCTGCGGGACGCGAAGGGCGGCGGCCGGCACGAGGTGCTGGACCCGAAGCTGACTGACGCCCAGGCCGAGGCAGTGCAGGCGGAAGTGTTCGGGCTGCTGGGCTGGGAGTGATCTCCATGCAGAATGCAGAATGCAGAATGCAGAATGGCAACCCGCGTGCGGCCGTCCGCACGGGCCTCCGACTCTGCGCTCTGCACTCTGCACTCTGCACTTGCCTGCTGTCCGGCTGCACCTGGCTGGACAAGATACGCACCCGCCCGGACGGGGCCGCCACCGCCACCGGCGGCGTGACGCCGGCCCGGGCCGAGCAGTTAGTCGAGCGGCTCAACCAGAACGCCCAGGCGGTGTCCGTGGTGCGGTACGACGACGTGTCCATCACCCTGGACGGCCCCGATGTGCCGGTCGGTGGCGGGTCGCTGGCGAACAGCTCGCTCATCGCCGCCAAGCCACGCCTGTTCCGGCTGAACGCCGGCAAGAACATCCGCCGCGACCTGCTGCAAGTCGGGTCGAACGAGCAGGAGTTCTGGCTGTACGGCGACGTGCCCGGGCAGGACAAGATGTTCCTGGTGTGTGCCCACAAGGACTTTCCGAAGGCCGCCAACAAGCTGCCGGTGCCGATCGACCCGGACTGGGCACTGCTGGCCCTCGGACTGATCGGCACCGACCCGGACGTGAGCCTGTACAAGGCCGACACCAACACCCGCCGCCGCGAGTACACCCTGACCCGGGACGTGACCGCCCCCGGCGGGCGGAAGCTGGAGCGGACCACCGTGTTCGCCGCCGACGTGCCGACCGGGGATCAGCCGCTGGTCAAGCGGCACGTCATCAGCGAGCCGGGCGGCAAGAAGGTGGTGGCCACGGCCGACGTGCTGAGCGTTTACCGCCTGCCCGGCAACGAACAGGCCGAGGTGCCCACCAAGATGGTGCTGGAGTGGCCGGAGCAGAAGTTCAAGATGACGCTGCGGATGCAGACGCCGGTGGTGAACGAGCCGCTCGACCCGGCCCGGGTGCAGGAGTGGTTCGGCCGGCCGGCCACCGACACCCGACCCCAAAATTTGGCCGACGTCACCTTCCAGCCGACAGCCCGGGGCGCCGCCCCGGCCGAGCGGCGGGGCGTGTTCGGCCAATTGGTTCGTAGCCCGAAGCGCTAGCGAGGGTGGAATGCCCCTCGCTAGCGCTTCAGGCTACGAACTCCGACTGACCCGTGGAACAGACCGTCTACCGGCGTGCCGTCGGGCCGGCGGACGGTGTACCACAGTTCCAGCCCTCGCGTCGGCCCGAGGCCGGGCACCGTCAGCGTCACCGTCCGTTTGTCATCCGACACCACCGCCGCCGTCACTTGAAGCGGCCGCTCGTTCAGGTGCGGCGAGCCGTACTTCTCGCTGCGGTGCAAGTCCCACACCTTCAGCCCGCAGTCGGCCGCGTCGCAGCCGCTCACCGGGTCGCTGAAGGTGAGGGCCAGCGTGTCCCCGGCGACGTGGTAGCCGACCGGCAGCGTTGCCGGCTTGCCCGTCGCCCGCAGCCGGTACAGCCCGCCGGGGGCGGTGCGGTTGCCGGCCCACGAGAACAGACCGCACAGGTACAGGTGGCCGTCGCCGCCGAACCGCCCCCGCATGACCCCGGTCGGGAACGGCGGCAGCGGCAGATGGACCGCCCCGCCGTGCATCCCGTCGCCGGCCCGCTCGTGCGGCACCACGTAGAGCTGGCCGGTGCCGTAGGAGGTGTTGAGCAGCGCCCCGTCCAGCCCGCCCCAACTCTTGCTGTTCACCCACACGGGTTCGGCCGGCGAGCGGTCGAAGCGGTTGGTGAGCCAGCACAGCGGCTCCTCCTGGGCGGCGTCCGAGCGGTCGGTGATCGACGTGTACCCGCCCAGGTTGCCGAAGAAGCGGTCGCCCGGCCGCACCCAGTTGATGCGGTTCTTGGGCACCCAGAAGCCCTCCTGGTCGGTCAGGAACACGGTGCCGTCCGGGTTGACGCACACCCCGTTGGGGGCGCGGAAGCCGGTGGCCACGATCTCGGTGGACGCGCCGTCCTTGCCCACCCGCAGCAGGGTGCCGTGGTGCGGCACCACCGCCGGCTTGCCGTGACGGGCGCCCTTGGCGTACAGGAAGTTCCCGGCCGCGTCGGTCTGCAGGCCCATCGCAAACTCGTGGAAGCTCTCCGTCACCTGGTGGTCGCTGTTGAAGCACTCCACCAGCCCGTCGCCCCGCAGCACGGCGATCTGGTCCCGGCAGCCGACGTACACCGTGTCGCCGACCACCTTCAGCCCGAGCGGCTGGAACAGCCCGCTGGCGATCCGCCGCCAGGTTAGCGTGCTGCCCCGCTCGGCCGCCCGCCACACGTCGCCGTCCCAAGTACACACGACGAGGTCGCCGCCGGGTAGGAAGTCGAGGCCCGTCGGCCGCACCTGCACGTTCCACGGGTTCTTGTCTGGCAGCGTCAGCGTGTCCGCGGCGAACGGGCCGCTGTCCGCCCCACGTTCGATGGTGGTCGTCACCGTCTCGGGCCAGCGGTCGCCGCCCCCCCGCGGCAACTCGGCCGGCGGGCCGCCGAGGGTGAAGCGCAGCGTCTCCTCACCGGCCGGCAGCTCCCGCACCTCCCGGCCGTGCCTCACTGCCAGCGGCTTCGGCCGGGGGCCGACCTCGAACGTCCGGGCGAACCCCGACCTCGTGCTCTCCCGCACCGGCGTGTCGCCGACGGTGTACGACAGGATGACCCGTTCGCCGACGGTCTGGAGGCCGCGGAACCGACCCCACCGGCGGGGCAGGGGGCCGTACGGTTTGCCGTCCCGCCCCAGCGGCCGGGGGTCGCGGAAACTACCGGTGTCCGGGTCGGCCCAGCCGGGGCCTGGTGGCGTTTCCAGTTCCAGCTTGCCCACGATCTTCGGGTGGATTCCGTGCCGGCCGTTGAAGTTGATGCCGTTCCAGTCGATGAACCCGGAGCCGGTCCAGCCGCCGACGAGCCGCAGCGTGTCGTGGTCGTACACCGCCCACGCCGTGCCGGCCGCGACGCCGCCGGGGCCGGGGTCGAGCCGCACCGCGACGCCCTTGTAAGCGATGTTCCCAGGGCTGACCTCGACCGTCAGCGACAGCGACGGGCCGTAGTCGGCCCGCTTCCACGGGTCGCCGGGGGGTGCGGCCGGGCCGCGACTCGTCCCCTTCGGCAGCCCCGCCAGGTAGGCGGCGTCGGCCGCGACGTACTGCGACGGGTTGAGCGGCTTCAGGAACGTTTCCCGCAGGTAGTGGACGGCGTCGTACTTCTGCCGCGGCAGCAGGTCCGGGCGGGCGGCCATCTGGCCGAACCCGTGCGTGAGGGTGCGGTACAGGCTCAGGGGGTCGCGGCCGTTGCGGAACTGGCCGTTCCAGAACTGGACGGACGTCGGCATCGTCCCGGGCTGGGTCGGAGTCCCGTGGCAGGTGGCGCACTGCCGGGCGTACAGCTCCTCGCCCCGCTTCAGGGTGGCGGCGTCCGACTCGCGGACCAGCGCCGCGTGGTCGAGGTCGGACTCGTAGGCCGGCAGCGGCGGGTTGAGCGTGGCCGGGTCCGGCTTGAGCGAGCGGGCGCGGCCGGGGCCGAACTCGGCCGCCTCGATGAGGTAGGCGAACAGGTCGAGCGCCTGCTGGCGGTCGGCCAGCAGGTTGACCAGGCCCGTCGGCATCAGCGAAATCTTGCCGACGCCACGGGCGTCGATGTCGGCCTTCGGGATGACGACGGGCTTGGTCGGGTCGGCCGGGTCGCGGAGGGTGAGGGCGTCGGCCGTCTCACTTACTAGCAGCCCGGTGACGGTGCGGCCGTCGCCGCGGGTGACGGCCACCGCCTCGTAGCCCGGGCGGACGTGGGCCGACGGGGCCAGCACCGACTCGACCACCGCGGCGGCCGTCGTGCCGGGCAGCGGCCGGGCCAGGTCCGGGCCGAGCGGTGACACGTTGTCGTGCGACCCGCAGGCGTGGCAGGCCACGCAGCTCAGTTGCGGCTGGTGAAACAGCACCGCCCCGCGGCCGGGGTCGCCGCTCTCCCGGGCGGCCTTCGCCAGTGCGGCCGGCCCCTCGCGGAGCAGCCGGGCGTCCAACGGCTCCGGGACCGCGGCCAGCAGAAGCAGCAAACCGACGTGCATCGTCGCCTCGGGGGTGGTAGACTCAGTCTCGGCTTCGGTCCGCTCCCGCCTTCGGCCGCCTCGCCATGACCCGTATCTGCCTGCTGGTCGTCTTACTCAGCCCCGCCGCCCGTGCCGACGACTTCTTCGAGAAGTCGGTGCGGCCGGTGCTGGTCGAACACTGCTTCAAGTGCCACGCCGGCGACAAGCAGAAGGGCGGTCTACGGCTCGACTCCCGGGCGGCCCTGGTGACGGGTGGTGACACCGGCCCGGCGGTGTCGCCCGGCCAGCCGGCCGGCAGTCTGCTGCTGAAGGCGGTGCGGCACGAAGACCTGGAAATGCCGCCGGGGAAAAAGCTGAGCGACGACCAGATCGCCGCCCTGGCCAAGTGGGTGCGGGACGGGGCGGTGTGGCCGGCCGAGGGCACTGCGGACAAGAAGTTCAGCGGCCAGTCGCTCCGCAAGCCTGGACAGATCACCGACGCCGACCGCAACTGGTGGGCGTTCCAGCCGGTGAAGAACCCGCCGGTGCCGGCCGCCGGCGACGGTTGGGCACGCGGCCCCATTGACCGCTTCGTGGCCGCCACCGGCGTCACCCCGGCCCCGGAAGCGGCCCCACTGGCCCTGCTGCGGCGCGTCACCTTCGACCTGACCGGCCTGCCGCCCACGCCCGCCGAGGTCGCCGCCGCCGAGCCGTTCGAGCAGGTCGTGGACCGGCTGTTGGCGTCCCCAGCCTACGCCGAGCGGTCGGCCCGGTTGTGGCTCGACCTGGTGCGGTACGCCGACAGCGACGGCTACCGGGTGGACCACCCCCGGCCGCACGCCTGGAAGTACCGCGACTACGTCGTCCGCAGCTTCGCCGCCGACAAGCCCTACGACCGCTTCGTGCGGGAGCAGCTCGCCGGCGACGAGGTCGCCCCGGCCGACCCCGACGCCGTGCTGGCCACCGGCTACCTGCGGCAGTGGGCCTACGAGTACAACCAGCGGGACGTGAAGGGCCAGTGGGCGGTCGTCCAGAACGACCTGACGGACGTGACGGCCGACGTGTTCCTCGGCCTCGGGTTCGGCTGCGCCCGCTGCCACGACCACAAGTTCGACCCCATCTTGCAGACCGACTACTTCGCCCTCCAGGCGTTCTTCGCCGGGCTGAGCTTCCGCGACGAGCCGGTGTTCCCGACGGCCACGGCACGAACCGAGTACCAGGCCAGGCTCGTCGTGTGGGAGAAGGCGACGGCCGACCTCCGGGCCGAGACGGACTCCCTGCTGGAGCCGATCCGCCGGAAGGACATGCCGCTGGCCCAGAGCCGGCTGACGGACGACATCCGGGCCATCTTCGACAAGCCGGCGGCGAGCCGCACCACCGCCGATAAGCAGTTGCACGAACTGGCTGTCCGGCAGGTAGACTACGAGGCGGTGCGGGCGCCGGAGAAGCTGAAGGGCGGCGACAAGGCCCGCTACGACGAGCTGCGGAAGAGGCTGGCGGCGGTCCCGAAGCCGGCCGACCCGACGGCGATGGTGGTGCGGGAACACGGCCCGGAGGCGTCTTCGACCGTGGTGCCGGCGGGGCGGCACAAGGGGCCGGTCGGGCCGGCCTTCCCGACGGTGTTCGGGGCGGCGGCCCCGGCCATCACCCCGGGCGAAACGTCCACCGGCCGGCGGCGGGCGCTGGCCGACTGGCTCACCGACCCGGCCCACCCGCTGACGGCCCGGGTGATGGTCAACCGCGTCTGGCAGCAGCACTTCGGCACCGGTCTGGTGGCCACGGCCAGCGACTACGGCACCCTCGGCGACCGGCCCAGCCACCCGGAGCTGCTCGACCACCTGGCTGCCACTTTCGTGGCCGACGGCTGGAGCCTGAAGCGGTTGCACGAGCGGATCGTGCTGTCGGCGACCTACCGCCAGACGGCGGGCGGCGCCGGCGACCGCCGCTTGACCCGGATGCCCGTGCGGCGGCTGGACGCCGAGCAGGTGCGGGACGCGCTTCTAGTGGTCGGCGGCGACTTGAAGGCCGACGCCGGCGGGCCGTCCGTCGGCAGCGACGGTCTGCGGCGGTCGGTGTTCACCAGAGTGGTGCGGAACACGCCGGACCAACTGCTGGCCGCCTTCGACGCCGCCGACGGCCTGACCAGTTGCAGCCGGCGGTACGTCACCGTCACGCCGACGCAGTCGCTGCTCATGCTGAACGGGCCGTTCGGCCTGACCCGGGCGGCGGGCTTCGCCAAACGGGTGATGCGGGACGACGAGGCCGAGGGGGTGCGGGCGGCGTTCCGGCTGGCCTACGGCCGGCCGCCGACCGAGGCGGAGGCGGCCGAGGCGCGGTCGTTCCTGCGGCAGCACTCGGCCGACCGGCCAGCCGCCTGGACCGATTTCTGTCACGCCCTGCTGAACAGCAACGAGTTCTTGTACGTGGATTAGTCGGGCACGCATGGCGTGCCGTCCGGTGGCGGCGAGTGAGCCGAAGGTGCGAACGACAGGTTCGGGACACAGAACGGCACGCCATGCGTGCCCGACGAGGAACGCCATGACCCCGCACCACCCGCCCGCGCTGTCTCGCCGCGACGCTCTGGTGAGGGGTGGCGCCGGGTTCGGCGGCCTCGCCCTGTCGGCCCTCCTCGCCCGGGACGCCGGCGCGGCCCCGAAGCCGGCGGCGCGGGCGAAAGCCGTCATCTTCCTGTTCATGGAGGGCGGGCCGAGCCACATCGACCTGTTCGACCCCAAGCCGGCGCTGAACAAGCTGCACGGCCAGCCGCTGCCGGGCAGTTTCAAGCCGGTCATCCTGGCGATGGGCGAGCAGAACCCGCCGCTTCTGGGCTGCAAACGGGTGTTCAAGCAGCACGGTGCGGGCGGGCTGTGGGTGTCCGACTGGCTGCCGCACACGGCCGCCATGAGCGACGACCTGTGCGTGGTGCGGTCGTGCTGGGCGGACGGCATCAACCACTCGGGCGGCGTCTGCCAGATGAACACCGGCAGCACCCTCGCCGGCCGGCCGTCGCTCGGCAGTTGGGTGAGCTACGGCCTGGGCACGGTGAACCAGAACCTGCCCGGGTTCGTGGTCATGCAGGACACGCCGACGGGGGTGGTGAACGGGCCGCGGAACTGGGGGGCCGGGTTCATGCCGGCCGTGCATCAGGGCACCCGGCTGGAGGCCGGCACGGAGCCGATCCCGCACCTACATACCCCGGCGGCCGTCGGCGACGCCCGCCAGCGGCAGAAGCTCGACTACCTGGCCCAGCTCAACCGCCGGCACGCCGCCGACCGGGCCGAGCAGACCGAACTGGACGCCCGCATCAAGTCGTATGAACTCGCCTTTCGGATGCAGGCCGAGGCGCCGGAGGCGGTGGACCTGACCAAAGAGACGGCCGAGACGCTGGCCCTGTACGGGGTCGGCGAGAAGGAGACGGACGGGTTCGGCCGGCAGTGCCTGTTGGCCCGGCGGCTGGTCGAACGCGGCGTGCGGTTCGTGCAACTGTACCACGGGGCCGGCAGCAAGTGGGACGCGCACAACAACCTGGACAAGGGCCACGGCGGGCTGTGCCGGGGAATGGACAAGCCGGTGGCGGGCTTGCTGGCCGACCTCAAGCGGACAGGGCTGCTCAAGGACACGTTGGTGGTGTGGGGCGGCGAGTTCGGCCGCACCCCGCAGAGCGAGCAGGGCAACGGCCGGGACCACAACCCGTACGGGTTCACCATGTGGTTCGCCGGGGCCGGCATCCACGGCGGCCGGGCACTCGGCACCACCGACGAGTTGGGGCTACACGCCGTCGAGGACCGGCAGCACGTCCACGACCTGCACGCCACCATCCTGCACCTGCTGGGCGTGGACCACATGGGGCTGATCTACAAGCACAGCGGCCGGCCGGAACGGCCCACCCTGAACGAGGGCGAGCCATTCGCCAAGCTGCTGGCCGGCTGAGTTAGAAGCCGTGGTGCCCGTGGTGGTGCGAGTAGCCGCCGTAGCCGCCGTAGCCGCCGTAGCCGCCGCCGTACCCGCCCCCGTATCCGCCGCCGTACCCGCCGCCGTACCCGCCGCCGTAGGCCGGCCGGTAGCCACCGTATCCGCCGTACCCGTAGGCCGGGTAACCGTACCCATATGCCGGTTGGTAATAGCCGCTAGTGTACCCGAACCCGCCGCCGCCGAAGCCGAACCCGACCGTCACCGCCGGCCGCACCACCACCACCGGGGCGTACGGGCTGTACCCGCCGTACCCGCCGTACCCGCCGTACCCGTACCCGGGCGGGTGGGCCGAGGCCACGCCCGCCGTCACCCCGACCGCCGCCACCGCCCCCAGAATGGCCGTTCGCATCGCTGCTCCCTCAGGTTGAATTTCGCGGGCCGGTCACCCACTTCAAGGAAACGCGGCCGGCTCACCCACTTGCGCTCAAGTTTCGGGTCACGACGGCCGACTGGCCGACGTTCTCCTCCACACCCACTCGGATGGCCGTCGGGCGGAAACGGTGCCGCTCGCTCAGCACCGCCAGCAGCCGGTCGGCCAGATGCCCGGCCAGCAGCTCGGCCGTGGTGTTGGCGATGGGCAGCAGCACGCAGTCGCCGCGGGGGAACACCCACTCGCGGTCGCCGTAAGTCACCCGCACCCGCCGGGCGTCGGCCTCGACGGGCAGCAGCGGGTTGCGGAGCGGCACCAGCATCTTGTGCCCCCATTCGGCGACCAGTTCCTTGGCCCGGTCGGTGAGGGCGACGAAATCGAACACGTACCCGTCGGCCGGGTCGAGCGGCCCCCACACCTCAACCGTCGCCCGGTAGTTGTGGCCGTGCAGGGCCTCGCAGCCGCCGGCGTAGGTGATGAAGTGGCCGGCGCAAAAGACCAGGTGGTCGCCGGCCACGCGGACGGAGTGCAGGTCGGGCATCGGTCACAACCAATCGGAAACGGTCCAGCGGAATGGGGCGTTCGGCTTCACCCGGCCTTCCCGCAGGGCGACGAACAGGCACGCCGTCACCAGGTCGGCGGTGGCGCCGGGGTTGAGCCGGTTGCCGTCGCTACGAAGGTACTTGTCCAGCGCCACGCCGGCGGCCCGCCCCTCGGCCGTCTCCAACCCGCCGGCGGCGACCACGGCGGCGGCCCGGTCCCGCACGTCGGCGGCGACGGCCGGGCCACACTTGCGGGCGATCAGACTGTCCGGGAACGCGGCCAGCCAGGCGAACTGGCAGTGGATGATGGCGGCCTCGACGCAGCCGAACCGCTCGAACCCATCAAGGAACGCGGGCACCCCGAGGTCGAACACGTCGGCGTAGCCGGTGGCGTACTGGCGGGCGATCTGGTCGCGGTCGGCGGCCAGCCGCATGGCCTCCAGCAGAGTGACGGTGGGTTCGTCTTGCACGTCCTGCTCGGCGGCGTTGCCGAGGCCGCCCGGGGCGGCGAGGCGGATAGCCTCGTAGACATCCACCGCGTCCTTGATGCCGAGCCGCTCCAGCTTCTCTTGAACCCGCGAGCGGAGCTGTCCTGGCTCCCACGTCGTCATGAGCGGTGCGAGCAGGAGGATGATGCCGAGGTTGGTGTTCTTGCCGACGAACTGCCGCGTCACCTGCGCGTGCCAGCGGACGCGGCTGCCGACACTCAACACGTTTTCCGGCACCCGTGACCAAACCGCTGCGCTCTTCAGGAAATCCATGTAGCTCGTGTCGGCGAAGTCTGCCCCCGGGTGGACGTTGCCGACTTTCCGTGCGGTCGCCTCCCACAGGCACGAAACCTGTGCCAGCCAGACGTTCGATTCGAGCTGCGGGTTCAATCCCACATCATGTCCCCGCCGCGTACCGTACCACGTCGGCCGCCACGTCCCGACCCGTCGCGGCGGCCAGCGCCCGCCAGCCGGGCACGGCGTTCACCTCCAGCACGAACAGCTCGCCGCCCGGCCCCGGCAGCAGATCGACGCCGGCGATGTCACACCCTACGGCCGCCGCCGCCCGGACGCTCAGTGACACCTCGGTGTCACTGAGTTCCCGCCGCTCGCACCGGCCCCCCTGGGCGGCGTTCGTCCGCCACTCCCGGCCGTGCCGGGTCATGCCGGCGATGACCGCCCCGCCGACGACGAACGCCCGCACGTCCCACCCCGGATGCCGCACGAACCGCTGGAGGTACAGCACGCCGCCGGTCTGCTCGACGGCCCGGAACGTCCGCCAGGCGAGTTCCGGGTCGCTCACCCGCACCATGCCCCGGCCCTCGCTGCCGAACAGCGGCTTCACCACCACGTCGCCGTCGAGCCGGGCGAACGCCACTTGCGCGTCGTCGGCCCGCTGGCACACCACTGTTTCCACCGTCGGCAGCCCGGCAGACGCTAGCCGCACGTCGGTCAGGTACTTGTCCACGCTGGCTTCCACCGCCCGTGGCCGGTTGACCACCCGCACCCCGGCCGCTTCGGCGGCGTGCAGCAGGTCCATGCGGAACACCACCTGTTCGAGCGACCCGGCCGGCATGGTCCGCACCAGCACGGCGTCGAAGTCGGTCAGCCCGCTGCCGGTGTGCAGGGCGCGGAAGTCGAGGACGGTCGCCGCGTACCCCAGACTCGCAGCAGCCCGCAGCACGTCCTGGACGTGCCAGCCGGTGCCGCCGCTGAGGACGGCCAGCCTCACGACGCCGGCGGGGCGGGGGGGAACAGGTCGGCCACCTTCAACCGGAACCCGGGCAGCACCGGGTCGCCGGTCAGGTCGTCGGCGTCGGCCAACTCGCCGGCGTGCTTTCCGTCCTGGTAAACGGTGACTCGGCGCCGTTTGGTGGACACGACCCAGATGAGCGGCACGCCCGCCCGACGGAAGTCGTCTACCTTGTCTTCCAACTCGTACACCTTCTCGTTCGGCGACACGACTTCGACGACTAGTTCCGGCGGCAAACGGCTGACCCCGTCTGGCACACCGTCGGGAAAGCGATCCGAGCGGAGAACGGACACGTCCGGCTTTCGCACCTGCTCGGGTTTGTGCGGGAAGCACTGGTAGATGCCCTCCGCGTCGAAGACGAACCAGCCGGGGTTCTGCCGGCAGTACAGCCGGAACTGGAAGTTCAGCTCGCTCTGAACCCAGCTCGACTTCATGCCCATGACCTTCTCCTGCATCCGGCCGTCGACGAACTCGAACCCCTGGGTGTACCCCCGCCGCAGGAACCGCTCGGCGGTCATCGGCCGCTTGGCCAGTTTGCCCATCACGCACTCCTGTCCGGTGCCTTCAGTTTACGCCCCCAGGAACGACCGCCGCAACACCCCCTCGTCGGTCCGCCCGAACGTGTGGCAGCGGCCGCTCGTCAGGTTGACGAACGTCACCTCGGCCGGGCTGAACAGCAGCGGGTCGATCTTGTAGAAGTCGCCGGCCCGGTCGTAAATGTCGGCGAACGGCGCCCCGTAGTCGGCGGACGCACTCGCCGGCACCTTCGGCCCGATGCCCGCCAACTGGTCGTCGTCGGCCCGCACCCATAGCGTCACCCGGCCGCCGTACAGGATGGCGTCGTTCGTCCGGCCGATCGCTTGTAGGTCGTGCGGCGTCACCGGCGGCAGCGGGGCGACCCCGCACCCGCTCACCACCTGGTTCACGTCGAACCCGAGTTCGTGCAGCTTGTGCAAGGCAGTTTCCAGCGACCGGGCGACCACCTGCGTCGTGCCGGCGATGCTCCCCGTCGGGGCCACCAGCAGCGTCAGCTTCTCGACCGTCGTCGGCAGCTTGCCGACGAGGTGGGCCACCACGTCCTCGGTGACGTGCCGGCGGCTCTCCAGCACCCCGACGGCGTACCGGCTGTCTTCCCGGCCGGGGATGTGGTCGAACAGCGGCTCCCGCCCGGACACGGCCCGCAGCGGCCCCGACCCCATGCCGAAGAAGCCGTCCGTCTTCACTGCCAGGCCGGCGTACTGGCAGGCCAGGCATGCCCGCACCGGGTCGTCGGACGCCACCCACACGCCGGGGAAGGGCAGCGACGGGATGGGGGGAAGGCTGTACCGCACCTCGGCCAGGTTAGCCGTGCAGACGCGGGCCAGCCACAGGCCGGCGTCCAGCCCGCCGGTGACGGCCCCGCCGCAGTCGATCACCCGCGCCCCGGCCACCGTCGAGACGGCGACGCGGAAGCGGTCGGCGTTGGCCGCCAGCTCGTCGCACAGGTGGTGGGCGCGTTCGTTGAGCGTCACGGCGAGTCCTCGGGGGTCGGGACGCCGAACAGCCGGTCGAGGTCTGCGGCCCGTGCCTTCAGGGTAGCCAGAACGGCCGTCTCCGTCGGGCCGTCGGCCAGCAGGGTGACGACGGGTTGGCCTGGCTCGATCACGTCATCGGGGCGTGGGATGTCGGCGAAGTCGGGCCGCCGCCACACATCGGTACAGTGTCGAAGCGACTCGTCCCACGAGCCGCTGTCGGGGATGGTGAGGGGGCGGGCGGCGTAGTAGACCGCCTTGCCGACGACTTTGGTTGCGGGCGGGGGTGGCTCGGTGCGGCGGAGCAGGCTGACGCCGGTGGCCAGTTCGTGGACCTCGACGGAGGCGGTGTACCGGGGGTTCACCTCGATCACCACCGGCGAGCCGTCGTGGTCGATGAAGTCGATGCCCCACAGCCCCAGGCGCGGGCCGTTCCAGAGCGGCGACTGGTCCGCCTCGCCGAACCGGCCGACAGGCGAGGCGGTCAGGTTGCCACAGTACGTGAAGCCCGGTGCGTGCAGCCACGGTTCGCCAATCAGTTGGTGGTGGGTCGCCATGCGCGTCGAGCCGGCGAACAGCACCGACATCGGTCGCCCGGGGACGAACCGCTGGTAGCGAACTCCCGGCTCCCGGCCGTCGCCCGGGACAGCAACCCGGACCCCGCGGCCACCGGCGGTCCAGAATGATTTCCGGACCCAGACGCCGTTGCCTGCCGGTCGATCCTCAAGTGCGGCTGTTTCGATGCCGAAGGGACGCAGCCACCCCGCGACAGATGCGAGCGCCATATCACGTCCGCCGAGAACGCTCGGACCCCAAAGCAACTCCTGCCGTGTGGCGAGATGGAGGATTTCGCTCGGGTAGTTCTCCAGCCCGCCGGTGTACAGCCACGGCATCGGCGGCAGCCGCCGGGCGGCGTCGAACAGCCCCCGCGGGTAGTCGGCCAGCGGCACCCGCCGGGCGGACTCGCACAGCTCGACGGTGTCGCGGTCGGCGAACAAGTCGATGGCGAACGGCGTCAGCCCGGCCCGGCGGGCGCTGGCCGCCGCGGCGCGGGCGGTGGCCCCCAGGATGAGGACGCGGTCGGGCATGGGTCGTCCGGGCGAGCGGCCAGCGTGAGCTGGTCCGGCTTGTGGAGTGACGTCGCCTGACACCGCAGGCCGGACCAGCTCACGCTGGCCGCTCGCCCGGAGCCTCTCACTCGCGCTTCTTGTCCCCCGGCACCGGCAGGCCGAGGAACCGCCGGGCCGCCTGGATCTCGTCAATCTTCATCACCCGCAGCACGTCCGAGTAGTCGTCCGTCCACACCGGCACCTCGTCCGCCCGCTGGAGCGGCCGCCAGGCGTGGTTGAACCGGTCGAACAGGTACCCGCCGCCCAGCGCCCCGAATCGGGTATCCGATTCGGTCCCGGTCAGCTCGTCCCCCAGGTCGGCCTCGGTCCGGGCCAGCGCCACCCAGCTCGACCGCGTCTTGCCGGGGGCGGCCTCGTCGTCGTCGCTGAACACCCGGCAGGCCATGCCGCACTCCTTGGCCAGCCGGCCGCACACGGGTTCGAGGTCGATGTACCGGTTGCTGATGTGCAGCCCGAGGATGCCCCCCGGCAGCAGCCGGTCCTTGTATAGCTCGATCGCCTGCTTGGTCAGCAGGTGGACCGGGATGGAGTCGGACGAGAAGGCGTCCACCAGCAGCAGGCCGTACTTGCGGTCGGTCTGCTCCTCCAGCTTCACCCGGGCGTCGCCCATCACCATCTCGACCGTCGCCCCCCGCCGCTTGGCGTCGCTGACGTAGCTGAAGTACTTGTCCCCCTCCACCAGGTTGACCACGCTCCGGTCGATCTCGTAGAAGGTGAGCGTCTGCCCCGGCTGCGCGTAGCAGGCCGCGGAGCCGGTACCCAGGCCGATCATGGCCATCGGCGTCGTCGGCGGGTGGACGGCCCGGAAGCGGTGGACCATGTGCCCGACCGGCCCGGTCCGGTGGTAGTACGTCAGCGGCTCCTGGCGGTAGTCCCAGGCGGTCTGGCCGCCGAGCGTCAGCAGGGCGTCCCACGGGCCGAACGACCCGAGCACCGGCACGTCGTCCGCCAGCGGGTAGAGGAACGTCTGGGCCGCCTGCATCCCGTGCAGGGTGGTGCCGTGGGACAGCTTGCGGAAGCGAATCCGCTGGTCCAAGGGATAGAACGGCTTGTCCTCGCCAACGGCGTCGTTCGGCTGGAAAGCAAACACCCGCTCGTCCCGGTCCTCCTTCTCCACCCGCAGGATGCCGAAGTAGCTCCGCACGGCCGCCAGGGTATCCTCGCGGTCCTCCCGCTTGTACTGCCACAGCCCGAGGATCGCGGCCACGCACAGGCCGAACCGCACCGGCCGGTCCACAAACAGGAAGCAGACCACGCACGGCAGGGCGTACACGGTCAAGATGCCGAGCATCTTCCACGTTCCGAGGGCGTAGCCACCGATCTGGAACGGCAGCTTCACCCCGACGTACTGCCCGGCCGACTGGAGCTTGGTGTACACCCACCCGCCGGCCTGGCGGTCCCACCAGACGATCAGCCCGAGGAAGGCCAGCGGCACGACGATGTCCAGCACCCACGCCGGGATCGGCAGCCGGCTGCGGCCCGCCGGCTCCAGCACCGGGACGAGCAGGCAGCCGACCGCGATGGCGATGGGGTACTCCCAGGCTCCGGGGAACAGCACCGGGGCCAGCAGGGCGTTGAAGATGCCGCCCAGCACGCCGCCGGTGGACAGCAGCAGGAAGAAAGTGGTCAGGTGCCGCACGTCCTTCGGCCGGTCCAGCACCAGCTCGGTGTGCATGAGCAGGGCGATGAAGAAGAACACGCCACAATGCACCGCCAGGGCCAGGAAGTGACTTCTGTGATCGCTCATCACCTCGCTGACCATGACGAAGACGAGGAGCAGCATGAGCACCGGGACGAGGTTGCCGAGCAGCGGCCGGGTCCAGGTGGGGGTGCGGCCGAAGGCGATGATGAACGTCACCAGGTACAGGCCGAGCGGGATGAGCCAGAGCAGCGGCAGGCTGGCGATGTCCGTGGTCATGTAGAAGGTGACGCCGAGCATGAGGCTGGAGGGCACGAACGCCAGCCCGACCCACTTGAGCTTCCGCGGCAGGCTCGGCGGCGGCTCGTCGCTGGCCGCCTGCTTCGCCTTCACCCACGGCCGGTGCGGGTACTTGACCATCTGCCCGCAGGCGAACGCCAGCCCGCACAGCAGCACGAACCCGCCGGCCCACAGCCAGGCCTGCTGGTTGAGCGTCAGCGTCGGCTCGACGACCAGCGGGTAGGCGATGAGCGACAGCAGGTTGCCGGCGTTGCTGGCGGCGTACAGGAAGTACGGGTCTTTGCCGCTCGGGTGGCCGGTGTAGTCGAACCACCGCTGGAACAGCGTCGAGTGGGTGGTGACGACCAGGAACGGCAGGCCGACGGCCACGGTGAGGAGCAGCAGCACCCCGAACATGGGGTACGACTGCCCCTGCGGGGCCAGCCCGCGGAACACCGCCACCGGCGAGTGATTCGGGGAGACGAGGGCCGAGACCAGCAGCCAGCCGAGGGTCAGCCCGAGGACGAGCAGGTGGATGCGGGGTTGCCGCCGCGGCGGCTCCACTTTGCGGGTGAGCAGGTGGGCGTACAGGTAGCCGAGCAGCAGTAGCCCCTGGAAGAACACCATGCAGGTGTTCCACGCGGCCGGGCTTCCACCGAGCAGCGGCAGCACCATCTTGCCGACCATCGGCTGGACCAGGAAGAGCAGGGCGCCGCTGACGAACAGCGTCACCACGAACAGGGCGGGCACGGGTCGGCTCCCCGGGGGGCGGCGGGCGGCAGCAGTCGGTTGTATCGACCGGCCGGCGGGACGGCGCGGTGACGGTTTGGTGAGAGCCACAGCCGGTACGCCGCCACCCCCAGGTTGTCGCTCGACACCTGCGCCCACACGGCCACTGCCGGCCGGCCTCTCACTCGGTGACGGCCAGCCGGTCTAGCGCCCGGGCGTGCGGGCGGTGTCTCAGAGGGCGTCTTGAAACTGGACGGGACGCCGTTGGCGACCCGGGCGACGTTTCCGGGCACGGCACGGACGCAACACCCGACGGACCTCGCGGACGCTCAGCGGGAGCGCCTCCAGCCGCTCCTGCCGTCGCCCCGGTCCGGCACCCCCGGGGCGGCCGGCCGGCGGCCGACACCCGGGCGGTGGTGAACGCCGGTCCGGCAGACCGCCCACGCCGGAAACCCCGCGGGTGGGCGGCCAGACGGTGAGGACCACCCGGCGGGGCGGGCCGAAGGGGCACGACGGAGGGAGAAAGGCCGTCGGCCGCAAACGGTTCAGCGCCGTTGACTCGCGCGGGCTGGTGCGGGCGCTGTCCGTGCCGACCGCTGACGCGCGGGACCGGGACGGCGGGTGCGGGCGGCGGGCGGCGGGCGGCGGGCGGCGGGCGGCGGCCGCGGGTGCGGGAGGTGATCGTGGGCCGCGGGTTCAGCCGGCGGTTCGTCGCGACCGTCCGCCTGCGGGCGGGGTACGAGTACCTGCCGGAGACGAGCGA
>JAYVUZ010000050.1:0-16447 GCA_043787415.1 Fimbriiglobus sp. | reverse complement strand
TCAATTCGGCCACGGCGTTGATTGCCGTGGATGCATGTTCTGGGTCGTCGCCGAATATTTCGCGGAGAAGGCTTCAATTCGGCCACGGCGTTGATTGCCGTGGATGCCAAACCTAAACAGGGGGACGAGATGACAGTGCGAATCGCTTCAATTCGGCCACGGCGTTGATTGCCGTGGATGCCGCCGGCCCGGCCGGCCGACGCGGCGACGGAGGCCAAGCTTCAATTCGGCCACGGCGTTGATTGCCGTGGATGCCCACCCACGCCCATCACCCCTACGCACGGAGCCTCACGCTTCAATTCGGCCACGGCGTTGATTGCCGTGGATGCCGGGACTACTTCGGGGTGCCGTGCCGGTCGTCGTCGGGGCTTCAATTCGGCCACGGCGTTGATTGCCGTGGATGCGCTAATCGGCCCGGGAGCGGATCGCCGACAGGTAATTGGCTTCAATTCGGCCACGGCGTTGATTGCCGTGGATGCGGTCCCCCGGCGTGTGGTCCAGCCGCCCGTTGCGGATGCTTCAATTCGGCCACGGCGTTGATTGCCGTGGATGCGCCCGGCCGGGCCGGTGGGCGCTCCTCCTCTGGGGGCTTCAATTCGGCCACGGCGTTGATTGCCGTGGATGCTTGAGTTTGGCGAACAGTGTCAGTCCAGCCAGCGTCTGCTTCAATTCGGCCACGGCGTTGATTGCCGTGGATGCCAGAGTATCGCCGGGCATGCCCGGCGTGCCGGGTGTCGCTTCAATTCGGCCACGGCGTTGATTGCCGTGGATGCACGCGGTCATCACCGACCCGCCATATGGCATGAGTTGGCTTCAATTCGGCCACGGCGTTGATTGCCGTGGATGCTCCCGCAGCGGTTCGTGGAACACATCGCCTGGGAGGAGCTTCAATTCGGCCACGGCGTTGATTGCCGTGGATGCGCATCGCAGATGGTCGGCCAATTCGCGGGGCTTTTCGCTTCAATTCGGCCACGGCGTTGATTGCCGTGGATGCGCCGCGGGCCTGCGCCGACCGCTTGCCGCGGAGGTAGCTTCAATTCGGCCACGGCGTTGATTGCCGTGGATGCGCCGCACCCGCCGCCTGACCCGCGACCCGGAACCGCTTCAATTCGGCCACGGCGTTGATTGCCGTGGATGCTTTACCTTCGGGATGTAGAGCAGGCCGCCGACGGGGTGCTTCAATTCGGCCACGGCGTTGATTGCCGTGGATGCTGATGCCGTGCAGCTACTGCGAGACTTGGGCAACTGGCTTCAATTCGGCCACGGCGTTGATTGCCGTGGATGCCCGGCAATTTCTTCCCGGGCTTTGGCCTTCTTTGCGCTTCAATTCGGCCACGGCGTTGATTGCCGTGGATGCCCGAGGCAGAAGCACTGCGGCCCCGGTGTGGTCGTTGCTTCAATTCGGCCACGGCGTTGATTGCCGTGGATGCGCCCTCAATCACGCCCTGCAACGGATCGCCCTGACCGGCTTCAATTCGGCCACGGCGTTGATTGCCGTGGATGCGGCTACTGGAAGGAAGAGGGGGATACCGACTGGCGGGCTTCAATTCGGCCACGGCGTTGATTGCCGTGGATGCTCCGCCTTGCCACGTCGGCCGAACTGGCGAAAGAGGCGGTGCTTCAATTCGGCCACGGCGTTGATTGCCGTGGATGCAGTGCGGCAGCAGCCCTCCCGGCAAGCCGGCGGCGGCTTCAATTCGGCCACGGCGTTGATTGCCGTGGATGCCGGTGGCGTACAAGGGTAACACGTTCGGCGTATTGGAGCTTCAATTCGGCCACGGCGTTGATTGCCGTGGATGCTAGTCGCAAGTGGGACGATGGGTGGTATCGTTGCGAGCTTCAATTCGGCCACGGCGTTGATTGCCGTGGATGCGTCGCAGCGGCAGCGGGGGTCGCTGGCCCGACGGAGCTTCAATTCGGCCACGGCGTTGATTGCCGTGGATGCCCGGCCAACCGCGACCTGAACCGGCTGGTCGGGCTGATGCTTCAATTCGGCCACGGCGTTGATTGCCGTGGATGCCATGTTCTCCCGCCGCCGGCAGTCGTTGGGCGACAGGCTTCAATTCGGCCACGGCGTTGATTGCCGTGGATGCTATGCGTAACTACGAAGCCGTCGATGACAAGTTCGGCGCTTCAATTCGGCCACGGCGTTGATTGCCGTGGATGCCTTCCCGGGGCGTCTGGCACCCCGCCTACGCGGATGTCGCTTCAATTCGGCCACGGCGTTGATTGCCGTGGATGCGGAAAGTGGTGTGGAGTTTGGGGCGTGGTGTGCCGAGCTTCAATTCGGCCACGGCGTTGATTGCCGTGGATGCTTGCCTTAGCCGTCAAGCGGAAGCCACCGATGTACTGCTTCAATTCGGCCACGGCGTTGATTGCCGTGGATGCCGCCCCGGTTACGCCGGTCTTAACCCGGTTGAAATTGCTTCAATTCGGCCACGGCGTTGATTGCCGTGGATGCGCGGTCAACCGGGCTCCGATGATCGCCTCAGCGGAGCTTCAATTCGGCCACGGCGTTGATTGCCGTGGATGCGCCGTCGTGCTAGTGGTGACGACACACGACGGCGGTTGCTTCAATTCGGCCACGGCGTTGATTGCCGTGGATGCCCGTGCGGCCCCGGCGGCTGCCCGACGCCATTCAGTTTGCTTCAATTCGGCCACGGCGTTGATTGCCGTGGATGCGACGCTCGTCAGCCACAAGTACGCCCACCTGGCGTTGCTTCAATTCGGCCACGGCGTTGATTGCCGTGGATGCTACGCCGGCCGAATCTTCTCCGCGAGCTTATACAGGCTTCAATTCGGCCACGGCGTTGATTGCCGTGGATGCATGGACGACGCCGGGGCAAGCGGGGGCAAGCTGGCCGCTTCAATTCGGCCACGGCGTTGATTGCCGTGGATGCCAAGTCCGACTTGTACCCGCCCGACAGCAGCCGCGTCAGCTTCAATTCGGCCACGGCGTTGATTGCCGTGGATGCCCCGACCTGGTGCGGGCGTTCGCCAAGCTGACCGCCGAGCTTCAATTCGGCCACGGCGTTGATTGCCGTGGATGCTACTCGGCGGCGGAGTTGATCGTCTTCAACGACGCACCGCTTCAATTCGGCCACGGCGTTGATTGCCGTGGATGCTCCTCGGCACGCGGCTGGAACAGGACCGGCACGTGGGGCTTCAATTCGGCCACGGCGTTGATTGCCGTGGATGCCTAGCCAGCCACCAAGGGAGGCGACCGGAGCGGCCGGCGGCTTCAATTCGGCCACGGCGTTGATTGCCGTGGATGCTGCCGGCGGCCGTTGTTGTCCACGAACACGCCGGTGTCGCTTCAATTCGGCCACGGCGTTGATTGCCGTGGATGCGGGGTCGCACTTGGGTAGGGGGGTCGCACCTGGGTACGCTTCAATTCGGCCACGGCGTTGATTGCCGTGGATGCCGCGTCTAGTCTGTGTTGTGAAAGCCCATTCCTAACACGCTTCAATTCGGCCACGGCGTTGATTGCCGTGGATGCCCTCGCTAGCTCGTTACATAAGGGGCGACTACTGACTGGCTTCAATTCGGCCACGGCGTTGATTGCCGTGGATGCCGCTGCCGGCCCCGCCGGCCACCTGGGACTTCAGCAAGCTTCAATTCGGCCACGGCGTTGATTGCCGTGGATGCCCGGCGGCCGTCAACGCGTGGAAGCGGCTGCGGCTGCTTCAATTCGGCCACGGCGTTGATTGCCGTGGATGCGACAGTCGGCCCGGCGGGAGGCGGCGTCCCGCGTGCGGCTTCAATTCGGCCACGGCGTTGATTGCCGTGGATGCGCCGCTCGGGGCCGACGCCGACACGCTGGACAGTCTGCTTCAATTCGGCCACGGCGTTGATTGCCGTGGATGCGTTATGCGGCAACCCCCTATACTGTTACTAGGTAGTGCTTCAATTCGGCCACGGCGTTGATTGCCGTGGATGCCAAGTCGCTGGGGAGGATGCCGGCTATCGTTGGTACTGGCTTCAATTCGGCCACGGCGTTGATTGCCGTGGATGCAACATCACGTTCGGCGGCATTTACACGCTCACCGACCCGCTTCAATTCGGCCACGGCGTTGATTGCCGTGGATGCGCCGGCCGGCTGTCGCCGTTATCAGCACAAATCATGTGGCTTCAATTCGGCCACGGCGTTGATTGCCGTGGATGCATACCACACCTCTTTGGGTTACTAGGTAGTTAACGAGCTTCAATTCGGCCACGGCGTTGATTGCCGTGGATGCCCGCTGACAGTCTAATCAGCGGCGACACGTTCGTAAAGCTTCAATTCGGCCACGGCGTTGATTGCCGTGGATGCTGCTATGCACATTACCGCCCGACTCGAAGCCGACCGGCTTCAATTCGGCCACGGCGTTGATTGCCGTGGATGTGGGGGGCTAAAGTTCGGGGTGCAGTCAGTCGATACGCTTCAATTCGGCCACGGCGTTGATTGCCGTGGATGCTGGCCGGCGTGCCGTTCGATTGGGTGGAACGGCATGTGGCTTCAATTCGGCCACGGCGTTGATTGCCGTGGATGCCGGGCCGGCACCGGCACCGGGCAGAGGGACGCGACGGGGCTTCAATTCGGCCACGGCGTTGATTGCCGTGGATGCTACCGGCCAGTGGCACCGGGACTGCCGGGACGAGGCGGCTTCAATTCGGCCACGGCGTTGATTGCCGTGGATGCCACGCACCCGGCGGAACTCAACGACGTTGCCAAAGACGCTTCAATTCGGCCACGGCGTTGATTGCCGTGGATGCGCCTTCTGCGTCACCCGGTATATGCTCGGGCGGATAGGCTTCAATTCGGCCACGGCGTTGATTGCCGTGGATGCGGCGGTCAAGACGGCATCCAGTCCGACGAAGCTGGCCCGCTTCAATTCGGCCACGGCGTTGATTGCCGTGGATGCTGGAACAGGACCGGCACATTGGCAATGCAGACGACCCCGCTTCAATTCGGCCACGGCGTTGATTGCCGTGGATGCCCCGGCCGTGCGACCCCGAACTCTTTTCCGTATCCCAGCTTCAATTCGGCCACGGCGTTGATTGCCGTGGATGCCCCAGGTGCGGCCGACGGGCAGGTCGCCGTACTTCAAGCTTCAATTCGGCCACGGCGTTGATTGCCGTGGATGCGTCGCGGGTGAACACGCCGGCTATCGTTGGTACTGGCTTCAATTCGGCCACGGCGTTGATTGCCGTGGATGCCTCGTCTTCGTCGTCATACACCACGTCCGGTACGATAGCTTCAATTCGGCCACGGCGTTGATTGCCGTGGATGCCCGAACGGTCCTGACGGTTCCGTAGTTTTGGAGTCTGCTTCAATTCGGCCACGGCGTTGATTGCCGTGGATGCGGTCGATACCCGACCCGACTCCCTGCCTAAGGAAATTGCTTCAATTCGGCCACGGCGTTGATTGCCGTGGATGCGACATCTTGGACGCAATTAGTAAATACCCACCAGAGGCTTCAATTCGGCCACGGCGTTGATTGCCGTGGATGCCTGGTAAGATTCGGTTGGTGACAAAGTTGCTAACCCGCTTCAATTCGGCCACGGCGTTGATTGCCGTGGATGCGTATAGGTAGTTGTCGATTCGGGTCAATGTCAATTTACGCTTCAATTCGGCCACGGCGTTGATTGCCGTGGATGCCAGGCTCCCATTCCTTACCCAGAAAGTTGTACATGTTGTCAGGCTTCAATTCGGCCACGGCGTTGATTGCCGTGGATGCTGGTGGCGTACCGGAAGGCCTCGTGCGTTGCCGTGAGGCTTCAATTCGGCCACGGCGTTGATTGCCGTGGATGCCGCGGAGCCGCTCGTAGGTCTCCCGGGCGGCCGGGCTGCTTCAATTCGGCCACGGCGTTGATTGCCGTGGATGCTCTAGTGAGGCGTTTACGTACACAGCCAATCTTGCCAGCTTCAATTCGGCCACGGCGTTGATTGCCGTGGATGCACAGCACTTCTTATAGAATAACCACAACCACCGAGGCGCTTCAATTCGGCCACGGCGTTGATTGCCGTGGATGCTCGTCCGTCTTGGGTAGGGGGGTTGCACCCGGGTAAGCTTCAATTCGGCCACGGCGTTGATTGCCGTGGATGCTTGGGTATTGACAAAAGCTATGACAAGCAGATAAAGCTTCAATTCGGCCACGGCGTTGATTGCCGTGGATGCGTCCCATGTCCTAAACGTGTCAGCTGACACGCTTTCGCCTTGCCCCTGCGAGCGGCGGGTGCCGTCACTCGTCCCGTTCCGCCGTTCTTCCGCTCCAGGTGACGGATCTCGTTCATTCAACGGTAGTTCCGTCCCGCGAGCGGGGTCCGGGCGGCGGACGACGGAAGTGCTGAGTTGTCAAGGAGCTGCGCGGCCACGTCCGCCACTCGGGATTTCACCACCCCGCCGCTCGCCCGCCCTACCGACCCGCGAGCGTCAACTTACAGCACCCACTCGGCCGGGGCCAGGTCGGGCGTCGTGCCGACCAGCACCCGCCGGCCGGGACAGGCCGGCCGAGACGAGCGGTCGGACGGCCCTAGCCGGCGACGAACGCGGTTGCTGACGTAGTACCCGCCGTCCGCCGCCACGAGGCGAGCGGTCGGACGGCCCTAGCCGGCGACGAACAGCCCGAACCCCCGGTACCGCCCGGCCCCCACCGCCAGCGGGCCGGCCACCGGCCGGGCGAACCGCACCCGCACGTGATACCGCGGCCAGTGGGTGGCCTCCGCCGCCGGCAGGTACTTCCACGCCGGGTCCACCCCCGCCCGGTACCCCACCCCCCGCCACTCGGCCGTCGCCCCGGCCAGCGCCTCCGGGGCCAGCCCGGCGTCCGCGAACGCCTTCCACAGCAGCCGCTCGCACTTGCCCCGGTCGCCGTCGTCGAACCCCGGCAGCAGCACCGGCGTCACCGTCGCCCAGTCCCGCCCCGCCCCGGTGTACTGCCGCCGCACCCAGTCGCCGTCCGCCAGCCGGTTGAGCAGCCCGACCACCGGCTCGACCCCCGGCCGCACCTCGGCCGGCAGTCGCTCCAGCGGCCGGCCGCTGAGCCGCTGCCGCACCCAGGCGATCTGCCGCTCGCACCCCGGCGGGGCGGCCACCAGCACCCGCCGGATAGACCCCACCACCTCGCCGTCGGGCCGCTTCTCGACGGTCGGCAGCGGCAGGTACTGAAATCGCTGGTCGGCCCCGTCCCCTTTGGCCGGCCGGTCCGGCCCGTCGTGCCCGTGGACGAACCGCTCGACGGTGCCGTAGTCGTCCGGCCAGCCGTGACACGCCCCGGCGACGGCGTGCCGCACCCAGGCGGCCACGTCGCGGGTGCGGCGGACCGGGTCGAACGACAGCCGACCGCCCTCGTCGGCATCCAGCTTGAGTAGTTCGAAGGCGGCCCACGGCCGGCCGGCCGGCTCGGCCGCGTTGCGGTAGCCGACCACGGCGAAGGCGGTCAGCGGCGGCACCGGGTTGAACTCCCCGCCCGTCAGCCGGCCGAGGAACTTGTCGTGCTTCTCGACCAGGTTCGCCAGCGTGCCGGCTTTCGGCACCCGCAGCGACACCGCCTCGCCGGCCGGCACCCACCGCTCGGCGTCGGGTTCGTGTGGCCGCTCGGCGTCCAACACGGCCGCGTGGCCGACCGCCTGATCCACCCCCCAGCCGAGGTGCGTGATGCTGCGGGCCGCCTCCGCCAGCGCCCGGACGTACTCCTCCTCCCGCTCGTGCCGAGGAGCGGTGAGCGGCCAGTCGAAGCAGATGGCCCGCCCCTCGGCGAACCGGGTCGGCCGCACGTCCTTCTCGGTGCGGTGTTCGGCGATGCTGGCGTCCGGGTTGCCCCGCGCCCAGGCGGCGGCCACCAGGTCGGCGGCGTTGTTCGGCACGTACAGCCGGTACGGCCGGGTGGCCGCACGGCCGGGCGGGACAACGATTTCCGGCGCGCCCAGCCCCTCCAGCCAGCGGAGGGCCGGGCCGGCGTACCCCTCGAACTGGGCCGCCTTCCAGCGGCCGGCGGCGGCGGCCACCAGCGCCTGGAAGGCCCGCAGGGGTGACGGCGGCCACTCCGGCTCGCCCCCGTCCCCCCGGCCGTGGAACGAGTCGCCGAGCGGGCGGACGGTCAGGCGAAACGTGGGCATCAGGGCGCCCCCGCCACGGCCGTCGTCGACTCGTCGGCCGCCTTCGCTTTTGCCGCTTTCGTGCGGGCTTTCTTCGTGTTGCTGGTGTCGCCTTCGCCGGTCAGGTCTCGCTTCGCCAAATCCTTGTCGAATGCGACCGTCTGGCCCGGCCCGACCACGAATGCTACGGCGGCAGCGGCGGCATATGCCAGGGCGTCGGCGTGCGTCAACTTGCTGACGGTGCGGGTGCCGTCGCTGCCAACCAGGATGAAGTCGCGGGGCTTGTCCACGTCCGGCACCAGGTTGCATCCGGCCCGCAGGTAGGTAGCGCCGGGGGCGGTAAGGGCTACAAGTGCCAGCCCAAGGACGTACCGCTTGAGCTTCAGTTCGGCGTCGGCGTCGGCCCCCTTGAGCAACCGGAGGGCGGCCAGACTAAGGGTGGCGTCCCGCCGGATGCCGCCTGTGGCCGTCACCCCGCCGTGCGTGGCAGTGGCCGGGACGTGGCCGAACCCCCGCTCGCCGTACACCTTCTCGCTCAGCTTGAGGTCTGCCGGCGGCGGCAACAGCCCGTCATTCTCGTACTCGGTCGCCGGGATGTACTGGGCCGACCGGGTGGCCTTCCGCACGTCGTAGGCGCGGATGGTGGACGCCACCAGCCGCGGTAGCTTGGCCTGGGTGTTCCGCGAGTCCCACACCCCGAACACCAGTGACGTTGGGGCAACCTTAGCCAGCAGGGTGGCGTCCCCGGCTTGCACCGCCTTGAACGCTTTGTGTAGTTCGGCCTGGAGGGCGGTGGACCTCACCACCGCGTCGCCGGCCCGGTGCCCGGCCTCCAGCAGGTTGACGCTCTTCTCCCCGGCCGTCACCACCACCTGCGGCACCAGCGACTTGTACTTGTCCTTGGCGAACAGCGGCTCGATGCGGTTGGCCTGCGACCCGACGCTGTCCACCAGGCAGACGTTCTTGGCCGTCGGGAACTGCTCGACGGTCGGCTTGTACCCTTTGGTGTAGCCCAGCCCGCGGGCCACCAGGGCGGCGTCGGCGTCGGACGGGAACACGTCGATGTTGTAGCCGCCGGGGAAGCCGTCGCCGGCGGCGAAGGTGGCCGGGAAGAACACCCCGTCCGGCCCCTCGACGGGGACGAGGGGTTCGCGGATGACGAGGGCGGCGGGGCCGTCATCGCCGAGCCAGGTGTCGTAGTCGGTCAGCTTGCTCATCGGGAACCTCCGAGGGGGGTGGCGGGGTTGAAGGCCTTGTGCTTCTTCTGGCCGGTGCGGAAGGCGTTCTCGAAGCGGTAGCCCTGTGCCTGCGGGTCGCCGAGCAGCCCGCACACGGCCAGCGGCAGCACGGCCGGGCTACACGGCACGGACCAGGTGAAGTAGTCGAACACCCGAGGGGTGGGGGTCGGTATTGGCCGGCACCGCTGGAGGCCGACGAGGGCGAAGAACTCGACGGCCGGGTGTGCCCGGGTTTTTAGTTCCTTGTGTGCGTCGGGCATGAAGCCGATGTCTAACGCGAGGGCGTTCGCCCCGCGACGGGCGTCGAGGTAGAACGGTTCTCGCTTCTTCGGCTTCTGCGGTCTTCCGGTCTTCGTGAAGGAAGGGGGGTTGTAAACAACTTGAGTCTGCCCGAGCGGGTCTACGCACTCCGGGTCAATAGCACGGAACATCGCCTTGAAAATGAGGTTGGCCTTCATTGAGCCGGCCCACGTTTTCAATCCTTTTTCTTGCCACCAGTCGAGCCTGAGCAACACTGGTTTGACGAGTACCAAAGGTATGAAAGTATCGTCGTCGTCCGACCCCTCCTCGTCCGATCCCTCGTCGTCCGAATCTTCTGGCTCGTCGTCAAGTTTCGCGTCTCTGGCCAACTGCAGCAGTTCGCGGAGCGTGCCGCCGCAACTGATGTAAAATTGTCCGTCCGCGAACCAGCCTTCTGCCGCTCGGCGGTCGTCCGACTCTGGCCACAGCCGGTCGGCTAGCTCTAGCAGCCCGCAACAGGCAAAGAACTGGCCGGGGTTGGTGGCATCCACCGGCACCGTGATCGTCGGCGTGCTCATTTCGCCACCTCCTCGGCCTGCTTGCTGGCCAGCACGTCGGACGCCCGCACCAGCGACTCCAGATACGCCAACCCCCACCGGCCGTACGTCCGCTGGAGCCGGGCGAACCGGCCCGGCACGCCCGCCGCCATCGCCACCGCGTCGGCGTGCGGTCGCTCCGGGTCGAACGCCTCGTCCGGCGGGAAGTGCGGCCGGCCGCGGCCGTGGTGGGCGGCGATCAGGTGCAAGCACAACTCCTGCATATCCTTCGACAGTCCGTCGAACCCGTCGGCCTTCTTCACGTCCAGCAGGCTGCCGAACTCGTGCCGGTAGTGCGTCACCTGCTCCGGCGGCCGGCGGTGGCCGGACTTGGCCAGCCGCGGCTTCGGCGGGGCGTTGCCGATCGACCGCTGCCACACGTCCCGGTTCTTGCCGAGGTCGTGCGCCCCGGCCGCCGCCGTCACCGCCGCCGTCAGGTCGGGGTCCAGTTTCAGCCGGTCGCACAGGGCGGCGGCGATCTGTCGGGCGTCGGCGTTGTGCCGGTCGAGCGGGTACGACTGCGATTGCCCGAACGCCCCGGCTTCGTCGGTGGCCGACCGCTTGACCAGCCATTGCCACACCTTCAGCGGCTTGCCGTCCTCCGTCTCCGTCAGGTTGATCGACCGGACCAGCCGCCAGCCCCTTTCAACCGGCGTGCCGTCCGTCACCCGCTTCCGAGTCGGCTCGCCACCGGCCGGGGACCAGTCGGCCACGTCGTCGGCCGTGGGCGAAGTCCCGTCGAGTTGGCCACCGTTCAGCCCGCCGGCGGCGGGCGGCAGCAGCACCGTCATGCCGTCGATGCGATCCTTCTTGTTCTTGTCCCCCAACTCGCCGAGGGTGAGCACCTGCACGGCGCCGTCGTCGTCCACCAGCCAGACCGGCAGCTTCTTGTCCCGCTCGGCCAGCGATACGAAGTGCTTGAACGCCCGGTAGCTCGGCTCCCGCAGCGTCTCGTGCGGCTTGAGCGGGTAGTCCTCCAGCACCTCGGCGGCGAGCTTCTCGAACGCCTTCCGCTGCTTTTTCTTCTCGGCATCGGTGACGCCGTCCTCGAACTCCAGCCGCAACTCTTCGACCTCTTGTCGCCAGGCGACGTGCGTCTCGGGCGGGTCGCGGTCGGTGACGCCGTGCAGGTACGGGGCCACCGGCGGCCGGCCGGGCAGCTTGTCCCGGACGGTGGTCAGCGCCCAGGCGTCGTGCAGGATGTCGGTGGTCGGCAGGATGGTCGGCTCGGGGGCGAACGCCGCTTTCCGCTGCTCGACGGACAACTCACGGATGAGCTTGCCGACCTCACGCGGGCTGGCCTCATGCCGCTCAGCCGCCCACTCGCACGCGGGCAACCTCTCCAGATGCGTTTTGGTTGCCCAGCGTGCTAGTTCGAAACCGTCGTCGGCCTTCTTCGGGTCCGGGTCCGTCTCGTACACCACATCGACCTCAGCTTGGCCGCCGCCCCGGCGGTTCACCCGGCCGAGCCGCTGGGCCATGCTGTCGAGCGGGGTCAGGTCGGACACCATGTGGTCGGCCGAGATGTCCACCCCGACCTCGCCGGCCGACGTGCAGATCAGGAACACGGTGGCCGGTTGCCCTTCCACTTTCGGCTCCGGCTGGAACCGGGCGAACACCTTGTTCTCGGTGGCCAGGGCGTCCCGCTCCTTGCCCCGCAAGGTGCCGGTGAGGACTTCGACCTGAGCCGCCGGCACCCCTTGCTTCTTGTCGGTCAACACGTCCCGGACCGTCTTCACGTCCTCGATGGTGCGGACGAACACCAGGATCGCCTGGCCGGAGTCTTTGCGGCCGCGGGCCGTTTCACCGATGGTCTTTGCCACCACGTCCCGTTTGACCCCGTGCAGCTTGACCCCCTTACGGCCGCCCAACCGCCGCCAGACGGTGTGTACGGGTTTCGTTGGCGGCTCGTACTCTTCGGTGGGCAGTTGCTTTTCTGCGTCCGTCAACCCGAACGGTGCGCCGCCACCCCGCGATGTTGCCGACAGCTCGACGACATGGAACGTGCCGAACTCCTTGCACCGCTCTTGTTCCTTCTGGATGGCCACGAGCAAGTCTTGGAACGCCGGCTCCAGGTGGGCCTCGTCGTGGACCAGCAGCACGTCCTGGCCGAGGAACCCGGCGTGTAGCGGCCGGCTCTTGAACCCCAACCCGTAGCCGCTGAACAGCAGCCGCGAGCCGATCATGTCCACCGTGCCGCAGATGATCGCCGGCCGGCTGGGGTCGGCCGACCACTCCCGGTTGTCCGCGAACTGGCCTCGGAGAGTGCTGATGGCCAACGGCACGTCGTCGTCGCACAGTTTGCGTAGCTTGACCCGCAACTCGTGCAAGTCAGGGTGCCAGGGCAGGTGAGGTTCGGCGAACGGCCAGCGTAGGTCTTGGGCCACCGTGGTCGTCTGGTCTACCACCGTTCGCCGGTTGACCACATAGACCAGTCGGCGGGGAACCCGATCTGGCCGGGCGGCCAGGGCAATCAGCCATACCGCGATTGCGTTCGTCTTCCCCAGCCCGGTCGGCAGCGAGCAGGTGGCCAACTTGGCCCATCCGTCTTCGTCCCGCTCCGCCGTCATCAGACGGAACATGTCCTGCTGCCACGGAAATGGTGGCTTCCCGGTGAGGGCTTGAAACATATCGGCGAACTCGACCATCGGTCCCTCTCCCTTCACACCACCAGCACCGTGTCTTTGGCGTCCGGCGGGTCGGTCGGCCGGCCGAGGGCCTCCATCGCCCCCAGGCACCGGCCACACGCCGGGATCAGCAGCACTTGGTCCTGCTCCAGATCAATCAGGTCATACAACCGGTTTCGCAGCCTGACCATGTCCGTTGTTGACAGTCGGCACAGAAAGACCGAAAACTGCTTGCGGTATCCGAAGTCCTCGCACGCCCGCGCCACCTTCCGCAGCCGCTTCGGGTCGCTGATGTCGTAGCAGACGAGGTAACTCTCCATCACCGCACCGTGAACCCGGTGTACGCCGGCACCGTCCCCCGGACGTGGGCCGCCAGCACCCGCGCCTGCACCTCCAGCATCCGCGCGTACGTCATCTTGTACCCGTACACCGGATGAGTCACCGCGGTCGCCAGCCGCTGCTCGTAGGCGGCGAAGAACGCCTTCCGCCCGCCGTCGGTGAGCTGGCACCCGCCCCGCCACTGCACGAAGTCGGCGGCCGTCACCGCCTCCGTGTTCACCAGCGTCAGCACCACGCTGTCGGCGACGACGCTGCGGAACTCCTCCATCAGGTCCAGGGCCAGCGACGGCTTGCCGTGCCGGTTGCTGTGGAAGAACCCCTTGTACGGGTCGAACCCGACGGCACACAGGGCGCTCGTGCAGTCCTTCGTCAGCAGGGCGTAGGCGAAGCTGAGCAGGGCGTTCACCGGGTCGCGGGGCGGCCGGCGGTTGCGGCTGTTGAAGTCGAACCCGCCCCCCGGCACGTCCTTCAGGAAGCGGTTGAACTCGCCGAAGTAGAGCGACGCTCCCTGCCCCTCCAGCCCGAGCAGGGTCTCCGGGCCGGTGGCCGCGTCCACCCGCGGCAGCAGGTCGAGCAGGTCGCGGGCGGCCGGCTCGTCCTTGCCCTTGTCGCCGCCGCCGCGGAGGCACCGCATGAGCAGCGTCCGCTGGTTGGCCAGCTTGGCCCGCACCACCGCTTTCGTCAGCCGCAGGCAGGCGGCCGGGTCGGCGAACGCCCGGTACTGGGCCTCCCGCAGGCCGACGTTCTTGGCCGGCGGCGGCTGGAACAGGCCGATGAACTTGCCGTACCCGGTCAGGTAGGCCACCGGGATGCCGTTCTCGATCAGGGTGTGCAGGGCCTGCGTGCTCACCTGCACGTTGCCGAACACGCACACCTGCCGCACCTGGTGCATGGGCACCCGGGCCAGTTCGACGCCGTCCTTCTTGACCGTCAGGTGTTCGCTCCGCTTGCCGACGTAGCTGCCGGGTTCTTGCAGGTACAGCACCGCCCCGTCGTCGCTCTGCGGGATGACGCGGGTGATCTCCGGGTGTTGCGGCTCGCCGGCCGTCGCCCGGCCGATTTCGTACAGGGTTTCTTCCGGCAGGCACACCGGGGCCAGCGAGCAGCCGAAGCAGCGGTGCCGCAGCCCGGCCGGCAGCGGCGGGGGTGGGGTGTCGCTCGCCGCCAGGTCGCGGCAGAGCTGCACCGTTTCCCGGGTGATGCGGCGGAGGTCCGGGGTGAACGCGACGGCCACCCGCTCCCGGCTGCCGGCGTAGAACTGGAACCCCTTGGCCACCGGCACCCCGCGGCTCTCTTCGAGCAGCAGCGCCTGGGCACACAGTTGGACGGCGTCGTTGTCCCAGGTGGTGGGGTTGCCGTCGGCGTCCCGCGGGGCCGACCCGTGCTTGGTCTCGACCGGGTACACCTCGCCGCCGGTCTCCTCGCACTGGTCGAGGACGCCGGTCAGGCCGAGCGCCTCGGACGACAGGGCCAGCCCGCGGGTGCGGACGGCGTCGCCCTCCTTGCGGGCCTTGCCCTTGAGGGCCGGGGCGTCCACCCGGCGGTGGTCGTGCAGCCCGGCTTCCACATGCTCGTTGGTGGGCATCACACAATCGACGTACTGGAGGTAGTACAGCCGGGGGCAGTAGGTCACCTGGTTCAGAGCGCGAACCGGAACGGGGTCGGCGACGCGGGCGGACATGTCGGCTCCACGGTGGGTACACCCGTGGTTCCCACCGGCGGTCCGAAGTTCGACGGACGGGGATGGGTCAATTGGCAAGCCACGGGGTGACAGCCGAGCCGCTGCGGATCGCCTCACAGATCGGAGAAACAATCTCCCTCGTTCGCCGACCGGGACATGCGGCCGCGACCACCAGACTACACGAGTGGTGAGCCAGTAGCGGCTTCTACCATAAAGAGCTTTACGACACCCGCTCACCGCCGAACGGCGGGCGACTCGGCCAGCCGGGCGACCAGCACCCCGAGAATGGCCAGCGTCTCCGGCCCGGCGGCCGGCAGCACCGCCTCGAACTGGTCCCGCACCCGCCGCCGGGCGTCGTCCGCCGTCCCGGCTTGCTGGGGGCGAGGGTAGCAAGGCAGCGACATGGACCCTGAGCGCGGTGGCCAGCCGCTCGGCTGACCCCACCTTCGTCGGACGGACCGCCGGTCAGCCGACCCAACCCCGACGATAACTACAAGGAATGTCCGTTCTGCTGGGAGGCATTCGCGCTCGGGCGAAGAAGTACAAGCATTGCGGTGAGACGCCGGACGTGGCCCTGCGGTCCGCCGAGGAGGCCAAGCGGGAGTCGCGGCGAGGCCGGCGGCCGGCAAGGGTCCGCCAGGAGACTTACGTCAACCTGCACCGGCCGGGGCTAAGAAACCCTAACGAAACTGGCCGGCGAGCCGATACCAGCAGGCTTTGATGCCGGCCCGGGTGAGGAACGCCGGGTGGCTGTCGGGCCGCCGCTCGGACCGCACCTTGAGCCGGCGGTTCTGGTGGACGGCGGCGAGGGTCCGCTCGACCGCGTACCGCGGTCGCCTCAGCCCGCTCCCGTGGGCCACCCCGGGGCGTGCGAACCGGAGGCGGAGGCCCAGCCACCGCAGCACCCCCTCGTGCCCGGCCGAGCGGTCCGCCCAGTCGCCGGGTGGCGGCCGGGGGGTACCGGCCGGGCGACCCGCACCCCGGCCGCGGGCACGCCGCCACGGTCGGCCGCAGGGCCGTCACGTCGGGGGCGTTGGCGGTGGTCACGGTGGCGGCCCGGGGCACCCCGGCGGCGTCCACCATCAGGTGGCGCTTGGTGCCGGCTTTCCCGCGGTCCGTCGGGTTGGGACCGGTGGCGCCCCCAAAACGGCCCGCACACTCGACGAGTCGATGGCCGCCCGTTGCCAATCGATCCGCCCGGCCCCGTGCAACCGCTTCAGCAGCACGGCATGGATGCGGGTTCTGGTGCTGTCGGCCTGCCAGGCGGCCAGCCGCCGCCGGCAAGACATGCCCGACCCGTACCCCTCTCGGCCGGCAGGTTCTCCCAGGCCCGCCCGGTCTTAAGGACGAACAGGATGCCGGTCCGGGTCTGCCGGTGGGCGAGGGGCGGTCGCCCGCCGTTCGGCCGGGGCGGGTGGGGCGGCAGGGCCGGCGCGATGACGGCCCACAGGGCGGCCGGCAGAATCGGGCGGGCCACGGCGGTTCCTCCGCGGGTGTCCCGACATGACCGCCACCGGACGGCCCCCCGGCCAGGTTTCGTTAGGGTTTCTGACAGGGTGTCTTGAAACTATCGGACGGGTTGCCACCGGCGGAGCATGAGGTCGGTCATGGCGGCCTGGATCACGGCCTCGCTCGTCTCCGGCAGG
>JAYVUZ010000049.1:0-20136 GCA_043787415.1 Fimbriiglobus sp. | reverse complement strand
ACGAGCGGCGGGCCATGCGGAAACCCTCGGAGGTTCCCGCACGATAGCCGGTCGATCGGGCGAGCGCTAGGCTAAGCAATTAAGATGCGCTGGCCCTGGGTCGGCCGCGAGGCGGACGGCTCCAAAATCCAGCTTGGCGTGGCAGTTCGGGCAGACCACCATCATGTTCCACTGCTTATCGACGCCGTTGTGTTCGCCGCCCAATGGTTGAAGGTGGTGCGCCTCCGAGTAAGGTTGGTCGCCGAGCAGAAGCACCAGCCCGCACAGTTGGCACTGATGGCCGCAGTGCGACTTCAACTCGCGGGCGGCTGTTGTGTCGCGGACAATGCGGCTCACCTCTGCCCGGACGCGTGGGGGCGGTTCGGCTGTGTCGCACGCCACAGGTGTGGGCGCGGGTGAGGGCGAGGATGGCGTCGTCTTGAGCTTAGACAAGCGATGCTTGAACGCCTTCTCAGCCGCAGCGTCCAGCCCTTCGGGTATCGGTCGACTGTAGGGCAGGTAACAGTCCACGCGATCACGGATGTCTGCGGCGTTTCCTGTCTTGGGTACGAAAAATGGTCCCCCAGCCCGAACCAGACCGTGTTTTGGTCCGACGGTGATCCTCAGAAGTACCCGCTTGTTGTGTGGCTCATCTTCGGCCAGAGCGAGTATGGTGTGTTGCTGCGTGCCACGCGGCCAACCAATCCCAATACGATGAGCCATCTTGCCGTCATTCGAATAGAAGTCGGCACCATGCTGGCAGAACAGACGATGAAGGTCAGGCTTGAACGCCACCGCCCTCGGCGTCCACTGCCTGAACGAGTCTAGATGCATGTTCAACCCTGGTAACGGAGAAATCGCACCCGTGTGCCCTACCGGCCCAGGCCGTGCTTCAAGAACTCGGCGTTGGTCGGGTACTTGGCGAGCTGCTTGAGCAGCAGTTCCATCGCCTCGACCGGGTGCATGTCGGCCAGCACCTTGTGGAGGATGTGAACGACTCGCAGCTCTTCCTCAGTGCGGAGCAGCTCTTCCTTGCGGGTGCCCGACTCGTTGACGTTCAGTGCCGGGTAGATGCGGCGGTCCACCAGTCGGCGGTCCAGGTGGGCCTCCATGTTGCCGGTGCCCTTGAACTCCTCGAAAATCACGTCGTCCATCTTCGACCCGGTGTCCACCAGGGCCGTCGCCAGGATGGTCAGCGACCCGCCCTCGACCAGGTTGCGGGCCGCCCCGAGGAACCGCTTCGGCTTGTGAATGGCCCCGGCGTCCAGGCCGCCGGACAGGATTTTGCCGCTCGACGGCAGCTCCGTGTTGTACGCCCGGGCCAGCCGGGTGATGCTGTCCAGCAGGATGACCACGTCGGTGCCGTACTCGACCAGCCGCTTGGCCTTCTCGATGACCATTTCGGCCACTTGCAGGTGCCGGGCGGTCGGCTCGTCGAAGGTGCTGCTCACCACCTCCACCTTCGGCCCCCGCACCGACCGGATCATGTCCGTCACTTCCTCGGGCCGCTCGTCGATGAGCAGGACGATGACGTAACACTCGGGGTGGTTCCGGACGATGGCGTTGGCCAGCTTCTGGAGTAGCACCGTCTTGCCGGTGCGGGGGGGGGCCACGATCAGCCCCCGCTGGCCCTTGCCGACGGGTGTGATCAGGTCGAGCACCCGCATGGCCAGGTCGTCCGGGTCGCCTTCGAGGTGCAGCCGCTCGGCCGGGTGTAGCGGGGTGAGGTCGCCGAACACCGCCTTCTGCTGCACCTCCTCCGGGTCGTGGTAGTTGACCGCCTCCACCCGCAGCAGGGCGAAGTACCGCTCGTTCTCCTTCGGCGGGCGAATCTGGCCGGCCACGACGCTGCCGGTCCGGAGGCCGAACCGGCGGATCTGCGACGGCGAAATGTAGATGTCGTCCGGGCACGGCAGGTAGTTGTAGTCCGGCGACCGCAGGAACCCGAACCCGTCCGGTAGCACCTCCAGGGTGCCGTCGCCGAACATGAGGCCGTTCTGTTTCACCCGCTCCTTGAGGATGCGGAAGATCAGGTCCTGCTTCTTCAGCCCGGCCCACTCGTCCCGGGGGATGCGGTCGTCCTGGGCGGCGGTTTGGAGCTGGGCTAGCGTCATCTGCTGGAGCTGGGTGATGTACGTGCTGCCCCGCTTGACCTCCTCGTACCGGCTGTTGGTTTCGGCGTCGAACCCGTACCCTTCGCGGTGGGCGTGGGCCGGGTGCGGGCGGTCGGCCACATCGCCCTTACCGGGCGTGGGCACCAGCTCGGGCGGCGGCACCTCAACCGGCGGGGGCGGGGGCGGCGGCGGCGGGGCCGGAACCTGGGCCGGCTCGGGCATCGGGCCGGCGTCGTCTAGCAACCCGGACCCGAACCCGTCCGGCTCGTCAGCCAGTTTGCGGTGGGTGCGGGCCGGCTTCGGTACACCGATCAGGGTTTCGGTCATCATGTGTTGTCCTTCGTCAGCAGTCCCCAACCGGTCACCAGGTAGTCCACTCGGGCCTGAAGCACATCCACCGTCCCGTCGTTGCGCAACAACACATCACACGCGGTCCGTTTGCGGTCGGCCGGCCACTGAGCCGCCTCCCGGGCCGCCAAGTCGGCGGCGGTCCAACCGCGCCCCGCCACCCGTCGCAGCCGTTCGGCCGGCGGCGCGTCCACGTACACCAGTCGGTTCGCCAACGCACCCCATCCCGCTTCCAGCAGGGTCGGGGCATCCAGCACGACGAACCGCACCGCCGGGTCGGCCTGGGCCGCCGCGATCCGCTCCCGAGCCAGGGCAGTGATGGGCGGGAACACCACCGCTTCCAGTGCCAGCCGCTCGGCCGGGTCGGCGAACACGATGCCGGCCACCGCCCGCCGGTCGATGCCGCCGTCCGGCTTCACCACCCGTGCCCCCCACCGTTCCACCAGCGCTGCCCGCACGGCTGGCAGTTCCAGCACCGCATGGCCGAGCCGGTCGGCGTCGATCACTGCCCCGCCCCGGCGGGCGAACGCCGCCGCTGCGGCCGACTTGCCGGCCCCGATGGCCCCGACCAAGCCGACGACCCGTTTCGGCGTCATGGCGGCGGGTTCCCGAGCAACGCGCGGAGGCGCTCCACCTCGGCCGCCAAAGCGTCCGCCCGACCTTGGTGGTACGCCGTCAGGCGTTCCGCTTCGGTCGCCCGCTGCCGCTCGGCCTCCGCCCGCTGCCGCTCGGCCTCCGCCCGCTCACGGCGGGTCAAGATCGGCTGGCCGGTCCGGCCGTCGATGACCCGCAGCAACTCGCCCTCGGCCCGTAGCCGCAACCCGAGCCGGGAGGGGAACGCGCCGTCCACCGGCCGCACCGGCCGATACTGCCCCCGGCTCAGCCGGAACAGGCGGAGGGGGTTCTTCCGCAGGTAGCGGGCCTGCGGGTCGTACACCACGTACTCGGGCACGCCGAGGGCCTGGTACTGCTCCATTTTGCCGGCCAGGTCCGCCCGCCAGGTGCTCTTCGAGGCGGCCTCGAACACCAACGCCGGCACCACCCCGCCCTCCCGCCACTGGAAGTAGCACCGCCGGTCGGCCAGCGGCTTCGGCTCGACCCCGACGGCCACCAGCGTGTCCGGCGCCACCACGGCGTCCAGGTTGCCTTCCTCCCAGTACCAGTTGATGTCCGACGCCAGGAACACGTCGGCCCGGCCGGCGAAGAAGTCCTCGAGCGCCTGCTGGAACAGGGTGACGACTTGGGCGTGGAACGGCGTCTCGGCCATCGGCTGGTCGTCCTCGGCCGGGTAGTCGTCGTCGGTCAGCGGCACCAGTCGGCTCACGGCACGTCCTCCACGTCCAGCCAGTTCGGCCCGGCCGCCACGTCCACCCGCAGCGGCACGCTCAGTTGCATCGCCCCGCCCATCGCCTCCCGGGCCAGCGCCGCGAGCGCGACGACTTCCCCCGGCGGGCACTCGAACACCAGCTCGTCGTGCACCGTCAGCAGCATCTTCGCTTCCAGCTTCGCCGCCTTGAGTTGCCGGTGCGTCCGCAGCAGGGCCAGCTTCATGAGGTCGGCGGCGGACCCTTGAATCTCCATGTTGATGGCCTCCCGCTCGGCCCCGGTGCGGTTCTGGTAGCTCGACTGCGGCCGGATGGCCGACACGTCGAACCGCCGCCGCCGGCCGAGCAGCGTGCCCACCCCCCCCGTCTTGCGGCACGCCGCCAGCAGGTCGTCCTGGTAGTTCAGCACCTTGGAGAACTTGGCGAAGTACTCGTCGATGAACGTCTCCGCCTCCTTCCGCTTGATGCCCAGGCGGACGGCCAGGCCGGAGGCGCTCATGCCGTAAATCACCCCGAAGTTGACCGTCTTGGCCACCCGCCGCTGGTCGCCCGTCACCGCGGCCTCGGGCACTTTGAAAATCTCGGCGGCCACGCTGGCGTGAACGTCCCGGTCGTGGGCGAAGGCGTCCAGCAGCCGCTCGTCCCGGCAGAAGTGGGCCAGCAGTCGGAGTTCCACCTGCGAGTAGTCGGCGGTGACGATCCGCCACCCGTCGGGGGGGACGAACGCCCGGCGGATCTGCTTGCCCTGCTCGGTGCGGGCCGGCACGTTCTGCAGGTTCGGGTCGGTGCTGCTCAGCCGGCCGGTGGCGGCCACCGTCTGGTTGAACGACGTGTGCAGCCGGCCGGTGTTCGGGTTCACCAGTTCCGGCAGGGCGTCCACGTAGGTGCCCTTCAGCTTGGCGATGCCGCGGTGTTCGATGACCCGCCGCGGCAGCTCGTGGCCCATTGCTGCCAGCTTCTCCAGCGTCTCGAAGTCGGTGCTCGGGTCGCCCTTGTCGGTCCGCTTCTGGGTGGGCAGTTTCAGCTCCTCGAACAGCACCTTCTGGAGCTGCTTGGGCGACGCCACGTTGAACTCGTGCCCGGCGGCCGCGTGGATACTTTTCTCCGCCTCGGCCAGCAGCCCTTCCATCTCGACCGACAGCTTGGCCAAGTACGGCACGTCCAGCCGGATGCCGTTGAACTCCAGTTCGGCCAGCACCGCGACCAGCGGGATTTCCACCTCGGCGTACAGTTGCCGCAACCCCTCGGTGGCCAGGTCGGCTTCCAGCACATTCGCCAGCCGCCAGGCCGCGTCGGCGTCCTCGGCGGCGTACTCGCTGACCTTCGCCACCTCCACCTGGTCCATCGTCAGTTGGTTCTTGCCGCCCTTGCCGATCAGTTGCTTGATGGAAATGTTCTCGTGCTGGAACAGCTTCCGCGACAGCTCGTCCAGGTTGTGCGACCGCTCGCCGCTGTGCAGCAGGTAGTCGGCGATCATCGAGTCGCCGACCACCCCGGCCAGCAGCACCCCGGCCGCCCGCAGGCACAGTTGGTCGTACTTGACGTTCTGGTTCACCTTACCGACGGCCGGGTTCTCGAACACCGGCTTCAGCGCCGCCAGGGTGTCGGCCGGGTCGAGCAGCGTGCTGCCGGCCGGCCCCCGCACTGGTAGGTAGTAGGCGTGCTTGTCCTGCCAGCAGAAGGCGTAGCCGACGATCTGGCACCGCAGCGGGTCGAGGGCCGTCGTCTCCAGGTCGAAGGTGAACCGCTCCTGCTTTTTGAGCGCCGCCAGGAAGGTCTGAAACTTGGCCGGGGTGTCCACGGTCTGGTAGTCGAGCGGCCCCCAGGTGTCGGGGCCGGCCAGCGCCCCGAAGGCGAAGTCGGCGTCGGCCCCTGCCGCCGGGGTGAACTCCGCGTCCCCGTCGATCACGTCGAACAGGGACGGCTTGCCCGGCTTCGGCTTCGCCGCCGTCACCGCCGTGGGGGCCGGGTCGGCCGCCATGCCGGCGTCCCGGCTCGCCCCGCTGCCGACGTGCGTGTTCCGCACCTTGTTGGCGAACCCGCGGAAGCCGTACTCCTGGAACAGCGCCTGGAGCGCGTCGCCGTCCCAGTCCCGCCGCCGCCAGCCGTCCCAGTCGAAGGTCAGCGGCACGGCGTCGTCCAGCTTCACCAGCGACTTGCTGCGGGCCAGCGCCCCGCTGGCCACCGCCGTCTTCAGTGCCTCCCGCAGCTTCGGCCCGCCGACCTCGTCGGCGTGGGCGATCAGGTTGTCGAGGGTGTCGAACTGCTGGAGCCACTTGCCGGCCGTCTTCGGCCCGACCCCCGGTACGCCGGGCACGTTGTCCGCGGTGTCACCGACGAGGGCCTGGAAGTCCACCACCTGGTCCGGCCGCACGCCCCAGTCCTTCAGCAGGAAGGCGGCGTCCAGTTCTTCCCCCTTGCGGAGGTTCTTGATCTTTACGGCGTCGGTCAGCAGTTGCCGGCAGTCCTTGTCGGCCGTGCACAGGTACACGGTCAGCCCGCGGGCCGGGCCGGCTTTGGCGATCGTCGCCATGACATCGTCGGCCTCGAAACCGGCGACACTCAGCTTGGGAATCCGCATCGCCGCCAGCACGGCCTCGATCATCGGCTCCTGGAGCACCAGGTCCGGCGGCGGCGGCGGGCGGTGGGCCTTGTACTCGGTCGCGATCGCCGTGCGGAACGTCGGCTCGGGGCGGTCGAAGGCGGCCAGCAGGTAGTCGGCCCCGTGGTCGTACAGCTCCATCAGCGCCCGGGTGACGCCGAACACGGCGTTGGTCGGCCGGCCGTCCGGGGCGGACATCGGGCCGATGCCGTGGAACATCTGGAAGATCAGCCCGTGGCTGTCCAGCACGTAGCAGTTGCCGGCGGCGGACGGCGGGGGTGGGGCGAACGGCACGCGCGGGCCTCACCGGCGGGAGGGATGGGAACGGCAGGCGGGGCGGACGGATCGGCGGGCGGCGATGACGGTGTGCAGACAGTGTATGGCGGCCGGCGGCCGGGCGTCAAGGACGGCGGCCCTCTCTCTTGGCGAGCGGTCGGCCTTGACCTTCGCCACCATCCCCGGCATACGCCCCGGAGTGCCGGTGGCGGTCGGGGGACCGCGACACATCGGCCCGGGGGAATCCGAACATGACACGCCTCAGGGCCCGGCGGCTCCTGGCCGCCGTGGCGGCCGGCGGGCTGGTGGGTGCGGCCGTCGCCGCCGACCCGGCCCCGGCCGACCGCTCCTGGATGGAACGCCTGACCGGTAAGCCGGCCAAGCCCGCCGAGCCGGACGGCACCTTCGCCGGCACCTCGCCCCGGCCGACCAGCTACGCCCCGCTCGACCCGACCGCGTTCCAAGACGCCGTGCTGGCCGAGCGGGACGCCCTGGCCCGCCGGCTGGAGATCTGCACCAAGCTCCAGGAGATCGCCGCCGCCCGCGGCGACGAGAAACTGGCCGCCCGCGCCGCCGACCTGGAGAAACAGGCGTCGGCCATCTACAAGGGTCGGGTCGCCCGGCTGGGCGTCAAGGACGGCGGGGGTGCCCCATGAAGCGGTTCGCTGTCGGACTACTGGCGGCCGGCGTGCTGGGGCACTGCGGCTGCGTCGGGGTGAGGCCGGTCGGGCCGTTCGCCGACAGCTTCGCCATGAAGCCGCCGCCGAAGAAGACCGGGGCCGCCAAGGACGGGGCCATGCCCACCCTGTCACCAGCACCCACGCCGCCGGCCCCGGCGTTGTACGTGTCGCCGGGCGAGGTGTCGGAGGCGACCGCCGACGAGATGGCGAAGAAGCTGGAAGCGGAGTTGGAAGCGGATCGCAAGGGGATGGAAGCGATGCCGCGGTACGCCGAGGTGTCGGTGGTCGGCAAGAAGTAGACTTTAATGGCCGTAGCCCGAAGCGCTAGCGATGGACATCATCCCTCTCTTGCGCTTCGGGCCACGAACCAAATCAGTTCTCCACGTCCGCAAACTCTTCCAGCCGCGTCGCCCGGGTCGGCTGCCGCAACTTGAGGATGCCCCGGGCCTCGATCTGCCGGATTCGCTCGCGGGTGATGCCGTACTGCTTGGCCACCTCGTCCAGCGTCCGCGGGGTGCCGTCCTTCAGGCCGAACCGCAGCTCGATGACCTCCCGCTCACGCGGGGCCAGGCTCCTCAGCACTTCCACGATCCGCTCGCGGAGTAGCCGCTGATCGACGTTGGCCCCCGGGTTGGGGGTGCCGCCGTCGCTCAGGAAGTCTTCCAGCGCCCGCTCGCCGTCTCCGCCGAGCGGCTCGTGCAGGCTGACCGGCTGCTTGCCGACCGCCCGCAGGCTCTTGGTCTCTTCCGCCTTCACGCCCAGGGCCAAGGCCAGCTCGTCGTTGCTCGGCTCGCGGCCGGTGGCCACGCTCATCTCGCTCCGCTTCCGCTCCATCTTGGCCATCAGGCCGATCTGGTGGCACGGCACCCGCACCGTCCGGGCGTGGTCGGCCAACGCCCGCTGCACCCCCTGGCGGATCCACCAGGTGGCGTAGGTGCCGAACTTGAACCCCCGGCGGTACTCGTACTTGTCCACCGCCCGCATCAGACCGCGGTTGCCCTCCTGGATCAGGTCGGCGAACGGCAGGCCGCGGTTGCGGTAGTTCTTGGCGATGCTCACCACCAGCCGCAGGTTGGCCTCGGCCAGCTCCCGCCGCACCCGCTGGTACTGCTTCCGCCGCCGCTCCAGCAGCTTGGCCGTCAGCCGCAGCTCGTCGGCGGTCAGGTGAATCTTCTGCTCGGCCTCCCGCAGGGCCAGCTCGGTGCGGGCCTTCTCGGCGGCGCCGCGGGCGGCCCGGGCGGCCCGCTGGAGGTCCCGCATCTCGTCGTTCATGTCGATCACCTGGTCGGCCCACCGCTCCAGGTGTTCGGTCCGGGGGCTGAGTTCCTCCATCAGCTTGTTCAGCTTGTGCAGCCGGCGGAACCGCTCCCGCCGCCACGCCCGCTTGTCGGCCGGCGGGTGGGCGAAGGCGTCCCGCTCCTCGCGGAGCAGCTTCTCCACCAGCACCGTGTTCGGCTTCATCCGCTTGATGATCTGCTCGCGGCTGAGCCGCAGCTCTTCGGTGCTGTACACGTCGATGCACGGGTCGAGCGGGGTCAGCCCGTCCTGCACCTTCTGGAACATGTGCAGCGCCCGGCCGATGATCTGGCCGCACAGCAGGCTGGCCCGGCGGAAGCGGTTGCGGGTCCGCTCCAGGCTGGTGGCGATCCGCAGCTCTTCGTCCCGGGTGAGCAGCCGGATGGCGCCCATCTGGCGGAGGTACAGGCCGAGGGCGTCGTCCGGGCCGCCGGTGTAGTCGTCGGCCGGCGTCTCGTCGGCGGGGGCGGCCTCCGGGGCGTCGTCGTCGTCGTCGTCGTCATCATCCTCATACTCGTCGGTGGGCGCGACGCCCTCGGCCAACAGCTCGTCGGCGGGCAAATCGTGGTCGGTGGTGGTCATCATCCGGCTCATCGAAAACAATCCCCACGCCCCGGATTACGGCGGCGGCAAGCGGACACGGTAGACGGAACACACGACCCAAACGCGGTGGCCACGCTTGCGCGGGGTCCGGTCCGATGAGTGGGACAACTTTCAGGGGGCCGACACGCCGGGTTCCGTACTCGGCAGCGTCAGGAGCAACCGTCTTCTCAGCCTGGCCGCGGCTCAGCGGCCATTCCCGTCACACGCCGGTCGCCCGGTCAAACGGACACACGCGAGCGAAATCGGTTCGCCACGAGGGGACGGCTTGTCTAACAGATCATATCCCGCTGTCAACCCTCAAGGCAACACTTTTGGAGCGGATTATCAATCTACACCACTCTGCCACCGTCGGCCGACATTCATCGGCTTTTTTCACCGCCCACTGCCGGCAATCACGGCGGCCAGGTAGCCGACCGCGTCGCCACGCTGCCGAGCAACGGCCGCCGCCGCTGAATAGTCACCCACCCGGCGGGCCAGAGCCGTCGGCCCGGGGCAGCCCAGCGACCGCTCGTCGGCATCCGCAAGGTGTTGCCGGGCCACTGCTAACGCCTCCACTGCGAGTCCGGCCCGGTCGAGCAGCGTGACCAGAACTTCTGCCGGATAGCGATACCCGTCGGCGGCCCCGGCCGCACACTTCCGCCGGAAGTGGTCGAGGTTGCCGGCCAGATACTCGCGGTAGTCGGTGAACGTCTGGTCGAACGGCGGGTCGTCCCGGCCACGCAGGTCCGGGTGCAGCCGTGCCCCGTAGCCGCACAGTTCGCGGGCCAACTCCGCATCCGGGCCGGCCGGCAGGTGCAGCGCCAGTTGGGCCACCGACATCAGGTGCGACGGATCGACGTGATGGCTGTCCGCCGGCAAGTCGCCGTCCGCCGGGTCGTTCGCCAGCCGCTCGGACAGTTGGGCGTGCAGCGCCCGCACCAGCCGGCCGACGCAGTGGGTCCGCACCTCCGGCTTCGTGGACAGGTCGCTGGACTGCACCAGGGTGATGGCCGAACAGAGGCCGTGCCGGTCCAGGACCAGGTCAAACCCCTTCGCCGGGTGGACGGCGTGGTGCCAGGCCACCTCTACCGCCGGCGACACGTCGGCGTCCTCGGCCGGTTCGTAGGTCGCCAGGGCGGCCCGCACCGGCTCCGTTTCGCCGAGCATCCGGAAGAACTGCCACGCCTGCGGAAACTCGCCGCGGTCCAGGTGAGCCTGCCCGGCCTCCCGGCCGGCGGCGCGGATGGCCCCCTCGTAGGCCTCGTGATGCTCGGCCGGGATGTCGGACGCCGGGCCGTCCGGGAACGGCGGGGCGCCGAAGCGTAGCCGGGCCTGCATCAGCCGGGCGTAGAAGACGGCCTGGAAGTCGCCGGCCGCCCGGCGGTCGGCGACCAGGCTCTCCAGCGCGGCGGTGGGGCCGCCCTGCTCCAGTGCCGCGTCGAGTCGGGGGAACGGGTCCATCAGGAAAGTTTACGCGGCCGAACGCCCACCCGTTGCAAGTGGCGGGGCTTTGCCCTTCCGCAGGCCACCGTGGCGGGGTATACCCCGTCGCCCCCGCGCGAAGGACTCGCCGCATGGTCCGCCCGCTCGTCGCCCTGCTCCTGCTCGCCCCGGCGGCGGTCGGCCAGACCGTCCACCGCTACGGGTTCGACCCGAAGGACAAGCAGACCACCAGTTTCGTGGCCGGCGACAAGAACGTGGTAGTCAAGGAGCTGGCCCACAACATCAGCGGCGAGTTTTCCAAGTCGGCCCCGACCAGCGAACACGTCAAGATCGAGGGCACCCCGCCGCAGGACGCCACCGCCGCCCTGTTCGCCCACTACTTCTACGAGACGCCGCAAGCCCCGATATCCGACCGGCTGGTGGCCCGGGTGAACGTCCGCGGGTTCAAGGCCGGGGTGCAGGCCAAGGTGCGGGTGGTGCTGCCCCGGGAGCGCGACCCGGCCGCCCCGGCCGAGCCGCTGACGGTGCTGGTGCCCGGCGACACCTACTCCCGCCCGTACCAGTGGCAGGCCCTCGGCTTCGGCAACCTGGAGACGGGGCTGGCCCGGCAACTGCCGGTGCTCCAGGCCCGGCTCGGCCGGGCCGTGGACCCGACCGACGCCTACGTGGACCGCATCGTGGTCAACGTGTACACCGGGGCCGGCGTCTCCGAGGTGTGGCTGGACGACCTGGAAATCGGCCCGGTGAAGGCCGACGCCCCGCCGCCCCGGCCGCAGGCCACGCCCGCCGGCCGGACGCCGGACCGGCCCCGCGGGCTGACCGTCGAGCTGAGCAACGGGCAAATCCTGGTGCAGTCGCCGGAGGACGGCGAGCCGCGGCCGTTCTTCCCGCTGTTCGCCCGGTACACCGACACCGATCCGGCGTTCCTGCACCGGCTGCGGGCGGCCCGGCTGAACACCATCCAGATACCGGCCGACGCCCCGGCCGCCGTCCACGAGGAGGCCATCCGCCACGGCTTCTGGCTGGCCCCGACGCTGCCGCTGCCGGCCACCGGCTGGAAGGACGGCAAGCCGCAGCGGGCCGACGCCGCCGCCGCCGACCGCGACGCCAAGCTGGTGGGCGAGCAGTTGAAGACGTTCCTGGCCGGCGACGCCGTGCTCATGTGGGACTTGGGGTCCGGCCGCATGGCCGAAGACCTGCCGCGGGTCAGCCGCGTCACCGACCTGCTCCGCCGGCTCGACCCCAAGCGGCCGCGGTCCGTCGGCCTGTGGGACGGGTTCGGGGCGTTCGGTTCGTACGCCACGGCCATCGAGTTCCACCGCGAGCCGCTGTTCAGCAGCCTCGACCTGGGCCAGTACAAGGACTGGCTGGACCAGCGGAAGGCCCTCGTCGGCCCCGGCCGGTTCACCTGGGGGTGGGTGCAGAACCACGTGCCGGACTGGCTGCCGGGGTGCGTCGGGGTGATCCCCGGGATGCCGACCGGCCCGCACCCGGAGCAGGTCCGCGCCCTCACCTACCTGCACCTGGCCATCGGGCACCGCGGCCTCGGCTTCTGGAGCGACCGGGCGGCCTACTTCCCGGACGTGCTGCCGACCGACGGGTGCCACGGCCGCGACCTGTACCTGGAAATGTGGCTGCTCACCGCCGAGATCGAGATGCTCCAGCCGGTGCTGGCCGCCGCCCCGGACCCGGCCGTGTGGGTGCCGACCAGCGACGGCAGCGTGCAGGCGGCCATCGTCCGCGGGGCCAACGACATCCTGGTGCTGCCGGTGTGGCTCGGGGCCGGCACCCAGCACTGCCCGCCGCTGGCCACCGTCGCCGGGCTGAACTTCGTGGTGCCGGGGGTGCCCGAGGGGGCGGTGCCGTGGCTCGTCACGCCGGCCGGCGTCCACGAGATTCACGGCGTCAAGCGGGAGGCCGGCGGCAGCCGGGTGACGCTGCCCGAGTTCGACGTGGCCTGTGCGGTAGTGTTCACCACCGACACCAAGGCGAACGGCAAGATCGTCCGCTGGCAGGACGTGCGGCACCGCACCGCCCGCCAGGCCGCCGAGGTGGCCCACAAGCTGGCCATCGACCAGTTGAACAAGACGTGTGCCGCCCACGCCGCCATCGTGGCCGCCGGCGGGCCGGAGCAGTTCGACCTGGCCGAACTGCTGGCCCAGTCGAAGGGGCACATCAGCGAGAGCAAGCTGTACTACGACCTGAACGAGTTCGACAAGGCGTACCTGGAGGCCCGGCGGGCGCTGCGGCCGCTGCGGATCGTCATGCGGGCCGACTGGAACGAGGCGGTCAAGACGCTCGACGTGCCGACGGCCAGCCCGTACGCGGCCAGCTACTACACCCTGCCGCTGCACTGGCCGTTCGCCCGGGAGGTGGCGGCCGGCCGGCCGGCCGGCACCGCCCTGGCCAACGGCGGGTTCGAGCTGAGCAAGAAGGCCCCGGACGACGGGGCGCGGGTGGACTCGCTGCCCGGCTGGAAGGTCCGCACGGCGGTGCTCGACCGGGCCGACGCCCAGGCCAGCATCGTCAACGTGACGGACGCCATCCGCGACCAGCCGCCGGTAGCCCCGCCGGTGCTGACCTTCCGGTACAACACCCAGCGGGTGGCCCCGCAGCCGGTGGACTTCCGCCAGCCGGCCTTCGGCACCCACTGCCTGCGGCTGGTGATCGTGGCCAAGGCGAACACGGACCGGGACGGCACCCCGCTGCCAGCACCCCTGGCCGTCGAGCGGACGGTGCTAGCGGTGGACAGCCCCGAGGTGGAGTTGCCGCCGGGGCAACTGGTGCGGGTCAGCTTCTGGGTCAAGGTGCCGGGCGTAGCCGCCTCGGCCGACGGGCTGGTGGTGTTCGACTCGGCCGGCGGCGAGCCGCTCGGGGTGCGGCTGCGGGACACCTATGACCCGGCCCGCAAGGCGGTGACGTGGCGACACGTGCGGCTGTACCGGCGGGTGCCGGCCAGCGGCAAGCTGAGCCTGTCGTTCGTGCTGACCGGGCTGGGCACCGCGTACATCGACGACGTGTGCGTGGAACCGCTGGTCGGGGCGACTGGTTCGTAGCCCGGAGCGCGAGCGAGGACATCCTCCCGCGCTCGGGCTACAAACAGAAATCAGCCCTCCCGCCTCTCGCTGCTGAAAATCACGCACCGCTCGGCCGCCGGCACCGGCTCGCCGGGCGGCGGCGTTACCTCCCGCATGAACACCAGCTCGCACTTGCTCACCGGCGGCTCGTTCGGGTGTTCGGCCTCCCACCGGCGGCTCACCCACAGGGCGAACGGCCGCCGGTGCCCCTCGAAGTCCTTCGCCCACATGTTGAGCAACTGCTTCCGCCAGCGGGTGTTGACGTAAGTGGCCGCCACGTCGGCCGGCTTGTCATAGGGCAGCGGCCCGTCGTCCCACAGGTTGACCACCCGGCCGTCGCCCAGCGTCCCCTCCATGACGTACCAGCCGTCCTCCTCCGGCGGCCGGGGGGCGAACAGCTTCCAGTCCTGATCGACGTGCAGCAGTCGGCCGACCCAGTTCACGTCCGTCGGGAACACCCGCTGCCACCACGGGTTCACCTCCCGCAGGTTCCACAGCAGCACGTACCCCCACACGGCCAGGATGAAGGCGGTCGCCGGCCAGCCCAGCCGGGGGGTGCCGCGCACCGGCCCGGGGGTCGCCCACTTGAACCAGCCCCACACCCGGCCGGGCAGGAACGGCACCCACGCCAGGCAGCCGGCCAGCGGGAACAGCCCGAGGTTCATGCCGAGGCCGCTGCCGAGGTGGAAGCCCCAGAACAGCAGCACCACCGCCAGCCGCAGCCGCGGCGCCCGCAGCGGGGCCAGCACCAACAGCGGGCCGAGCCACTCCAGCCAGTAGGTGCCGAAGGTCATCAGCCTGGTGAGCGCGTGCCGGCCGGCCAGCCACCTGCCCAGCGGCGTGGCGAAGGCGTCCAGACTGAGGGCGTAGTACAGTGCCGTGCCGTCAGTATGCCAGACGGGATGGCTCTTGGCGGCCGCCGTGAACACGTACACGCTGGCCACCTGGAACAGCAGGGCAAAGGTGGCCACGGTACACACCCGGTCCGGGACCGGCGGCGATCGGCCGAGCCACACGTCCAGGCTGAACCGCCCGCCCAGCGGCAGGAACAGGCCCCAGAACAGCAGGCAGCGGGTGAGGTCGTCGCCGCCGTCGCAGATGATCGGGTTCCGCGAGTGCAGCGAACACTGGACGACGAACGCCGCCACGGCCGCCAGCCGGGTGCGGTAGCCGACCAGCAGGCAGGCGTAGGCGACCGCCCCGAGGGCGAAGAAGGCTCGCACCAGCCCCGGGTCGCCGACGACCAGGAGTAGGGACAGCAGGTACTTGCGGTCCGACCCGGGCGGCAGGTCGTACAGGCCGATGCGGGGGATGCGAGGCAGCGTGCCGGCGTCGGTGTAGTGGGCGGTCAGGTCGTAGCTGCGCCAGACGAGGTCGATGAGCAGCCACAGCCCGAGGCCGATGCGGAACGCCCCAAGGCTGCGGGCGTCGATGGCGAACAGGTCGGCCCACCGGCCGCCGGCGGGCGGCGGGGCCGGCGGCGGGGGTGAGGGAGTCGTTGCGGGTGCGGATTTGCGGCGTTTCGCCATGCGGCAAGGGTAGTTCACCGACCCAGCCGACGCCAGCGACGAATTACCGGCCGCAAGCTGCCTGAAGAAATCTGTGGAAAATGCCAAGTCGGCTGTTGCCGACCGACCGCGAACAAGGAAGTTCTGTTGCCAACGGATCACCTCCCTACCGTGGGGCGGGATCACCCGCCCCACGGTAGGGAGGTGATGCGAGATGAAGTTCCGCCCCAGTCTTGAGTCGCTGGACGGCCGCATCGTGCCGGATGCGACCCCCGTTGTTCTGTTGCCGGAGCCGACGCTCACCTACATCCCCGCTGGCCAGACGGCGACGGTCACCGTGACCCTGTCGCAAGCGCTGGCTCTGGTCAATGCGAGCGAGTCGTCAACCGAGAACCAGGCGGCTCAGCCGAACCCCATCAGGGCGATCTATGAACTAGTGGAGCAAATCAGAGTGTTCCGCGAGCAGATCGGCGAGCTACAAAATGAAATCGAAGACCTCGCTGCCGATGCGCGGGACCTGATCGAGAGGGCCAAGAAGCTTCCGCCCGGTCCCGCGCAAGACGCGCTCTTAGAGCAAGCGAAGAAGAAGCTCGATGAGGCCACGGAACTTCAGGAGCAGGTCAAGAAACTCATGGACGAGGCCGCGAAGGCGGAGAAGGAACTGTGGGGTCGTCTCCGCCCGTACCTGCCGGTGTTCCCTGGCACTGCCCCCTAATTGCTTAACAGGTGTAGCCATGTTCATAGTTGCTGCTGCCGCTCTTGCGCTCGCCGGGTCACCCGAGGCGCGTGCCAACGCGTCCACGGCCAGGGCCAACCAACTGATGCAGAGGGTCGCGGAAATCGAGGCGTTTAGCCGCCAGACCCGGCAGTTCCAGGCCGACCTGACCCGGCGAATGGAACGCGTTGCCCGCTACCTCAAGGAGATCGACGACCGCTGACCGGACAGAGCCTCCGGCTCAGCGGCGTCTCGGGCGGCCCACGTCGGCTCGACGCGGGCCTTCCCGCTTCCCGACAGGCCGTCGGCCGTACAATGTCTGCGTCCCGATCCACGCCGGACAGCCCCCGTATGGCCGACGAACTGAAGCACGAGTGCGGGGTCGCCGCCGTCTACTACTTCGACCCCGGCCAGGCGTCGGCGGTGTGCCCGCTCGGGCCGGACCAGGCCCACAAGTTGCTGCCGCGGATGCTACTGGACCTCCAGAACCGCGGCCAATTGTCCGCCGGACTCAGCACCTACAACCCGCAGCGGGAACAGCTCCTCGACACGTACAAGGACGTGGGCACCGTCGAGCAGGCGTTCCGCACCAACCAGCCGAAGAAGTTCGCTGCGATCCTCGACGAGGTCGCCGGCCCGGCCGGCATCGGCCACGTCCGCTACGCCACCTGCGGGCCGGCCACCAAGCAGTACGCCCAGCCGTTCGAGCGGCGGCACGGCTGCATGTGGAAGTGGTTCGCCTTCGGGTTCAACGGCAACCTGGCCAACTACCCCGAGCTGAAGGCCGAGCTGCTCGCCCTCGGCGACCACCACTTGACGCGCGACAACGACACCGAAGCCATCCTGCACTTCCTGACCCACGGCCTCCGCGGCGACACCCGGCCGGACCTGGTGCAGGTGTTCCGCGAGCTGGCCCGCAAGTTCGACGGGTCGTTTAACATCACCTTCCTGAACGCCTGCGGCGAGCTGGTGGTGCTCCGCGACCCGCTCGGCAACCGGCCGCTGTGCTACGCCACCGACGGCGGCCTGTTCGCCGCCGCGTCCGAGAGCGTGGCACTCCAGAACCTCGGCTTCCGGCACATCGAGGACGTGCCCCCCGGCCACCTGCTGCTGGTCAAGCCGGGCCAAGGCGGGGTGTCCCTGCACCGCTACGCCGACCACATCCCCAAGCCGGCCCACTGCTTCTTCGAGTGGGTGTACTTCGCCAACGTGGCCAGCGTGCTGGACGGCAAGAGCGTGTACCTGAGCCGCAACGCCCTGGGTAAGGAGCTGGCCCGGCAGGAGCGGGAGGCCGGGCTGATCGACTTCACGGACGGCAACACGGTGGTGGTGCCCGTGCCGGACACTGGCAAGAGTGCGGCCGACGCCATGGCCTTCGAGCTGGGGGTGCCGAGCGTCGAGGGGCTGATCCGCAACCGCTACGTCGGCCGCACGTTCATCGAGGCCGGCGACCGGGCCGACAAGGTGCGGCGGAAGTTCACCCCGCTGCGGCCGGTGCTGGAAGGCCGGCGGGTCATCCTGGTGGAAGACTCGATCGTGCGGAGCACCACCCTGGCCAACCTGCTGAGTTACGTCCGCGAGCAGGGCCGGGCGAAGGAGGTACACGTGCGGGTGGCCTGCCCGCCGATCATCGCCCCGTGCTTCTACGGCATCGACATGTCCACGGTGGGCGAGCTGTACGCCCCGAAGCACATGGCCGGCCGGGTGCCGACGGTGCGGGAACAGCTCCAGATGGGCCACGACCTGGGGGCGGACACGCTCCTGTACTTGCCCGTCGAGGCGCTGGCCCGGTGCGTCGGCCTGCCGCCGGACCACCTGTGCCGGGCGTGCGTCACCGGCGAGTACCCGACCCCGACCGGCCAGCGGCGGTACGAGCTGCAACTGGCCGACCGCCGGCCGCCGGTCGAGGCCAACGGCTGTCACCCGGCCGCGGTCAAGGCGTGACATGACCGATACGGACGCGGTGCTGACCGCATACCAAATCTACCCGACGGTGACGGTCGGCCTGTACCCGGCGCCGGTGGACCGGGACTGGATGGACGCAGCCCACCAACGGCACCCGTACCGCTGCCTGCCGCTGAACATCGCCAACCAGAACGGCTGGGTGTTGACGTGCCCGACCGACGTGCGGTGCTACTGGTACGGCGGCCCCAACCCGGCCGACCTGGAGGTGAAGTTCGACGGCCCGCCGGACCCGGTCATTTCGAGCCACTTCGGCAGCGGCGTGCTGACGTTCAGCGTGCCGTACCTGTTCCGCACGCCGCCGGGCATCAACCTGTGGGTGAAGGGGCCGGCCAACTGGATCAAGGACGGGGTGCAGCCGCTCGAAGGGGTGGTCGAGACCGACTGGGCGAGCAGCACGTTCACCATGAACTGGAAGGTGACGCGGGTGTGCGAGTGGATCACCTTCGCCGCCGGCGACCCCATCGCCATGCTGGTGCCGGTGCCCCGCGGGCTGACCGAGGGCATCGTGCCGAAGCTGACGATGCTCGACCACAACCCGGCGCTGAAAGCCCAGTACGCCGCCTGGGAGGCCGGCCGCAAGGGGTTCCTGACGGACCTGAAGGCGAACGACCCGGACGCCGTGAAGCGGGGCTGGCAGAAGGACTACTTCCAGGGCAAGACGCCGGCCGGCGACACGGTACGGCAGCACCAGACACGGCTGGCGGTCAAGCCGTTCAAGGCCGACGACGCCAGCACGGACGCCTAAGCTGCTTCGCCCCGGAGCCGCAGGGCGTGCCCGCGGGTGTGCAAGGCGACGAGTTGGGCGGCCCGCAGGGTGTGGACGGCGTAGGTCGCCCCGTCGGGGCCGCAGAACTCCACCTCGAACGCCCCCCCGCCGAGTTCTTCGACCACCGCCCCGACCTCGCCGGCGGTCAGCCCGAGGTCGGGCAGGTCGGTCCGCACGGCCACCGTGTCCAGTATTTGCGGCAGGCCGGTCATGGCGTCACCTCGGTTGGACGAAGCAGGTGGTCAGCCGGGGGAAGTCCTCGCCGGCCCGCACCATCCACGCCGCCCGGACGACAGCCGATCCGGCGGGCGTAACTACAGTGATGTCCATTTCGTACCGCTGACCGTGTTCGTCCGCCCGGCCCGAAGTCGCGTATGCCGACCGGGCACCCGCCAGCAGCAAGTCGCGGAGGGAGTCGGCGTCGGCCGCCGTCAGCCCGAGTGAGGCCCGGAACACGGCCGCCTTGTGCCGGCCGACCGGGTGGGCCAGCGACAGGCAATACTCGGCCAGCTTGCGACGGTCCACCACCGCCCGGTCCGCGTTCGGCAGCGGCATCCTCAAAGCGTATCGGCGTGAAACGTCTCGTGCAATAGCCCACAACTGCTTCGGCGGTGTTGGCGAGGCGGGCCAACACGTTGGCGTCCAGCAGCACGGCCATCAGTCATACAGCCCCTCGCTGGACAGTGCTTCGTCGGTCGGCGACACGCCGCAGTCCGTCGCCGCGCTGAACAGCCGCCGCTCCCACTCGTCGGTCGGGGTCGGCGGTGCGACCGGCTGCACGCCGCGGTGGAGGATTTCAACGGCCAGTTGCTCGGGGGCCACGCCCCGCCGCTAAGCCTGGGCGGCAAGGATGGTTTCGAGTTGAGCCGGGAGTGTCAGAGTCATTTTGGACGCGGGCGGGTCACTTCGGATGTCACTAACAGGATTTTATACTATTACCGCCGAACAACCCATATTAGCAGCTGAGTGGCACTGGTGTGATATAGGCCTCAAAAACTAATCATGCACCGCCGTCTGCTGCATCGCCTGTTTCGCTCCGGACTGCCCCCAAACTAATTTTTCTTGGTGTAACTGATGATGTTTTCCACGCCGTAGTCCGAGCGGAAGCCGCCCCGCACCGGCGTCCAGGTCGGCTGCTTGAACGCCCCCGACTCGCGGAGCCAGATCGTGTAGTTTTGGAACGAGCCGTTGTTCTGGATCAGGTGCGCGGGGAGAGAAAAGGCGTCCGCCCCCAGGGCGGGATCGACCTCGATCCACCCGACCCCCGGCAGGTAAACTTCGCCCCACGTGTGGCGGTTCGTGTAGTCCGCGCGGACTTGCTGCAACTGACTTGTGCGCCCGTCCGGCGCGTACAGGTTCATCCCCAGGGCCAGCGCATCTTAATTGCTTAGCCTAGCGCTCGCCCGATCGACCGGCTATCGTGCGGGAACCTCCGAGGGTTTCCGCATGGCCCGCCGCTC
>JAYVUZ010000048.1:0-5714 GCA_043787415.1 Fimbriiglobus sp. | reverse complement strand
TGTATCACATCGAGCTTACCTTCCACCAGTGCGGCGACAACGAGTCCACGTGGGAGGACACCCTGCCGACGCTGGCCGCGGCGGTCGAGCGGCTGGAGTACTGGGCCACGGGGCAGATGCCGTGCTGGGGGTGGATCAACGACACCAAGCTGCTCGTCAGCGGCGGCACGGTGCGGGGTGCCGACGGCGAGCCGCTCTGCACCAACCCGGCGTGGCACGAGATCTTCGCCAAACCGTGCGAGGCGGTCCAGCCGTTCCGCCCGCAGCCAACGCGGGGCACCGCCCCGACCAACCCGGCCAGCTTCGGGGAGGGCGTGCTGTGAGTACCCTCGTCTTCCTGCTCATCTCCCAGCTGTGGGCCGTCAACGCCGTCAGGAGTCGGCCGGCGAGCTACCTCGTGGCCGCCCTCTGGCTGCTGGCAGCCCTCCTGTTCACCAACCCGCGGAGTTGGTTATGAGGTGCGTCTTCCTCGGGCTGTTCGCCATCCTCGCCTACACTACCGCCATGTGCTACGAGCCGGAGCCGACGGGCTACAGCGTGGCCGAGGTCAACGCCCTGAACCGGCTGGTCGAACACTCGGCGAGGCAGAAGCAGCCCGGGGCGAGTCGGCGGGACATCGCCGAGCTGTTCGGGCGGGAGGACGTGCGATGACCTACCATTTCAACATCGGCGACCCGGTGGTCGTCCTCGACGCCAAGGGTGAAGAACGTTGCCGCGGCGCGATCACCATGAAGTTCGCCGCCGGGCAGTACGCCCCGGGGGAGAACCTGTACGCGGTGATGCCGCGGGGAGCCCTCAGCCTGAGCCAAGTCGTCCACAACGTCCGCGAGGATCGGCTGCGAGGCCTCTCCAAGCCGGTGCTGGCCTTCGTACGGAAGCCGGGTGTTGAACGAGGCCTGCCATGAAAGCCCGCCCGATTCTGTTCTCCGGCCCGATGGTCCGTGCTCTACTCGACGGCAGGAAGACGCAGACGCGGCGGGTGCTTAAGGGCACAACCGAGTATCGCGGTCCTTACAACCCGGCTTACCTCGAAGTGCATAAACGCAGTGACGGGTGGGCGGATATTTGCCCCTTCGGCAAGGCCGGCGACCTGCTCTGGGTACGGGAAGGCTTCTCATATGACCGACTTGACGTTGACCGCGATGGCATCTTGTCGCCTTGGTACTGGGCTGACGGCAACCCTGAGTATGGTGACTGGACAAAGCCAAAGCCATCCATCCACATGCCGCGCTGGGCCAGTCGCCTGACGCTGGAACTGACCGGCATTCGCGTCGAGCGGCTGTGGGATTGCTCGGAGAGTGACGCCCTCGCTGAAGGGGTCGACATCACGCTGCCCATGTTCGACGCCGCTGCGTATGATAACGCCGGGATGAACGGCTCCGTTTACCGCGAGCAGTATCGGACGGTCTGGGAGTCCATCAACGGACCCGGCTCGTGGGACGCCAACCCCCGGGTGTGGGTGCTGAAGTTCAAGGTCCACCGCCGCAACGTGGATGAGCTGCTGAAGGTAGCCGCATGACCCGTTGGTTTTACAACGACCCGTTGGCGGCCGCGTGGATGGCGAAGCACTTCGGGATGCAGCTAACTAACGAATCGCCAACTCATGACGGCCGTAAGAACGGCAGGCCGGCATACTGGCGTACAATGCTGCGTAATGCTGCCGACGATATTTCTGATCGTCCCACCCACTTCTGCATCCACCCCGACAGCCTGCACCTGCTGATGCCAGTTTACGGTGACGTGCTGATGCAGAACGGCTCGGCATACGTTTGGTCGAAGTTCGGCGGGCAGAACGTCCAGTCCGCGACCATCATCCAACGCAACGGCACCCCGTTCATGTGGCCGGAGGTCGAGCCGTGACCGACGATCCCCTCACCGACGCGGTCGAGTTCGCCCTCGTCTTCGCCGTCTCCGTCGGGGCCACGCTGACCAGCTTCTCGCTGTGGGAGCTGCTGGGGCGGCGGGAGCGGGACAAGGGGCCGGGGCGGTAGCTCGTATCAAGATTTGACAGCGGCTTCGAGGAGGTGTACTGATGGACGCGGCCCGAGGTGTTGAAGCACCGGGCGGGCCGCTAACCACCAGCGAAGGGAACTCGCCTATGGCTGACGACAGTCAAACCACATTCTTCGAGAAAATTCAAGCCGCCAGTAGCCTGGCCGGCGTGAACCGGGTCCGCACGCACCGCCCGTCCGCCCCGTGTCAGTACGACGGCTGCCAGGGCTGGGCTTGGGCACAGGGGTATTGCGGCACCCACTACCAGAAGCTGAGGCGGGAGGGCCGTATCCAGAACAAGCGGATACTCAACGACCCCGTCCGCCGCTTCTACTCGAAGATTGAGGTCAACCCGGAGACGCTGTGCTGGGAGTGGCAGGGGTCGATTCACCCGACCGGCTACGCCCTGATGGGCATCGGGGGGCGGGCCAAGCTCCTGAAGTCGCACCGCTTCGCCTACGAGTTGTTCCACGGGGCCATCCCGTCCGGCCTCCAGGTCATGCACGCCTGTGACAACCGAATTTGCTCGAATGTCGCGCACCTTTCCCTCGGGACGGGCAAGGACAACATGCGGGATTGCGTCGCCAAACGGCGTAACCGGGCGGCCAGAGGGGACGCCGGCCAGAAGATCACGGCGGCGATGGCGCTCCACATCCGGGTGCTGTACGCCAAGGGCATGGTCGGGTCCGGGTATGGTCTGGCGAACCCGTTCAGCATCCAATCGCTTGCAAGCACCTACGGCGTCGCACCGATGACGATCAGCAGCATCGTGAAGGGCCAGGCACACCTGGAGCCGTAGCGAAGGGGTGGATCGCCTGGCGGCCTTTAGTCACTCAAGACGATGGAGGCACGACATCGGGCACCAGACTGTATCAACCATCAAATCTTGGCCCGAGCGATTTCTCGCAGCCCGCCGCTCCACTCAGTCGCCCAGCTCACCCCCTGGATTGGCCCCGGCATCATGTCTACCGCAGGTCACGGTTCGCGGTCCGGTGGGTGCGTCGCTCATCCCGCCGCCGACGACCGCCGCAGCCGGGCGCCGACCAGCACGCCCAGGGAGCCGAGGAACGGGTTGGCCACGGCCACCCACGCCGGCTGCTTGGCCTTCATCATGGCATCCAGGTTGCCGACCGCCCCAGTCCGCTCCTCCGCCGGGGCCGAGGCCGTTACCAGGACCGGGACCGCGGACAGTAGCCCGACGACCAGCACCACCCCGGCGAGCACCTTCGGGGGCGTCGCCGTCCGGGCGATCCGGGCACACACCCACCCGCCCAGCACCGCCGCCGCCGCCCCGAGGACGAAGCTCGCCACCGTCCACAACACCGATGGCTCGTAGCTGCCGGGTCGGAACGACCGCTCCTGACCCAGGACCAGGTACAGCCCGCTGAACAGCAGGAAGAGGGTGGCGAACATGGCCACGTACCCGACCACCACGCCGACGATTGCGCGTCCCATCGCTGCCCCCTTGATGAGCCCGCCGCCGGGCGGGTGAAGTCGGCGGAGGGTAGCCGGCCGTCGGACGGCGTGCAATGTGCGTTGACGCCCGGCGACCGCCCGCAACGGTGCGCGTCGGCCTGCTACGGAGCTTGGAGTGGCACGACGACGGCCTCGACCCCGTCCCCGTGCAGCCCCCGGACCACCTCCTCCATCTCGTCCCGCCGGGCCTCGTAGTCCTCGGCCAGCTCGGTCGCCAGCGGCAGGATGGCCACGAAGATGTCGTCCATGCCGCACGCCGGGCAGTGGCAGTACACGAACTTGACGCCCTCCAGCCCGGCCGCTTTCCGCCCGGCCTCCAGGTTGTCGGTGTCCTCCCGGCTCAGGTCGGCCAGGGTGAACGGCCGCCGGCAGCGGGTGCAGTCGCGTGTCATCGGGTGCTCCATGCGGGCAGGCACCGCCCATGGTAGGCGGGCGGGTGAATCCGGGTGGGTTCCGTTCGGGGGGCGGTTGCGATGGGGAGGCTCCCGGACAACCGGATGGATGCCCACTGCCGCACCCGGGCGGTCGGGTCAACGCCCTTTACCGCAGGCGGCCGCTCGGCCGGGGCTTGACGCGGGCGGGCGGAGTGTGGCACTTGCGACAGGGATTGGAGTGGCCGCGGAGCGGGTCGCTTGCGACGGCACCCACACAAAGCCCGACGGCGGAGCCGGGTCGCCCGTGAGTCAGTCGGCTGGCTCGGCGTTCCTCGCCGCCATTTCGTCCTCGTACAGCCTGTACGCTGCTCGCCGCACCCGCTCCGAATCCGGCCACCCCTGCACGGCACGGGCCTCGGCAACGAACGCGCTGAATGCAAGGCCGTGGAACACCTCGTCCCACATGGGGTCAGCGGTCACGGCCCGGCTCCTCGGCCCGGGTGAACAGGTTCGGCTCCTCGTCCGGCGGCTCGATCACCGGCGGCCTAGGCGTCTCCCGCACCGGCTCCGCCACCTTCGCCGTGTGCTCCCCGACCACCGGCCGGCGGGGCTTCCGCACCGGCTCCGGCTCCCGGCCGCTGAACGCCCGCTCGAACTCCTCTTTGCCGACCATACCGGCCGCCGTCACGGCCGCCAGGTACGCCTCCGGCCCGCCGAGCGCCATCACCGCGTCCGGGTCGGCGAAGAGGGACCAGTACCCCGAGCCGCTGAACGGGATGGGCCGACGGCAGACGACGCCCCACTTGTCCGGCTCGCCCGTCGGCTCGCCGGTGAACTGGAAGTGGTCCTTGTCCCCGTAGTACCGGGCGGTGTAGGTGACCGCGCAGCCGTCGCCGGGGAGCGTCCGCTCGGCGGGGTGGGGCGACGGGGCGTTGTAGGCCGGGCGGTCGGCGACGCGGCCGTCGGGGGTGAAGAACAGGTGAAACCGCCGCATACCGATGCGGGCGGCGATCCGGGCGATTGCAGCGCCTCGATCTGCGTCGGGCCGCTCGGCCAGGAGGGGCAGGCGGCGGGCGGCCTGGATGGCTTCGGCCTTGGTGGCGGGGGTGAGCCGGGCGATGATCTGCTGCGGGGTGAGGCCGTCGGCGAGCAGTTCCCAGGCGCGGTCGGCGGGGGTCATGGCCGAGAACACCTGCCGTTCGCCAAAGCAAGCAGCCAGTCGCCGTGGCAGGGTTGGTCGGGTTTGCACCAGCAGGCTAGATTCTTTCCCCGCAACGCCTCGATCTCTTCCAGGTGAGTCTGGGACAGTAGGAAGTCCCCCATCCCGTTACGCGGCCCGGAATGGGTGTACGGCAGCAGCCACTCGGCGTATTTGCGGACGCACTCGGCCGCGTCCCCGTCCGGGCCGACGACGAACGGGTTGCCCCACCGGCTCCCCCGGCCGACGTAGCACGTGTCCGGAGGCATCCGCCACCCCTTCACCCGCCGCCGCTGAACACGAACCGGATCACCGACCACGGCCGTGCTCCTCGCCCACCAGTTCTCCGACCCACGCGTCGCACTCGGCCAGCATTGTCTCGGCTCGCACCTGCCCGGCATGGGTTAGCCCACGGGCCAAGGCCAGTTCCTGGATCGCCTTTAGCCGGCCCGTTTCCCACTGCGTCCGCTCCAGCTCGTCCAGCCCCGGGCACTCGATGTCTGCCAGCCGCTGCATCAGCCCGGCCGCCCGTGTCTCCAACTGATCAACGCCCACGGCCCACCTCCTCGCCCAGATACTCCCGCACCCAGTCCTTGCTGGCCTCGACCAGCTTGCGGGCCTCCACCAGCCCGGCGTGGTTGAGACACTTGCGGCGGGTCAGGTGCTCGATGGCC
>JAYVUZ010000047.1:0-20217 GCA_043787415.1 Fimbriiglobus sp. | reverse complement strand
CGGCGGCGAGCACCTTCGTGCCGGCTTTTCGCGTCACCACATACAGGCGGTCGCCGGCCCGCACCGGCGAGGCGTACACCGGCTTGCCGCCCCGGCCGCCGCCGCCCAGTCCGGGCAGCCGCTCCGAGTAGAGCGTCTTCCCCGTGGCCGCGTCCAGTGCCACGGTCATGCCGTCGTCGCCGACCCACAGCAGCCGGCCGGCGTGGACGAGCGGCGTCGGCACGTATGAACTCGCCTTGGCCGTCCACAGCACCTCGCCGCCGGGCCGCACGGCCGTGGTCGCCTTGCCGGTGAACCCGCCGGTGAGGAACGCCACCCCGTCGCCGGCGGCCACGCTCGGGGACACGTTCCCCTGGCTCGTGTGAGCGGCGTGCCACCGCAGCTTGCCGGTGTCCGGGTCCAGCCCCCACACCTCACCGGGCATCGGCACCACCAGGTCGGTGCGGTCGCCGGCGGTCAGCAGCGCCGGCGTGCCGAAGGACAGGGCCAGCTTCTTCCCCGCGGCCCGCCACACCTCCTTGCCGGTGGCCCGGTCGAGGGCCACCACCGCCCGCCCCTCGCTGGCCGCGTTCACGATGACGAGTCGTTTCCACAGCAGCACGCTGGCCCCCGACCCCCAGCCCCGCGGGTCGGACTCGACGCCGACGGACGTGAGCCACAGCCGCTTGCCGGCGCCGTCGTACCCGGCGACGCCGGCCTTGCCGAAGAACGCCACCACGCCGGTGGCGTCGGCCGCCGGGGTGTTGCTGGCGTACCCGTGGTCGGTCAGGAAGCCGCGAGCCGCGTCCTCCTCCGGCACCCCGGGCACCGTGTCCGCCCACACCTGTCGGCCGGTGGCCCGGTCCAGGGCGACAAGGTGACGCACCACGGCCGGCCCGCCGCCGGTATAGCACGTCACGTACACGCGGTCGCCGACCACCACCGGCGACGACGACCCGCCGCCGGGCAGCTCCGCCACCCACTTGGGGCCGTCGGCGGCCCAGGTGGTCGGCGGGTCGGCGTCGGTGCCGGCGGCCGAGCCACCGGGGCCACGGAACTGCGGCCAGTCGGCCGCGACGAGGAGCAGCACGAGGGGGGCGAGCCGGCGCATGGACAGGAGTTTACCGCACCAACCTGAAGCGGACGTGAAGCCCGGCTCACGCCCCGACCGGCTCCAGCACCGCCGCCGGCCGCCGCACCCGCCCGGCGCTCAGCCCGACGGCGAACCAGCCGGCACTTAGGACGGTCAGCCCGAGCAGCGCCCCGAACACCACCTGCGGCACCCCGAACCGGGCCTGGAGCGGCCTCCACGCCAGCGGCAGCAGCACCCCGCCCACCGCCCCCAGCAGGCCGACCAGCCCGCCCACCGCCCCGACGGCGTGCGGGAAGCGGTCGGGAATCATCTTGTACACGCTCGCCTTGCCGACCCCCATGCCGGCCCCGAGGACGAACAGGGCCGCCGTGAACCCGACCACCCCCAGCCCGGCCGCCGGCACGCTCAAGAGCAGCCCGCTGGCCAACATGGCGGCGAACACCCCGGCCATGACCGGCGCGGCCCCGAGCCGGTCCGACAGGTGGCCGCCCAGCGGTCGCAGCAGGCTGGCCGGGAACACGAAGCACACGGCCGCCAGGACGCCGGCCCACTGGATCAGGTACGACAGGTCGGCCTTCACCACCGGGTTGGCCGCCATGTACGCCGCGTACGCCTCCCCCTTCAGGGCGTTGATACCGGCGAAGTCGGCCACCAGCTCGCCGCCCAGCCCGAGCTTGCCGGCCAGCTCCGGGCCGAAGTTGTCTAGGTAGTATTTGGGCAGCACGGCCGACAGGGCGACGTACGCCCCGAACACCACCACGTAGTGCAGGCTGAACTCCCACACGCGGGCCTGCCGGGCCGGCGCCGCCATGTCGGCCAGCGACTTGCCCCGGCCGGGGCAGCGGTCCCGCCGGGGGGCCAGCAGCCAGACGGCCGCCGCCATGAGCACGAGCAGCCCGGCGTACACCACCGGGATGAACCGCCAGCCGCCCGGCAACACCCCGCCGAAGTACCCGGCGGCCGGCACGGCGGCGGCACCACGGCCGCCGACCCGGTGGCGAACACGGCCGCGTCGTACCGGTGAACCTCGCCGTCGCAGGTGGTCAGCCGGCGGGCCGACGGGTCGAGCGCCGTCACCGTCCGGCCGGTGTGGAGCGTGACGCCGCGGTCCGTGTACCATGCCGGCGACTTGAGCAGGATGTCCGCCGGGTGGGCCCCGCCGACGACGCGGCCGAGCAGGATGCGGTTGTAGCTGCCGTGCGGCTCCTCGCCGAACACGGTCACGTCCAGGTGGGTGGCGTCGCGGCCGGTCAGCTCGTCGAGCAGCCGGCCGGCGGCCATGCCGTTGCCGATGACGGCCAGGCGGGTTTTCACGCGGCACCCCCGAACGCGGTCCAGGCGAGCGGCCGGCGTAAGCCGGTCCGGCCTGGGGGTGGGAGTGGCGAACGCGCCGCAGCCGGGCCGGACCGGCTTACGCCGGCCGCTCGCCACGACAGGTTGCCGCTCATGCCCGCCCCCCGACGATCCGCACGGCCGCCAGTTTGAACTCGGGCATCCGGCTGACCGGGTCCAAGGCCGCCCCGATCAGGGTGTTGGCGCACGCCCGGCCGCCCCAGTGGAACGGGGCGAACAGCGTGTCCGGCCGCACGTCGGCGGTCACGTCGGCGGCGAACTCGGCCCGCCCCCGGCGGCTCTCCAGCGTCACCGTGTCGCCGGCCGCGATGGCATGTCGGCGGGCCACGGCCGGATGCACCTGCACCCGCGGCGTCGGCCTCGCCGCCACCAGCTTCGACACCTGCCGGGTCTGCGCGCCGGAGTTGTAGTGCTCCTTGTACCGCCCCGTCGTGAACAGGTACGGGTACGCGGCGTCCGGCACGTCGCCCGCCGGGCGGTGCGTCACCGGGAAGAACCTGGCCCGGCCGTCCGGGTGGTGGAACCGCTCGGCGAACAGCCGCGGCGTGCCGGGATGCTCGTCCGTGGGGCACGGCCAGAACACCCCGTCGCCGGCCTCGATCTTCTCGTAACTGATGCCGCCGTAGTCGGCCGTGCCGCCGGCCGTCGCCCGGCGGAACTCGGCGAACACCTCCCCGGCCGTGGCGAAGGCGAACTTGTCGTTCGGGAAGGCGTCGATCACAGCCAGGAAATCTGTGCCAGCCAGCCGCGACACGACCCGCCCGGCGTCCGGCGACGCCACCGCCAGGTTCGACCCGACGACGAACAGCGTCCGCACCCGCCGGCCCCCAAGCTGTCCAGCAGCTCGAAGGCGCTCTTGCCCGTCCGCGGCAGGCTCTCCGGGGGCACGCCCCACACCCCGGCCGTGTACTCCCGGTGGGCGTCGTTCTCGATCAGCCGGTAGCCGGGCAACTGGTCGGCCTTCTGCCCGTGCTCCCGCCCGCCCTGGCCTTTCCCCTGCCCCGTCAGCGTGCCCCAGCCGCTGAACGGCTTCCCCGGCAGCCCCAGGGCCAGCGCCAGGTTGACCCAGGCGTGGACCGTATCGACGCCCTTGCTGTGCTGCTCGCAGCCGCGGCCGGACAGGATCAGGCACGACCCGGCGGCCGTCAGCCAGCCGGCGAGCGTCCGCAACTGGCTCTCGGGCACGCCGGTCAGCCGCTCGACGTGGGCCGGGTGGTGTTGCAGGGCGATGGCCCGCACCGCCTCGAACCCGACCGTCCGGGCGGCCACGCAGGCGGCGTCCACGGCCCCGGCTTCGAGCAGCAGATAGAGCAGCCCGTTGGCCAGCACGAGGTCGGTGCCGGGGGCCAGTTGCAGGTGCAGGTTCGCCGCCCGGGTGGTGGCCGTGCGGCGGGGGTCGAGGACCACCAGCCGGCCGCCGTCGGCCCGCTGCGCGTCCAGCCACTGCATGATCGGCGGCAGCGTGTCGGCCGAGTTGGCCCCGACTAGCACAACGAGGTCACTGTGCCGCACGTCGGTCGCCGGCAGCGGCAGGCCGCGCTCGATGCCGAACGCCCGGTTCGCCCCGGCCGCCGCGCTCGACATGCAGTACCGGCCGTTGAAGTCGATGTTCGCCGTGCCCAGGGCCACCCGGGCGAACTTGCCCAGCAGGTACGCTTTCTCGTTGGTGAGGGCGCCGGACCCGAACACCCCGTTGGCGTCCGCCCCGTGGGCCGCCCGGGTGCGGGTCATGGCGGCGGCGACCCGGCCCAGGGCGTCGTCCCAGGTGGCGGGGCGGAACGGGTCGGTGCGGCGGTCGCGGACGAGCGGCGTGAGCAGCTGGAGCGGGTGGCCGAGCAGGGCCGAGGCCGTCCACCCGTTGATGCAGAGCTGGCCGTTGTTGACCGGGAAGTGGGGGTCGCCGGCCACGGCCCCGTCGTCGCCCATGAGGATGCCGCAGCCGTACGCGCAGTACGGGCAGTGGGTGCGGGCGGCGAGTGGTAGTGGGCGGGCGGTCATACGGTGACGACCACCCCGCCGGCGACCACGTCCACCGGGTACGTGGCCACGCCGCACACCCCCACCTGGTCGCACGCCCCGCTGTCCGGGTCGAACCGGGACTGGTGGTACGGGCACACCACTTGGTCGTTCGCCCCCAACATGCCGTCGGCCAGCCGGCCGCCCTTGTGCGGACACAAACCGTCGATGACGAAGACGCGGCCGGCCCGGGTGCGGAACACGGCGAGGGGTGTGTCGCCGACGACGAAGGCGTGGCCGAGGCCGACCGGCAGGTCATCCAGCTTGCACAACTCGACGCGGGTCCGGACGGCCAGCGACATGAAACCCCTCTTGGCGAGCGGCCGGCGTCAGCCGGTCCGGTCCGGGCGGCGGCATTCCTACACCCGGCGACCGGACCGGACCGGCTCACACCGGCCGCTCGCCTAGGCACCAACCAGCGGCAGCGGCACGCTCTTCACGTCCTCGAACTGGCCGGCGAACGCCGGCTTGTCCCGCACCAGCCACGGGTCCACGTAGGCCGCCTTGGTGCGGGCCACCACGGCGTCCAGCGCCGCCCCGATGCCCAGGCAGTCGTTCACCACGATGTCCCGCAGCCGCTCGATGCCGACCCGGGGGATGAGGTAACACGTCCGCTCGATCTATTTGGCGTTGTTGCGGTAGCAGGTTATGAATCAGCCGACGACGGCGATGGCCTCCGCCTGGGTGTTCACCCGACACAGCACGTCGGTGCGGCGGACGTGCGCCCCGGCGGCGGCGCCGACGAGGATGTCCCACTCGCCGCCCTCGGTGGCCACCACCCCGATGTCCTTGACCGTAGATTCGGCACAGTTGCGGGGGCAGCCGGACACGCCCAGCTTCACCTTGGCCGGGAACTCGAACCCCTGGTACGTCTTCTCCAGGGCGATGCCCATCGCCGTGCTGTCGTTCGTACCGTACCGGCAGAAGTCGGTGCCGACGCACGTCTTGACCGTCCGCAGGGCCTTCGTGTAGACGTGCCCGCTGGGCATGTCCAAGTCCCGCCACACGCCCGACAGGTCGTCCTTCTTGATGCCGAGCAGGTCGATCCGCTGGCCGCCCGTCACCTGCACCGCCCGCACCGCGTACTTGTTGGCCACCCGGCCGATCTTGATCAACTCGTCGGCCGTGGTCATCCCCCCGTACATGCGGGGGATGACGCTAAAAGTGCCGTCGTTCTGGATGTTGGCGTGGACACGGTCGTTGATGTACTGGGCGTCCCGCTCGTCCTCGTACTCCTTGCCCCAGATGCTCTGGAGCATGGACGCCAGGCCGTTCTTGCTCCGCTCGTCGGTGGCCGTGCCGAGGGCGTGTAGCACGGAGGACACGCTCCGCAGCCCCCGCCTCTTGACCTCGGCCACGAGCGTCGGTTTGTCCATCGGCACGGCGGCGACGTACCACCCCTCGCTCGACTCGGCCCGCACCTCGCCGTTGACCGCCTCGATGAGGCCCTTCACCAGCTTCTTGCACGACCCGCAGCCGGTGCCGGCCCGGGTGGCCTTGCACACCGCCGGCAGGCTCGTCTTGCCCGACTTGATCGCCGCAACGATCGTCCCTTTACTGATGCCGTTACAGTCGCAGATTTGTTTGCCGTCGAGAAGGTCGGCAAGTGAGACCTCTTTGGCCGCACTGCCGGCGGTGAAGAACAGTTCGAGCCGGCGGGCCGGGGCCGGCTTGTCGGTCACGAAGTGTTCGACCACCCCGTCGGCCGCCGAGCATACAGCACGCCGCCACCTTGCCGTCGCCGACGATGGCCTTCCAGTACACCTGCCGGCCCGGCTCGGCGAACGTCACCACCTCGTCCGTCGGCCGCACGTCCTGCACCCGGCCCATGCTTGCCAGCTCGACGCCCATGACCTTCAGCTTGGTGGCCAGCTTCGAGCCGGTGTAGCACGCCACGGGGTTGGTGCCGGTCAGCCGGGCGGCGAGTGCCTTAGGTCTGCTCCCAGATGGGGGCGACCAGGCCGTACACCACCCCCCGGTGCTGGGCGCACTCGCCGACGGCATACACGGCCGGGCGGAAATGACCACCATGTCGGCCGGCACCTCCGACCCGTCGGCGAACCGCACCCCGACCACCTTGCCGGCGTCGGCGGAACACGAACACGCCGTGCAGCGTCGTCCCCGGGATGGGCGGCACGAACGGCCGGCTGCCGGTGGCGAACACGAGGGTGTCGTACTCCTGCGTCACGTCACCGTCTTCGCCGCCCGGTCGATGTGCGTCACCCGCCTGCCGGCGTGCAGCGTCACCCCGTTGTCGCGGTACCAGGCGAGCGGGTTGAGGAAGATGTCGGCCGGGTCTTGCGACCCGTTGAGCACGTCGGACAGGAGAATGCGGTTGTAGTTGCCGTACGGCTCGTCGCCGAACACCATCAGGTCGAGCGCCTGGTCCGGGTCGGCGGCGCGGATGTCCTCGGCCAGGCGGGCGCCGGCCAGGCCGTTGCCGATGATGACCACGGTGTCGCGGGGCCGCGGGGCGTCTCGGGCGATGGTGTTTGGGCGAATCACGGGGGCGGCTCCGATGCGGACACGGCGGCCAGGAGGGTGTGCCGGTGGCGGACGCAGTCGCCGACCACGAAGACGGCCGGCGACTGGATCGCGGCGGCGGCGGCCAGGGCGGCGATGTCGGCCAGGGTGCCGTCCACCACCCGCTGGTGCGGCAGGGTGGCGTTCTCGATGACCGCGGCCGGCGTGTCCGGTGACAGCCCGTTGTCACTCAGCTTGGCGGCGATGCGGGGCAGGTGCCGCAGGCCCATGTACACGACCACGTTGCCCAGGGCGGCCAGGGCGGCCCAGTCGAGCGTACACTCGGGGCCGTCCGGGTCGTGGTGGCCGGTCACCAGGGCGACCGCTTGCCCCGACCCGCGGTGCGTCAGCGGGATGCCGGCGGCGGCGCACGCCCCGACGGCCGTCGTCACCCCGGGCACGATCTCGCACGGGACGCCGTGGGCGGCCAGGTGTTCGGCCTCCTCGCCGCCGCGGCCGAACACGCACGGGTCGCCGCCCTTCAGGCGGACGACGCTCAGGCCCCGGCGGGCGCGGTCCACCATCAGGTCGTGGATGCTCTCCTGGCGGGTGCTGCCGACGCAGTACCCCCGCTTGCCGACGTGGACCAGCTCGGCCCCCGGCTTCGCCTCGGCGAGTAGGTCGGCGCAGCCGAGAGCGTCGTAGCAGATCACGTCGGCGCGGCGAAGCAGCCGTAGGCCGCGGACCGTGATCAGGTCCGCGGCGCCGGGGCCGGCGCCGACCAAGTACACCCGGCCGACCGGGTGGGATGACACGTCATCCAACGCGCCTCCTCATAAGACGGCGGGCGGGGAAAGGATTGTGAAGGTGTCTGCTGCAAACCCGGCGCCGGATTGCGCCGCCGGTTGCCGAGTGCCGGTAAACGCCGGGGATTAGGGGCAATTTTCGGCCCGGGGCGGAATCGACCGCCCCCGGTGCGTGCAGGCGTCCGGGCGGTGTGCATCGAAACGGAGCGCCACCGCCGTCCGAGGCCGCCGTCACTTCACCCCGACCACCTCCACCTTCGGCGTCGCCCCGAGCACGCTGATGACCGGCAGCAGCGGCAGGAAGTCCTGCACCTTGTCCCACGAGTGGTCGGTGATCTTCAGGTGCCCCGGGCCGACCGACCCGCGGCCGAGGGTGCCGTCCAGCGCCACCCACTGGCCGTCGGCGAACACCTCGAACCACATGTGGTAGGCCAGGACCGGCGATCCGCCGGGGCCGGGGGCGTACACCAAGCCCAGGGCCGTCCGGCTCGGCACCCCGACCGCCCGGCACAGGCCGGCGGCCAGCATGGCGTACTCGGTGCAGTCGCCGGACAGCGTCTTGGCCGTGTTCCCGCAGGTAGCCATGCTCTGGCTGTAGTCGGCCGCCTTCATGTTCCGCCGCACCCAGCCCTCGACCGCCTGCGCCTTCTGGAAGGGGGTCGCCGTCGCCGGCAGGTTGGCAGTCGCGGCGGCGGCGTGGGCCTTCACCTCCGGCTTGTCCCAGTCGATGAAGTAGCTGGTGCCCAGGTATTCGTCGGACGCGTCCAGTCGCAGGCCGAGTGCCGGGCCGGGCTGCCGCACCGCCGTCACGGTCAGGTCGAACGGCTTGCCCGACTTGTCGCCCGACGGGGTGACGGCCTGGCGGGCGTCGGCCTTGAACGCCTTCGCTGGCGGCAGGTCGCTGCCGAGCGTCACCCGGTACGTCACGCTCTGCTTGCCATGCACGTCCGGGATGTCCCGGTTCAACTTGATCGACTGCACGTCGAACAGGTCGGGCACCGGCCCGGTGATGGGCTTGGTCGCCTCCTCGCGGGTGGTGCGGCGGACCACCATCTTGCCGCCGAACATCGGCATGTCTTGTTCCAGCTTGAGCGGCTCGTACGTCACCGGGTCGCACCAGACGGTCGCCTTGGGCAGCTTGAAGTCGCCGATCGGCTCCATGTCCTGCTCCAGCCGCACCAGCTCGCGGGGCGGCTGGCCGGGTTCCAGCGGCACCGTCTCGATCGCCTTGCACTCGACCCCGTACCGCACCACGGCCGTGAACGACCCCAGGTACGTCAGGTACTCGAAGCTCTCGCCGGGGCGGGGCTTGCGGGCCTGGATGATGGTCGCCTCCTTGGCCACCCCGGCGACGCCGTCCGGCCAGGGGATGGTCTTCGTGTCGGTGACGGCCCCCTCCACGGTGATCTCCAGTTGCCGGCCCTTGACGGTGCCGGTGAGCGTCAGCTTCTGCCCCTTGCCGATCTCCTGCCGGCTGACGGTGACGGCGATCGCTCCGTCCAACGTCTCCACAGTGCTGTCTTCGCTCTGCTGTTCGACCTTATCGCCGAACCGGCCGATGGTCAGCTTCTGCGTGCGGGTGCCGTAGCGGTAGGTGCGGCCATCCTTCACATGTTCGCGGACGATCGTGTGGTAGTAGCCGACCCGCTGGCCGCGGAGGGAGGCGCTGTCCCACGACTCGTACACGACGGCGCCGAGGCCGTCGGCCGCGGGCTTCGGGGCGGGGGCGGGGCGGGTGTTGGCCGGCGCCGTCGGGGCGGCCGGCGGCTGGCCGGCCAGCACCGGCCGGGTGGCGGTGCCGCCGGGGCGGATGACCCAGTAGCCCTTCTTGTCCGGGGCCGGGTCGGCCTTCTGCACGCCGCCGCCGCCCGGCCGGATGACCGACCCGCCGGGGGGCTGGGCCGCTGCGGCAGCGGCCAACAACAGAATCAGGGGGATGGTGCGCATCGGTCTAGCTCCGACGGTTTGTCGTAGGGTGGAGCCGAGTCTTCGAGGCCCACCACCGGGCGGCCCGCACCAAATGATGGGCCGCGAAGACTCGGCACCACCCTACAAAAACATCGTACCCGACTTCGACCGCCGCCGCCGCCGGCTTCATCCTGCCCGCCGGCCGCCTGCCCGGTTCAACGGCCGCCGCCGGGTGGCGTCGGCACCCTACATCTTATCAAACCGTCCGAACCGCGCCGCACCTCCGGCACAACCACTGTATCCGGCAGAATCCGAGTGGTCCGTGTCCCCGGCCGTCTAGAATGTGGCCGGTGAGCCGACCCCGGTTATGGCCGGCGGGTACAGTTTTGCGTCCGCCCGAACCTGCCCGACCCCCTGAACCCGATCACCCTCCGGGCCGTCTGTCCGCCACTGGCTGGAGCGAGGCGAATCGTGAACCCGGACCCACTGGCCGCCCACCTGCTCGTCAAGCGATACGGCGACTTCGCCCTGACCGACGCCGTCCGCCCAGCCCTCGGCGTGCCGGTCCGGCCGCGGGAGGGCTACCGGGTCGAGGTGTACCGCGACCGGGCCAGCCGGCTGCGGCTGCCGACCCTGACGGCCAGCGTGTCGGCCGAGAAGCTGTTCGACGTGTTCTTGGAACTGCTGGCCCCGCTCGGTGAGACCGTCCACGTCGTGTTAGAAAGCAGCCACGGCAACCACTCGGACGACCACACCGACCTGCGGCGGAACCACATCGACCGGGCCGTGCTGGAAAGCTACTTCTGCGACTTCGAGGAGCTGCTGCTGAACGACGGCTGTACCGGCGTCGCCGTGATGGCCGCCCGCCGGCCGCTGGAGGTACAGTTCGACGAGCACAAGCAGTTCACGATCTACGCCCCGGACCTGAAGCCGTTCCGCAAGGTGTTGCGGGCCAACGGCGTCCGCCGGCGGAAGCTTCTGCCCCTGATGAGCGAGGGCGAACACCTCCACCACAGCACCGGCGACCAGGCCGAGCAGTTCCGCCAGTTCGCCGTCCGCGTCGGCGTCGGCGACTTCGACAAGGTGTTCAGCGACGAGAGCTTCTGAGCCGTCTGCGAGCGGTTTGCGGGGTTCGCAGCCCGAAGCGCGAGCGAGGAACGATACCCGCCCGGTGGGGACATCGTCCCTCGCTCGCGCTTCGGGCTACGAACCCTGGAGTGATCTGCCAAATTAGCCCAGCCAGTCAGCACAACCGGATCGGTACGACCCGGTCAGATTACCCAAATTGTCGACTCGGTCCTTGACACCGCAGGCGGTTTCCTACAACCTTTCACAGTGCGTGATTTGGGCGGTCGCCGGCGTTCTCCCCTACCGGCGCCGTCTCGCAACTCACCACACGCCGCTCGTCACCCTCGCAGGTGCCTTTCATGGTGTCGTTCGCCCGCAGACTATTGGTGGTGGCGCTAGCCGGCCTGGGGGCGGCCGGCACGGCGTCCGCCCAGACGTACACCTGGTCGGACGACGGCACCAGCACGGCCGCCTTGAACTGGTCGGCCGGGGTGTGGACCCCGGGCGTCCCGCCGGCCGGCGGGTCCGCCACCACGGCGCTGCGGTTCAACCGAACGGCTACCGGGACGACGGCCGCCGGGTCGCGGACGTTCACCAACGACATCGGGAGCATGACGGTCAACTCACTGGCGGTGGCTAGTTTCGCGGCCAACGCCACCGGCACGGTCGGGGCGCTGACACTGGCCCAGGGGGCGAACGTGCTGACCCTGGACGGGGCCGCCCCCGGCATCCAGGTGCTGGGGCCGGGCAACACGATCCTCAGCGGCACCGGCGGGCTGGCCCTGAACGCGGCCACCACGGTCAGCGGCGGCGGGGCCGGCTACCTGAGCGTGACGGCCCCGGTGGCCGGCGCCGCCGGACTGACGATTAACCACCTCGGGACGAGCATTTTCAGTTTGAGCGGGGCGAACACGTTCGTCGGCGACACGATCCTGAATTCCGGGTACTTTCAGGTGTCGAGCGCCGCCGCCCTGGGGGCGGGCGGCAACCAGTTGGTGGTGAACGGCGGGGCCGTGCGGTTCGGTGCGGCCGTGACCGTCCCGAACAACGTGGTGGCCAACCAGACGTTCGTGGTAGCCGGCGGCACCGGGGCGCTGACCGGCACCAGCACCCCGACGCTGACCGGGGTGGTCAGCGGGGCCGGCGGGCTACGGCTGGCCGGGGTCAACACCACGGCCGGCGTCACCCTCCAGGGGGCCAACACCTACACCGGGGCCACCAGCATCCAGTCGGCCGTGCCGTACCTCTCGACCACCAACGGGCCGGCCCTCACCCTGAGCGGGGCGGCCGGGGCCATCGCCAGCACTCAACCAATCAACGTTCGCAACTACGGACTTCTGCAACTGACCAACGCCGCCGGGTCGGACAACGCGGACCGGGTGCCGAACGCTGCCCCGCTCAACCTGGTGAACGGCCGGCTCGGGTTCACGGGCATCGCCACCAGCAGCGAGACCCTCGGGGCGGTGACGGCCACCGGGGCGTTCGGGCTGACCGCCGCCCCGACCGGGGCCACCTCCCAGCTCAACCTCGGCGCCCTCACCCGGGTAGACCTGGCAGTGGTAGTGCTGAATACGTCGAACATCGGAGCGATCAGCAGTGCGACCACGGCGACGAACGTTTTCTTCAGCGGCGGGCTGACCGGGGCCAACGCCCCGCTGACCGCCGGCAGCGGCAGCGGGACGCAGACGGCCATCCTGCCATACGCCGCCGCTAGCTCGTACACCAACCCGCGGAGCCTGGTGACGTACGACAACACCAACGGGCTACAGGTGCTGCCGTTCAGCAACGCCGCCTACTTCGCCCCGGTGGCCGACTCGGCCGCCCTGCTGGCGGCGGCCAACCAGAACGTGGCCACCAGCACTACGGCCGCCACCTACGACCTGGGCGGGGCCAGCCTGACCATCAACTCGCTGGCCAACCAGGCCAGCGGTAGCACGTTCCAGAACGGCACCCTGACGGTGTTCAGCGGGGCCGTCACCAACTTCGACCCGACGACCTACGGCAACGGCTTGACTCTGGCGTTCGGGCCGCGGACGGGTTACATCATCGCCTCCTGGAACCAGCGGTTCACCGGGACGGCCAGCATCACCGGGTCGGCCGGGCTGGTGGTCGGCGGGTTCGGGAACGGTTCGACGTACACCACCACGTTTGAGAACACCACCGGCAACCCGTTTACCGGCGGGCTGTTCGTGAACGGGGCGACGACCCTCGGGTTCAACGCCGACAACCAGCTCGGCAACGCCGGCGGGGCCGTCACGCTGGGCGGCGGCGAGCTATCCTACAACGGGTCGGCGAATTTGGCTGTCAGTCGATCAATCAGTATTAATGACGCGAACGGTGGCTTTAACTTTAACATCACGTCTGGGCTGGCGTCTCTCGGTACGGCCACGGCGGCTACGACGGTCACCCTGTCGGGGGTGGTGTCCGGCCCCGGGGCGTTCATTAAGGGCGGGGTGGGGGCGGTCAACCTGGCCGGGGCCAACACCTACGCGGGCGGCACGTCGATCACCGGCGGCGCCCTCCAGTTCACCACCGACGCCAACCTCGGGGCGGCCGGCACGAAGGTTACGCTCAACGGCGGCACCCTCCAGAACCTGGCCGCGGTGACCACCACCCGGCCGGTAGACATAGTGGCCAACAGCACCATTCAGACAGACGCCAACTTGATAGTTAGTGGCAAGGTGGCGAACGTGGGCGGGCTGTACGGCACCGCCCTGCCGACCCTGAGCAAGAGCGGCACCGGCACCCTGACCCTGACCGGGGACACGTCACAGCTGAGCGGCAACCTGGTCGTCGCGGCCGGCGGGCTGACCTCGGCCGGCACGTCCGGGCTAGCCCAGGTGGCCAACATCACCCTCGGGGCGGCCGGCACCACCCTGACCCTGGACAACACGGCCGGACTGGCCGACAAGCTGGGGGACACCAGCCGGGTGCGGTTCACAGGGGCCGGGCTGGTCAGCTACCTGCCGCCGACCACGACCATCGTCGGGGCCGCCGAGCGGTTCGGGGTGCTGGAGAGCGCCGCCGCCGGCGGGGTGTTCAGCGTGTCCAGCGTCGGGGCAGTCTCACCGGTGGTCGTCCGCGTCGGGTCGCTGGTGGCCAACGCCGCCCTCACCCTGCGGGGCACCGACCTGGGCGGCACGGCCGGCAACTACACGCGAATTCTAGTCGATGCCTTTGCGACGAACCAGGCCGTTCTGCCGAACGTCTTCTTCGCCAATACGGCCGGCACGGCCACGAGTGGCACGGCCGCCGGGTACGACATCGTCCGCGGGGTCATCCAGTTCACCCCGGTCGCCACGTCCGGGACGAGCATCAACAACTTCTCACCAGACAACGTCCAACTGACGGCCGCCTACACGACGACCGGGAACACGACAGCCGCCACCGGGGCGTCGGTGTACAGCCTGGTGCTGGACGGGGGCAGCACGCTGACGCTGAACGGGGGGAACGCCGCCTCGGCGACCAACGCCAACACGCCGGACGGCACCCTCAACCTGTCCGGCGGGCTGTTGACCAGCCAGAACGGGGCCAAGACTGTCACCAGCGTGGCGGCCCGCACCGTCTCGTTCGGAGCTAGCCTGGGCCAGGTGACGACTACCAGTGACCTGACCCTGGACGCCAACGTCACCCTGGCCGGCACCGGCGGACTGACCAAGCTGGGCACCGGCACTCTAGCCGTGAACGGGCCATACACCGTGACCGGGGCGACTACCCTATCAGCCGGCGTCCTGGCACTCGGCCAGTCCGGCACCCTGCAAGACCTGAGCGGGGCCGGGAGCCTGAACTTCGGGGCCAACACGCTGACGGTGAACTCGACGGCGGCCACCACGTTCAGCGGGGCACTGACCGGCAGCACCGGCGGGCTGGTGAAGACCGGCCCCGCTACCTTCACCCTCGCCCCGACGACCGCCCCGGCGCTGGCCGGCGGCACCACGGTCGCCCAGGGCACCCTGCTGGTGGGCAACGGCAACGCCGCCACCGCCGTGCTGGGCGGGCCGCTCACCCTGGGCAGCGCCACCGGCAACACCAGCGGGGTGCTGGACCTGAACGGGTTCAGCCCGGCCGCCGCCCTCACCGGGGTGACCACCGCCGGCACCGGCACTGGTAACGCCCTCGTCAATAGTAACGCAACGGCTCTATCAACCGTTGGCCTGAACTATCCGGCCGACGCGACTCAGACCGTCGGGTTTGGTGGCAACCTGCTTGTGGGTAAAGCGGACGCCACCACGCTCACCCTGAATGTGGGCACGGTCAACCCGGTGACGACAGCCGGCGGGACGTTCAACGTGCAGAACGGGGTGTTGTCCCTGACCGCCCCCTACGGCATCGGGCCGAACATGGGGGTGACGGTGTCCCCCGGGGCCGAGTTCCGGCTCGGCACGGCCGTGAACAACGGGGCGGCGTCCACCATCGGGACCATCGCCCTCAACGGCGGGGGCAAGCTGACCGTGCCGGGTGGTTCATCCGACTACTACGCGAAGTCGCTGACCAGCACCGGCGGGTCCACCCCGGTGATGGACTACACCGGGTCGTCCAACTTCTGGCTGCACTTCACCGGGGCCGGCATCAGTGTGACCCCGACGGCGGGCACCGCCGAGTTCGTCGGGCCGGGCAGCGGCAGCCGCATCCAGAACGACACGGCCGGCCCGCTGCCGGTGGTCGTGGCGGCCGGCGGCACGGGTGGCGTCGGGCTACGGTCCAGCATCCCGTTCGTGTCCTCAGGCACTAACCCCAACTACGACAAGCAGGGGGCGGGGGTGCTGTTGCTGGCCAACCCGGCGTCCGGCACGACCACGCACTCGGGCAATTTCACGGTCAGTGGCGGGGTGCTGCAACTGGGCGACTCGGCCACCCCCGGCAACACGTCCGGCACCATCGCGGTGGGCAGCGGGGGCGTCCTCCGCGGGTTCGGCAACGCGACCACCACACCGACGGCTTCCGGTGCGGTGACGGTAAACAGCGGCGGGTTCGTACAGGGCGGCGACCCCGTCGCCCCGACCGGCACCCTGTCGCTTCAGAGTAGCGTCACCCTGACAAACAATGGCGGGCTGCGGGCCACGGTCGGCGCGGGGTCGGCCAGTCTGGTGAGCGTGTCGGCCGCCGCCGGCGTGTTCAACCTGAACCCCGGGGCCGGCAACAAGTTCGTCATCGACCTGGTGGGCAACCCGGCCGACCCGCTGGTCGCGTTCACCCAGTACACCTACACGCTGGGGTCGGTTGCCACGGCCGGCAACATCCAGTTGAACGGCACCTCGCTGCCGGACGGGACGGTTGCGGCCAGCAACTACACGTTGACCGGGATCGGGCTGAGTGGCACGTCCACCCTGAGCGTGGCCGGCAACAACCTGGTGCTGGTGTTCACCCCGGTGCCGGAGCCGGCCACCGTGCTGGCCGTCGCCGGGCTGGGCCTCGGGGCGGTGCGGCTGGTCCGCCGCCGGCGGGCGACCGCCTGAGCCGGCGGCGGCACGTATAACCACCGGGGCCGGGGCCGCGTGCCCCGGCCCCGCCTTTTTCCCGGCCGTGTCATGCCGCTGGTCGAACTGCTCCTGCCGCCCGACCCCGGCCCGCCGCCGCCGGCCACCGCCCGCTACCTGCGGGCCGCCTCCGCCCTCACCGACGAGGTGTTGGACCAGGTGCGGGCGCCGGCCTTCGTGCCCAGCGACTACCCCGGGGCCGACCGCCTGCTCCGCGGCCTGGCCGACGCCGGCACCCTCCGCGGCGACCAGTTCTGCGAGTGGGGCAGCGGCCTCGGCGTCGTCACCGGGCTGGCCGCCCTGGCCGGGTTCGCGGCCGTCGGCATCGAGTGCGAGCCGGCCCTGGTGGACGAGGCCCGGCAACTGGCCGGGCGGTTCGACCTGGCGGCCGAGTTCGTGTGCGGCAGCTTCGTCCCGCCCGGCGGCGAGTCCCGGGTCGTGACCGAGGGCAACTACTCCTGGTTCACCACCAGCTCGGACCACGCCTACACCGAGCTGGGGCTGGACGTGTCCGACTTCGACCTGGTGTTCGCCTACCCGTGGCCGGACGAGGAGGCGGTGACGGCCAAGCTGTTCGACCGCTTCGCCGGCCCCGGGGCGTGCCTCGCCTTCTGGGGCGCGGACAGCGGCTTCCGGCTGTGGCGGAAGCGGCGGAAGTGAGGCGGGGCCGCGTCAGCCGCGGGCCGCTGCCGTCAGCCCGAGGGCGCGGGTCGGCCGCGCGTGATGCTGGATCGTCGGCCGACAACCTGGCGGGTCAAGGTGTCCGTGACGAGCGGCCGGTGCGAGCCGGCCGACGGCTTGCGGGCTGGGGGCGTTCCCATCTAACCCGTAGGCCGTCGGATGGCTCACACCGGCCGCTCGCCGGTCAGCCGCATCACCGTCCGCCAGCCGCACCACGCCAGCACTGGCGTCGCCAGTTGCACGACGGGTTCGCCCCACAGCCACGCCTGCACCATGCCGACCTCGGTGCCGACGGCCAGGGCCGCCCAGCCGACGGCGAACGCCCGCGTCGGCGGCAGTAGCACGGCCGGGACGGCCACCAGCGCCCAGTCGTAGATGAGGGCGTGCGGCGACGCCCACAGGGTGAGCAGCACGCTGGCCGCGAACACCACCCGGGGCGAGTCTCGGTTGGCCCGCCACACCAGCACGAACCCCCAGCCGCCCGCCGCCGCGGCCAGCAGCCAGACGGCCGTCGCCGCCGGGCCGGGGCCGAGCAGTAACCGGCCGAACGCCCGCGGCCCCGGCAGCTTCCACCAGTCGAAGGCGTCGAACCCGGCGTTGGCCCGCAGGGTGCCGACGAACCCAGCCCACGCCTCCGGGATGATGGCGTAGCTGCCGGCGGCGAGCACGACGCCGGTGAGGGCGCAGCCCACGGCGGCCGGCCACAGGCGCCGCAGGTCGAGCAGCCCCCAGACGACGAGGCCGAGCAAGAGCGGCGGCTTGGCCCACAGCAGGCCGGCGACCAGGCCGGCGGCGAACGGTCCGCGGTCGATCAGCAGCCGGCCGACCACCGCCAGGATGCCGGCGTTCAGCAGACTCGTCTGCCCGTAGCTGACGCACAGCACGGCCGGCACGGTCAGCACGGCGAACAGCGGCGGTCGCGGGTGAAGCAGTCGCAGGCCGCCGAAGTACGCCGCCAGCCCGACGGCGGTCCACACCCAGCCGCTTGCGGCGAACGGCAGCCGGGCCGTGAGGGCGTACGGCAGGGCAGCGAACGGCGGGTTGCGGAACGCCTCCAGCGAGTCCCAGCGGCCGGGGAACAGCGTCGCCTGATACGCCGCGACGGTATCGAGGTCGTACAGCTCGCCGGCCGGGCCGTCACGGACCAGCCGGCCGGCGGTGTAATACGCGAGGTGGTCGCAGAACACCGGCAGCCCCCGGCGGCTGATGGGGGGATCGCCGAGCAGGTGGTCGGCGGCGACGACCCCGACGGCGAACAGCACAACCGCGCCGGCGAGCCATTTCATTTCGGTAGCAACGTCGTCAGCGCTCGGCGGACGGACACCTCCGGCACGTCGTCCACCAGTTCGGCGTGCCCGATGCGGTCCGGCAGCACGAACCGGAGTTTACCGGCGGCCGTCTTTTTGTCCCGCCGCATAGCGGCGAGCAGGGCGTCGATGTCCCAGCCCAGGTCCGGGGCGACGGGCAACCCGAAGGCTTCTAGCAGAACAAACTGGCGATCCGCCAGGGTGTCGCCGCTTCGCGGCAACCGGGCGACGTGCTCGGCCAGGTAGCAGGCGCACGTCATGCCGATGCTCACCGCCTCGCCGTGCGACAGCGTGCCGTACCCGGCGACGGTCTCGAAGGCGTGGGCGAAGGTGTGGCCGTAGTTCAGCACCGCCCGCCGGCCGGTCGTCTCGAACTCGTCGGCCGCGACCACGGCCGCTTTCAACTGGCAGCACTGCGAGACGACGTGGGCCACTGCCTGCGAGTCGCGGGCCAGTACCGCCGGTGCGTTCGCCTCCAGCCACGCGAAGAGCGTGGCGTCTAGGGCGGCCCCGTACTTCACCACCTCGGCCAGCCCGCTGCGGTACTCGCGGTCCGGCAGCGTGGCCAGCGTCTCGACCGCCACCCAGACGCCGGCCGGCTGGTGGAACGCCCCGACCAGGTTCTTGCCCTGCGGCAGGTTGACGCCGGTCTTGCCGCCGACGCTCGAATCGACCATTGCCAGCAGGGTGGTCGGCACCATGAGCAGGGGCAGGCCGCGGTTGTACGTCGCCGCCGCGAACCCGGCCAGGTCGCCGATGACGCCGCCGCCCACGGCCACGACCGCGGTGCGGCGGTCGGCCGGCAGCTCGGCCAGCTCGTCCCACAGTTCGGCCAGCCAGTGCAGCGACTTGGTGTCCTCGCCGCTCTGGACGATGACCATGCTCGCCGGCAGGCCGGCGGCTTTCAGCGACGCCAGCACGGCGTCGGCATGCGGCTCGGCGTGTTCGTCGGTGACGACCAGGGCCGTCGTCGCGGCGGGCAAAGCCGACCGCGCGAACGGGCCGAAGTCGGCGAGGCCGCCGGCGGCGATGGCGTAGGAGCGGGGGCCGAGTTCGACGCGGACGGGGAACATGCCGCCATCATACGGCCGGTCCGACCTCTTTCGCCGTCTTCAGCTCGACCACCCCGCCCCGGCCGACGACGTACTCGAACTTCGTCCGCAAGGTGGCCGCCGCCCCAACCGTGCCGTCCGGCGCCACCGCCAGGAAGGCGCAGTTGGCCGGATGCACGCCGCGCCGCACGGCCACGGCATTCACCCGCCGGCACGCGGCCTCGCAGGCGTCCTGGGCCGACTTGCCGGCCCGCATCTGCTCGACCACGAACAACGCCCCGCCGATGCGGATGATCTCCTCGCCGGTGCCGGTGCAGCCCGCGGCGCCAGCCTGGTCGTCTACGTACAGCCCGGCCCCGATGAGCGGCGAGTCGCCGACCCGGCCCGGCATCTTGTACGCCAGCCCGCTGGTGGTACACACCCCGCCCAGGTGCCCGGCACTGTCCCGGCCGAGTACCGTCACCGTGTCGTGGTTGTTCTCGTCCACCGGCACCGCGGTCGAAATGTGTTCCGGCCCCTTCGGCTGCGGCGGCCCGGCCGGCTTCTTGCGGAGGCTCGGGTGACCGCCGAACCAGTCCTTCACGCTGTCGGCGGTGTGCAGCGTCTCCAGCGGGAAGCCGTTTTGCAGGGCGAACCACAACGCCCCGTCGCCCACCAGCAGGACGTGCGGCGTCTTCTCCATGACCAGCCGGGCGACGGCCGCGACGCGGCGGATGTGTTCCAGCCCGGCCACGCCGCCGCACGACAGCGTCTGGCCGTCCATCACGCAGGCGTCCCGGCTGATGGCACACACGCTGTTGCCGACCGCCCCGACGCCGACCGACCGCACCGACGGGTCCAACTCGACGGCCTCGGCCCCGGCCAGCACCGCATCAAGAGCCGGCTTGCCGGCGGCCAGCAGCGGCAGTGCCACATTCACGGCGGTACGGCCGAACGACCAAGTGGCGGCGACGACGGGTTCGGGCATGGGGCGGCTCCGCTTCTTCCGAGCACGCCGCGCGAGCGGCGTCGGAC
>JAYVUZ010000046.1:0-18339 GCA_043787415.1 Fimbriiglobus sp. | reverse complement strand
CCCCCCCCCCCCGCGTCGGGCTACGAACTGGGGCACTCGGCTTGACCCCGCCGCAGCAACCCGGGTAAACCAGGCAGATGTCGGTCGCCTGTCCCGCCGCTTCTCCGCCCGTTGCCCGGTTCGCCGTGCCGCCGGGCGTCGTCGCCGTCGGCGTGGTGCTCGCCAGTTTCGCCCTCAACCTCGTCTACCTCGCCGCCGACTGCCCGCACGATCTGGCCCCGGACGAGGCCCACTACTGGGACTGGTCGCGGCAACTTGATTGGGCGTACTACAGCAAAGGCCCGCTGGTCGCCTGGCTCATCCGGGCGTCGTGTCGGGTCTTCGGCGACACCCCGTTCGGCGTCCGCTTTCCAACCGCCGTCTGCGCCGCCCTGTCGCTGGCCGCCGTCTACCGGCTGGCCGCCGACCACTTCGGCCCTCGCGTCGGGCTGCACACCCTGCTCGTCGGCCTGACACTGCCGCTGGTTTCGACCGGCGCCACCGTCATGACCATCGACGCCCCGCTGCTGGCCTGCTGGGCGTGGGCGGCTGTTGCCGTCCGACATAACCGCTGGACGGCCGCCGGGCTGCTGTGCGGGGTGGGGGTGCTGGCCAAGCCCACCATGCTGCTGTTCCCCGCGTGCGTCGGCTTGTGGCTGCTGGCGAGCGGCCGGCGTGAGCCGGCTGAGGAAGCCGGGCGGGTGCGGCGCGTGCCTCGTTACCCTGGCGGCTTCCTCAGCCGGCTTACGCCGGCCGCTCGCCGGGGCGGTTTCCTCCGGCTGATCGCACCGACCTTGCTCGGCCTGACGCCGCAACTGTACTGGAACGCGACTCACGGCTGGGTGAGCCTGTCGCACCTCGGTTGGCAGGGCACCGGGGCCGGCCGGGCGTCGCCGGGGCTGCTCGGGCCGCCCGTGTTCGTCGCCACCCAGGCCGGCGTGCTGCTCGGCTTCTGGCTGATCGCCGGGGTGCTGGCGTGTCGCCGCATCGACCTGCGGACCGCGCTGCTGTGGTGGCTGACGGTGCCCGTGTGGCTGCTGTTCGCGGCGGTCAGCCTGTCGGCCAAGCCGCAGGCCAACTGGCCGGCCGTCGCCTACGTCGGCGGGCTGCCACTGGCCGTCGCCTGGGCCACCCACCCGGCTCGTTCGCCGTGGGTGGGGCGAGGCTTGGTCGCCGCGTGCGGGATCGGCGTGGCGGTGAGCTTCGTCGCCCACTTCCCGGCGATCGTCCGCCCGGCGCTCGCCCGGCTGGCCGGGCCGCCGACCGCCACCGACCCGGCCCCGGTGCGGCGGTTCGACCCGTCCGTCCGGCTAGCCGGGTGGCAAACTTTGGCGAAAGAAGTGGACCGACTGCGGAATCAGGTAGGAGAGGAGACCGGCGACGAGCCGCTGGTCGCCGGCATGTCGTGGACGCTGCCCGGCGAGCTGGCTTTCTACTGCGACGGCCACCCGACGGTGTACTGCTTCAGCCTGGCGGCCGGCGAGCGGCACAGCCAGTACGACGTGTGGCGGCCGAACCCGACGGCCGACGCGCAAGCCTTCCGGGGCCGGGCGTTCATCTACGTCGGCGAACTCAACCCGGACATCTTGGGCGCGTTCGACCGGGTCGGCCCGCCAGTCGAGGTTAACGCCTCAGACGGCGGCATCCCGGTCAACCGCTGGGTGGTGCGGGCGTGCTTCGGGTTCCGCGGGTTTCCGGCCGACACAGCAAAGGGGCGGGGGTTTTGATCGTGGACACATGGACCGTGTCGTGCGGCAAGTGCCAGCACAGTTGGCCGCTGGCCGGGTCGTGGACGGTGTACGAGACGGCGGCCATCGAGAGCCGGCCGTGCCCGTGCTGCGGGGCGTACACCCTGCGCAGCCCGGAGCCGCGGCCGGTTCGGCGGCGGAAGCCTGCCCCCCGACTCGCTCCCGCTGCCGGACGTGGTCGGCTCGTGGGCTAGTTTCATCGTCTCCTCATTTCACCCTTGACGCAGCCGGTCCGGCGCGTCAACCTCTGACGCGTGTCAATTTTTTCGCGTCTCGCGTACTCGCGGCGAGGTGTTCCATGCGTCGGTCTCTCCCCCTTCCGGCCGGCGGCCGGCGCCGGGCATTCACACTCATCGAGCTTCTCGTGGTGATCGCCATCATTGCGATCCTGATCGGACTGTTGCTGCCGGCCGTGCAGAAGGTGCGGGAGGCGGCCGCCCGTGCCCAGTGCCAGAACAACCTCAAGCAAATGTCACTGGGCCTGCACAACTGCAACGACACCCAGGGGCGGCTGCCACCGCTGGCCGGCGTCCAGTACGGTGGGGCCTACTACGCGCCACTCACCTTCCACCTGCTGCCGTACATCGAACAGCAGAACGTGTGGAAGTCGGCCACCGCCTTCGGGTACATCATCCCCCTGTGGAACACCCCCGGGCCGACGGCCGGCACCTTCCTGCGGGCCACCCGCGTCAAGACCTACCAGTGCCCGTCGGACAGCACCTTGGGCACCAACGTCGCCACCGACTGGCTGCCGGGCGACATGTCGTACGCGGCCAACTACATGGTGTTCGGCAACCGGGCCAACCCGAACCCGACCGGGCCGAACAGCCCGGCCGCGGACTTCGACGGCAAGGCCAGCATCCCGGCGACGTTTACGGACGGCCAGTCGAACACCGTAGTGTTCGCCGAGAAGCTGGCGTATTGCCCTGGTACGCGGGGTAACGCCCCGGCGGCCGAGACGTTCGCCGGCCGGAACGGTAGCCACCCGCACGGCGGGGTGTGGTGGATGCGGGGCGTCTGGAACTCGGTGACGGTGTTCAACGGGTCGTCACCGACGGCCAGCGATAGCTACCCGGCCGACCGGCTGTCGCCCATTTTTGGCGGCGGCCGCGGGGGCGACGGCACCCGCTGGTACAGCGGGGCCGACAGCATGTTCCAGGTCGGGCCGTTCAGCCCGAACACCACCGCCGGCAAGTGCGACCGGGGGAACGCCAGCGGGCTGCACACCGGCGGCATCAACGTCGGGCTGGGGGACGGCAGCATCCGGTTCGTGAGCAAGTCGGTGGACGTGAACACGGTGTGGTGGCCGGCCCTCACCCCGAGCGGCGGCGAGGTGCCGGGCGCGTGGTGAGCTGCCGCACCCGCCCGGCGACAACGTGCAGTTTGTCCGGCCAGCGGAAGTCGGCGAACGCCCGGCGGCGGCCGGCTTCGCCCATGTCCGGCGTGACCTGTTCCACCGCCGCGGCCAGTTCGGCGAGGTCGCTACAGGCGACCAGCCGGCCGTCCACGCCGTCCCGCACCAGGTCGGCCGGGCCGCCGGCCCGGTAGCACACCACCGGCACCCCGTTGGCCCACGCCTCTAGCAGCACCAGCCCGAACGAGTCGGTTCGGCTCGGCAGCGCGAACACGTCCAGCCCGGCGAAGAAGTCCCGCTTCTGAGCGTCGGTCAGTACGCCTAACCGAACCACGCAGTCGCGGTGCGGGTAGTGGTCCCAGGCCCGGCGGAAGCTCGGCATCTCCGGCCCGGCCAGCACCAGCCGCACGCCCGGCCGGTGGCCGGCCGCGTGCAGCAGATCGACCGTGCCCTTCTCGACACTGTTGTTCGCCAGGTGTCCGACCACCCGCTCGCCGGGGCCGACGCCCCACGCGGCTCGCGCGGCGAGCCGGTCGCCGCCGGTGCAGTCGGCCGGGTCCACGCCCAGCCCTTGTAGCACGACGCGGTCGGCCGGCACGCCGAGCCGTTCGACCATCGCCGCCTCGCTCGGGGTCTGGGCGAACACCGTGTCCGCTTGTCGTAGCAGCCACCGCAGCGGCGGGCTGGTGTACTGCCGGCGGGTGCGGTCGCGGGGGTCGGCCGGGTCGCCGAGGTGGAGGAACGGCGTGAGCAGGAACGGGGCGGCGTGGCGGCGGGCCAGCCGCAGCCCGCAGACGGCCGGGAAGGTGTGCGGGAAGGCGAAGGCGTGGACGGCGTCCACCGGCCCGGCGTACCGGCCGGCGTCCCGCCACATGCCGGGGCAGATCGGGTTGCACGGCAGGGTCAGGCACTGCCACGGGCGGTGCGGGATGAGGGACGCGGCTTTCAAGACGTGGCGGCGGCCGGGGAAGTGGAGCGGGCGGTAGCGGCGGGCGGTGGGGTCGCTTGCCACCTCCCGGAACCCGCTCCGGGTCATCGCCTCCAGATCGACCGCCGTGCTCGCCCATGCCGTCACGTCGTCGCCGCCGGCGGCCAGGAACCGGCCTAGCCGCTCGACGTAGCCCTCGGCCCCGCCGACGGCCGGCGGGTAGCGGTGGACGAAGTGGTGGACGAACAAACCCGGCCCCCCGCGGCCGGCCGATGGTATACCATGACCGTCACCCGCACCACCCCGAGGCCGCCGGCCGCGATGATCCGCCTGAGCCAACTCGCCACCAGCGTCCAGCCGTCCGCCACCCTCGCCGCGGGGGCCAAAGCCCGCGCGCTGCGGGCCAAGGGGGTGACGGTGTACGACTTCAGCCTGGGCGAGCCGGACATGAACACCCCGGCCCACATCTGCGCCGCCGCCGAACGGGCCGCCGCCGCCGGGCAGACGCACTACACCCCGGCGGCCGGCACGGCCGAGGTGCGGGCGGCCGTCGCGGCGTGGTACGGCCGCACCCACGGGCTGGTGGTCGGGCCGGAGAACGTGATCGTCAGCAACGGGGCGAAGCACAGCATCCACAACACCCTGGCCGCCACCGTCGGCCCAGGCGACGAAGTCATCATCCCGACGCCGTTCTGGGTGAGTTACTCCGACCTGGTGCGGATGGTCGGGGCGATGCCGGTGCTGGTGCATGGCGGCTTCGAGGCCGGGTTCAAGATCACCCCGGACCAGTTGCGGGCGGCGGTCACGCCCCGCACCCGGCTGGTCATGCTCAACTCGCCCAACAACCCGACCGGGGCGACGTACAGCCGGGCCGAGTTGGAAGGGCTGGTGGACGCTCTGGCCGACACCGACGCCGCGATCCTGAGCGACGAAATCTACGAGCAACTGACCTACGACGGTCACACGCCGACGTGCGTGGCCACCCTGCGGCCGTGGCTGCGGGACCGGGTGGTGACGGTCAGCGGGGCGAGTAAGAGCTACGCCATGACCGGCTGGCGGATGGGCTGGGCGGTGGCGCCGGCGGCGGTGGTGAAGGCGATGGACAACATCCAGAGCCAGGAGACGAGCTGTCCGTCGAGCGTCAGCCAGGCGGCACTCGTGGCCGCTCTGGGTGGCCCGCAGGACTGCGTGGCCGAGATGCGGGCCGAGTTCGCCGCCCGCCGGCAGATGGTGACGGACCGGCTGGCGAAGCTGCCCGGCGTCCGCTACGCCCCGCCGGACGGCGCCTTCTACGCCTTCTTCGGGGTCGAGGCGTTTTTCGCCCGCAAGGGCGTCGCCGACTCGGCGGGCTTCTGCGCGACCGCGTTGGAGCAGGCCCATGTGAACCTGGTGCCGGGGTCGGCGTTCGGCTGCGAGGGGTTCGTGCGGATGTCGTTCGCCTGCAACCGGGAGACGATCACCGCCGGGCTGGACGCACTGGAGAAGTGGCTAGCGTAGGGCACGCTTCGGCGTGCCGTCGGGCAAACGCGGCACGCCGAAGCGTGCCCCACGAGGTCGCCCATGCTCTACCTCACCGAGGCCGATGTTCGCGGGCTGCTGACCATGACGGACGCCCTGGCGGCCGTCGAGGCGGCGTTCCGCAAGCTGTCCCTGGACGAGGCCGAGAACCGGCCCCGCCAGCGGGTGCAGACCGATCACGTCATGCTCCACGTCCTGCCGGCGGCGGCCAAGACGCTCGGCGCCATCGGCTACAAGGCGTACACGACGGGCAAGTTCGGGGCACGCTTCCACGTCACCCTGTACGACCCGAAGACCGGCGAACTGGCCGCGCTCATCGAGGCCGACCACCTGGGCCGGGTGCGGACCGGGGCGGCCAGCGGGGTGGCCACCCGCAAGCTGGCGCGGGCGGACGCCACGACGCTCGGGGTGTTCGGCACCGGCGGCCAGGCCCGCACCCAGGTTGAGGCGGTGTGTGCGGTGCGGGCCATCGAACGGGTCCACGTTTATGGCCGAGACGCGGCCAAGCGGGCGGCCTTCGCCGCCGAGTTGAGCGAGGCGTGCAAGGTACAAGTCATGCCCGTGGACACGCCGGAGGAAGCGGCCCGCGGGATGGACGTGGTGTGTACGGCGACCAGCAGCCTCGAGCCGGTGCTGAAGGGCGACTGGCTGCTCGACGGTTGTCACGTCAACCTAGTCGGGTCGAACTACCTGGCGAAGGCGGAAGCGGATGTCGAGGTGTTCCGCCGGGCCGCGTTGGTCGTCGCCGACAGCAAGGACCAGGCGCGGCTGGAAGCCGGCGACCTGGTGGCCCCGATCCGTGACGGCGTGCTCGGCTGGTCGGACGTGCAGGAGCTGAGCCACATCGTCGCCGGCCGCTACCCCGGTCGGCAGTCGGCGGCCGACGTGACGGTGTTCAAGTCGCTCGGCCTCGGCGTCGAGGACGTGGCCGTGGCGGCTAAGGTGCTGGCACTGGCGAAGGCCGGGGGCGTCGGGCGGACGCTGGACATTTAGCCGCCTCGGGCACCCCGGGCTGCCGCCTACGACCCCGCTGCCTCCGGTATCGCCGCCGGCGTCGGCTTCGGCCCCCCCTTGTGGGCTTCGCCCGCCTCCTTCGAGTACAGCACCAGGAAGGTGCCGGCCGCCACCAGCACGATGCCCAGCGGCAGGTGCCACGTCGGCGCCTCGAACCCGAAGTGCCACGGGTCGCCCGTCCGCGGGTGCCAGACCAGGCTGAGCAGGGTGTTCACCAGCGGCGCCAGGCAGAAGATCAGCGGGGCGATGTAGATGCGGTACGTCGCCGGGTCCACGCCATCCAGGTTGGCCTGATCCACCGCTGCCTTACTGGCGAACACCACGCAGATGGCCCCAACCGCACCGGCAATGCCGGCCAGCCCGCTGAACATCCAGCCGGCGGTCCGCCATTCGGTGCGTGCGTCGTCCCGTGTGGCCTGCACGACCAGCGGTATGGCCACTGCCATCACGAGATAGGCCACCCCGACGCACAGGATGGCCCCCAGCCGGCCACCCACACCGACCGGCCGGCCGGTCGGCCCCAGCGGGCTGAGTTCGCCCCCGCCGTAGAAGATGATCGGCACGTACACGCCCCACGCTAGCCCGGCCGCCACCACGAAGCCCCACCACGGAATCGCCATCGTCGCCCCCTATTGGTCCGCAGCGTCAGTGTAGCCGGCGGGGGCGGTGCCGCTCAGGGCAGCAGGTTCCGCACGACGACGCCCGCGGCCGGGGCGGCCTGTGGGCTGGCGGTGTCCCCTTCGGCGAGGCTGAGCTGGGTGGCGTAGCGGTGGCCCCGCTCGGCGGCCGGGTCGGCGACGGGGTCGCGGAAGACGAGCAGTTGCCGGCCGGTCACGTCCAGCACCCAGTACTCGGGCACCCCGGCGGCGGCGTAGATGTGGGTCTTCTGCCGGCGGTCGTAGGCCAGCGACGAGTTGGCCACCTCGACCACCAGGACGGCTGTGGCCGGGTGCCGGGTGTAATCGCGGAAGGAGCCACGCACCACGGCCAGGTCCGGGCCGGGGTCGGTGTCCAACCCGGCGTTGAACCCCTGTTGGTTGCGGACGTAGTGGCCGGTCGGGAAGGCGGCCCGCAGGAACTCGTCGGTCGCGCTCACGCCGATGTCGTGGGGCGGGTCGGGCATCGGCATTTCAATCATCTCCCCGTCCACGAGGATGACCCGGCGGAGGCCCTTGAAGAAGCCGCTGTCCCACAGGTGGTGGAACTCGTCGGCGGTGACGGACACCGGCCGCGGCGGGGCCGGCAGCCGGGGCAGCGGGGTGACGGTGGCGGCGGACATCGGGCCTCTCGCGTGTGGGACGGACGATATCGACCGGACGCAACCAGTGTAGCGCAGGGCACAAGAACCGATGTCCTCGGCCCGACTCGCTCTGCCGCCGAAGGGCGGACACCCCGCGAGACCGTGCTACAAGTAGTTCGGATCCCAGAAGTCCTTCTCGCACACCACGCTGTCGGTGAAGGCGACCAGGGTCCGCTCGCCGGTTTTCCGGTTCACCCACATCAGGATGTGGTTTCCTTCCACGATCGGTTTGATCCGGGTGGGGTAGTTACGGGCTGTCGGGGGAGATCCGTCGGCACGACGCGCCTGCTCGTCTGCGGCATGTTCGTCGGCCGAGTTCACCGCGACTACATGCCCCGGCACCTCCGCTCGGGAAACCATGATTCCCGGCCCGAGGACAGCTTGCACGTCGGCCACCGACATGCCGAGTCGGACCCGCCTGTAGTTGGCCGCGTCGCGCGAATCGCTTCCGCGCAGGACGAGAGCTGCCCCGCCGAGGCTGACGCCAATGACGGCGACGAGTGTCAGTGTGACGAACGGCTTCCGCACCGGATCACCCCACACGGCCGTCCGGCCGTTCGCTCACATCCGCGCCCACAGGTCGCCCCAGCCGACGGCCGTGCCCAGCGTCAGCAGCGCCGCCGCCAGCGCGCCCAGCACGGCCCGGCGGAACTGCGTCGCCTCGCGGTCGGTGCGGTCGCCCAGGTGCGGGTCGTCGGCCAGCTTCCGCAGGAACACCGCCCGGTCGCCGAGCGGGCCGTGCTGCCAGGCCCGCAGCCGGCCCCAGGCCCGTGCCCACAGCCCGGCCGGCACCCCGGCCTCGCCGCCGTTCAGCGCCGCCACCCGGTCCACCGCCCGGGCCAGGGCCAGCGTCCCGCAGCGGCACAGGTGTTTGCCGCCCGGCGGCAGCACTGTGTCGGCGGTGTGGGTGGTACACCAGGCGTCGCCGCACGACCCGGCCCGCGCCCCGGACACGTCCGCCTGCCGCTCGCACCGCCGGCTGACCAGCCCGAACGCCCCGAACACGTAGCCGAAGGCCAGCAGCACCGGCGGCACCGTCTGCCATCCCGGCCGGCCGGCGGCCGACGGCTCCCACCCCCAGTGGGCGGCGAGCTGTTCGCCGGCCAGCACCACGGCCATGCCGACGGCCCCGCTCAGCACGAAGAAGGCGGCGTAGTAGGCCGTGTCGCTGCGGTGGACGTGCCCGGCCTCGTGGCCGAACACCGCGTCCAGCTCGTCCGGCGTCAGGTTGTCCAGCAGCCGGTCGGTGAACACGACGTACCGCGCCCACGGCGTCACCCCCATCGTCTGGGCGTGGGCCGCCGCCCCGGGGGTCGGCCACACCAGCAGGTCGGCCAGCCGGCAGTCGAGCCGCCGGGCGGTGGCCTCCAGGCGGTCGCGGACCGGGCCGGGCGGCAGCCGCTTCAGCCCGAGCAGCGGCCGGGCCAGCCACGGCAGCCCGACGACCACCAGCACCCCGCCGGCCACCGCCGCCAGTTGGTAGACCACGCCCCGCACCGTCACCGGGAACCAGCGGCTCAGCCCCTGGTGGGCGGCGAACACGGCCGCCGGGAACAGTACCAGCAGGGCGAGCTGGCGGGCGTGGTAGAAGACGTACCCCGGCACCGACCAGAACCGCCGGGCGGCCGCCCGGCTGGTGCGGTGCAGGGCGGCGTCGGCCCGGTGGAACGCCGCCCAGCAGCCGAGCAGCATCAGGACGTAGGGCAGCGGAACGAGCGCTTCCGCGCCCGGCGGCAGCAACTCGGTTTCGCCGTGTGGCACCAGCAGGGCGTGCCACACGGTCCAGCCCCACCCGCAGCCGGCGAGGACCAGGCCGGAGAAGGCGAGCTGGGCGAACGACAGCCAGCGGCGGCCGCGGAGGTACGTGCGGAAGACGTCCGGCCGCCGGCCCGGGTCGCCGGCCAGGGTGACGGCCACCCACTGGCTGAGGCCGACGGCGATGAGCACCGGCACCGCCGTGACCAGCAGCGACAGCACGACCGCCCCGCCGGCCGACAGACCCCCCGGCGGGGCCGGCCAGGGCAGCGGCAGGCAGGCGGCGGTGACCAGGATGATGGGCAGGATCGGCATGGGTGCCGGCCGGTCAGTTGCCGACTTTGGTCCCCGAAGCGACTACCAGTTTGCTGCGGCTGCCGGCGGCCACCGGGACGGCCCGCTCCCACTCCTGCCGCTGGTCCTGGGCGGTCCACACCGCCTTCACGTTGAACACGTGCCGGGTGCCGGTCGGCAGGGCCGGGCTGGTCAGCACCCGGCTGGCGTCGGTGCCGTCCTGCTTCACCCCGTTCACCCACACCTCGGCCGAGGCCGGGAACTCCAGCCGCAGCTCGGCCGGCTGCGGCACCGGCTGGCGGGGCACCACCTGGCCGCCGGGGGTCGGCACACCGGCGCCGACCAGGGCCGGGGCCGGCGGCGACTGCGGCCGCGGGGCCTCGCCGGCGAAGGTCGGGATGTAGTACAGGGACGAGCCGACGGTGGTGTAGAAGCCGGGGTCGTAGTACCCGCCCGGGCTGAGGTAGCCGACCCCGTTGTACGGCACGGCCTGGGGCACCCGGAACTGCGGGTTGAACCCGCCGTAGAAGCCGCCGGCGTACCGGCCGAACGACGGCTGGTAGAAGGTCGAGCCGGTGCGGTACGGCAGGCTGAACCCCTGGGCCGAGGCGACGGCGGGGGCCAATGCGACGAGGAGCAGGGCGGCGCGGGTCATCGGGCGGTCCTCACGGCGGGAGGGGCACACCGCTATCATACCCGCGCCGGGCCGGTCAGTTCGGGCTGAACCGCACCCGCCGGCGGTCCCGGCCGAGGGGGTCGGCCCGGAACCGCTTGTAGCACCCGGCGCACAGGTCGTACTCGCCGTCCAGCCCGGCCGGCGGGGCGTCGTCGTCGTCGGCGTCTTCAAGTTCGGCCAGCAGCTCGGCCATGTCGGCAATGTGGTCGCTGTCCAGCCCGGCGTCGGCAGCGTCCGGGGCGTCGGCCGCCGGGTAGCCCTCGACCCGCACGACGTACCGCCCGTCGGCGTCGTCGGCCGCCAGCGACCGGCCACACCCGTCACACGAAAAATGCCGCATCGGTTCGACTCCGTCACCCCCGGCCGCGGGGCGAGTAGGCCACGGCCGTGACAAATCATCTGTACCCCTCTATTGGTCCCGGTTCCGGGGGTCGGAGTCAAGCGGAAACCGTCGGTCGTGTCGGATGTGCCGGCCGCCGGTAAGTCGGTGTGTAACAGTTACCCGCCGCAGACCTCCGACGTTGCCTAGCTGATGCAGGAGTGGCCCGCGGTGACGAAAAAGCGACTGGCACGCCGGCTGCTCACCAGTCGTTCGCTCCGTCCGTCGGCCCGGAACAGAGGCTTGACCGGCGGGCGGGGCACCCCCGACCGGCGACGCGACCCATCCCCCGGTCGCCCGCCGGCTCCCCGCGGCCGACGTCCATTCCCCCGGGCGTCGGCCGCACGCATTTTCGGCCGCTACAACGTCCCCATGTCCGACCTCGTCACCTACGCCCACCGCGGCCCGGCGGCGGTACTGACCATCACCCGCCCGGACAAGCGGGGCGCGCTCAGCCGCCAACTCATCGCCGACCTGCACGCCGCGGTGAACCGGGCCGCCGCCGACCCGCTCGCCCGGTGTGTGGTACTCACCGGCACCGGCCCGGCATTCTGTGCCGGCATGGACCTGGACGAACTCCGCGGCACCCTCACCGCCGAGGCCGACCAGGTGTGGGCCGACGCCCACGCCCTGAGCGGCCTGTACGAGACGCTGTTCCACCTGCCCAAGCCGACCGTGGCGGCGGTGAACGGGGCGGCAGTGGCCGGCGGGGCCGGGCTGGTGACGGTGTGCGACCTGGCCGTGACGGTGCCCGGGGCGAGGTTCGGCTACCCGGAGGTCCGCCGCGGGCTGGTGGCGGCGATGGTGCTGCCGCACCTGCTGCGGCACGTCGGCGAGCGGGCCGCCCGCTGGCTGCTGCTGACGGGGGAACTGATCGACGCCGCGGAGGCTCACCGCCTCGGGCTGGTGACCGCCGTGGTGCCGGCCGACCAACTGCAGGCCACGACGGACAGGTGGGTGCAGTCGCTGGCCGCCGGCGGGCCGAAGGCGCTGGCCACCACCAAAGACTTGCTCCGCCGCTGCGGCCCGCAGGGCGTGGCCGTTGAGGAGCTGGCGAAGGCTAGCGCCGAACCCCGGCTGACCGACGAGTGTGCGACCGGGCTGACGGCCTTTTTCGACAACCGACCTGCCCCCTGGGTGCCGCGATGACCGACCCGACGTACCTGACCGGGATGCAGCAGGACGACCCCGGCACGTCCGCCGCCGGCCTGACCGCGGCGTATGCGGCCGGCGGCGACCAGCTCCACCACGCCGTCGCCGGGCTGGCCGGCGACCAGCTCACCGCCCGCCCGGTTGCCGGCAAGTGGAGCACGCTCGAAGTGGTGGCCCACGTCGCCGACGCCGAGGTGTACTTCGCCGACCGCATCCTGCGGGCCCTGGCCCTGGACAAACCGCTGCTGGTGGGTGTGGACGAGGGGCCGTACCCCGAGCGGCTGCACTACCAACAGCTCCACGTGGCCGACGAGCTGGCTCTGGTGGAGGCCCTACGGCGGCGGGTGGCCGGGGTGCTGCGGCACCAGCCGGCCGAGGCCTGGCAGCGGTCGGCCGTCCACACCGAGGCCGGCCTCGTCACCGTCCGCCAACTGGTGTTCCAGGCAGTCCGGCACCTGCGGCACCACCTGCCGTTCCTCGCCGAGAAGCGGACCGCCCTCGGGGTGCCGGCATGATCGTCGGCATCGGCGAACTGCTGTGGGACGAGTTGCCCACCGGCCGGCGGGCCGGCGGGGCGGCACTCAACTTCGTCTTCCACTGCCGGCAACTGGGGCGTGAGGCGGCGATCGTCAGCCGGGTGGGCGACGACGCCGACGGCCGGGCACTGCGGGCCGAGGTGCGGCGGCTCGGGCTGTCCGACGAGTGGGTGCAGACCGACCCGCGGCACCTCACCGGCCGGGTGACGGTGACACTGGCCGACGGCCAGCCGACGTACCACATCGCCGACGGCGTGGCCTGGGACTTTCTGGAGTGGTCGCCGGCGCTGGACGAGCTGGCCGACCGCTCGGCGGCCGTCGGCTTCGGCACCCTGCCGCTGCGGCACCCGCAGACACGGGCCACGGTGTTCCGCTTCGCCGACGAGAGCCGCAAGACCATCCTGCCGAGCGTGCGGGTACTCGACCTGAACTTCCGCTCGCCGCGGCCGACCACGGCCGTGCTGGCCGAGGCGCTGTCGGCGGCCGAGTGGGTGAAGGCGACCGAGGCCGAGTTGGACGAAGCGGCCGGGCGGTTCGCCCTGACCGGCCCGCAGCTCATCGCCCGGCATCGGGCGGCCGACGCCGGCCACGAGGCGGCCTGGCTCGTCACTGACGGCGACCGCGGCGCGCGGCTGGTGACGCCCAAGCTGGAGGTCGCGGAAGCCGGCGTGCCGGCGACGCTGGTGGACGCGGTCGGGGCTGGGGATGCCTTCCTGGCGGCGGTGGTGACGCAGCGGCTGGCGGACCGGCCGTGGGCCGAGTGTCTGCGGTTCGGTGTGCGGTACGCTGCCGCCGTGTGCGAACACCCCGGGCCGACGCCGGTGTTGGATGTGGCCGGCTTGCGGCGGGCGGCGGCCGTCGGGTAGAGTCCGGTCATGCTCACCCTGCTCCTGCTGCTCACCGCCGACCCCATCCCCGAGCGGACCGCGCTGCTGGAGCGGGCGGCCAACCTTCGCCCCAACCGCGGCGACCTCCGCTGGCAGGACATCCCCTGGCTGACCGACGCCGACGCGGCGCTGGCCACGGCCAAGCGGGAGGACCGCCCGTTGTTCGTCTGGCTGGCCGGCGGCCGGGACCGCGACGGCTCCCCGCTCGAACGCTGCTGAGGGTACGCCGCCGGCCTCCGTGCGGGGCCGCTCGACGACCCGCGAGTGGTCAACCTCGTCGGCCCGAACCTCGTGCCGGTGGCGCTGAACGCCGACCGCCTGCCGGACACCGACGCCGGCCGCTTCTTCCGCGCCCTGCTCAAGCGGTGGCCGCAAGGGTTGTGGGTGGTCACGCCGGCGGGGGACACCCTCGGCTTCCACTACCACCGCCCGGTCGGCGGCGACAGCTACGCCCGCAACCAGAAGCGGTGGGCCGACGACACCGTGGCCATGTTGACGGACGCCGTGGCGAAGGCCGGCCCGCTGCCGCCCCGCACGTTCAACCGGGCGGACCCGTTCCCAGACCGCGGCCGGGGGCGCACCGCCGCCGGCGGGGCGCGGCTGGCGGTCGGCGTCATCGGCCTCCGCGGCGGCAAGCAGGACGGGCCGCCGGCGGTGGACAGCATCACCTTCGACGCCGACGACTGGGCTGCGTTCGTCCGCCCCGGCAAGGCCGAGTGGACGCTGCCGGTACATGTGGCCAAGCGGTTCGCCCCGGCCCTGACGCCGGTCACGGACTCGATCTTCGTCCCCCGCCCGGCCGACGTGACCTGTGCGAGCGTCACGGCGAAAGTGGTCAGGGAAGTGGGCGGCCGGTTCGTGGTCCGTTACCATGGCGAGTGGGCGTCGCAGCACGACCGGGACGGCGACCCGAAGTTCCCGATCCGCTGTGCCGCGACGGGCGACGGGGTCGGCGTCTACGACCCGGCGGCCGGCAAGCTGGTGTCGCTGGTGTGGGTGCTGACCGGCACGGCCGCGAACACCCCGACGGCGGCCGTCGTAGAGTGGGAGGACACGCCAGGGGAACGGTGATGGGCGGCCGACTCGGGTGCGCGGTGGCAGTCTTCGCCGTGCTAGCGGCCCTCGGGCTGGGCGTCACCTGGGTGGCCAAAGCCCGCACCTCACAGGAGCGGCTGTACTGCGTCAACAACCTGCGGGTGCTGGCCCAGTTCGCCGACCTGCATTCCAAACTCAACCCCGGCCGGCCGCTGTTCAACGACGAGAAGGGCCGATCAGCCCTGACCGCCGACGAGCGAGCCAAGATCCAGCGGCAGGCCGGGCCGCAGACGGTGCCGCCGGGAACGGTGCCGAACCCGACCCTGCCGCCCGACCGCCGGCTGAGCTGGGTGGTGCATCTGCTGCCGGCCCTCGGCGGCCGGCAGGACACGAAATCGCTGAGTGACGCCATCGACCAGACCGCCGCCTGGGACGACCCCAAACACCACGCCCCGAGCCGGACGCCGGTGCAGGGGCTGCGCTGCTACGGCAAGTCGCCGGCCGGGCCGCTCGACTCGCCGGCGGTGACGCAGTTCGTCGGCAACGCCGGCGTCGGGGCCGACGCGGCGACGCGGCCGTGGGCGAGTGAACTCCAGCCGCACCCGCGGGCCGGGGCCTTCCGCCCGGATGTCCCGACGCCGTTCGCCGCGTTCCTCGACGGCACCAGCGGCAGCGTGCTGTTCGCCGAGACCGACCGCGACCTCGGCCCGTGGCTGCGGGGCGGGCCGGCGACGGTGCGGACCCTGGACCTGGCCGAGCGGCCGGTCGGCGTCGGCGGCCAGTTCGGCGGCACCCACCCCGGCGGCGGCAACTTCGCTTTTGCGGATGCGTCGGTGCGGTTCCTGAACGACCGCACGTCGGCCGAGGTGCTGCACGCCCTGCTGACCATCGCGGGTGGCACGAGCGATCCGATCCCGGGAGACTAATGGCACGCCCGTTCCTGACCGCCGCCTGGCGGCACCTGATCCTGGCCAACTACCCGGTGCCGGCCGACCGGCTGGCCCCGCTGCTGCCGCCGGGCGTCGAGCTGGACGAGTGGGACGGCCGGCACTGGTGCAGCCTGGTCGCCTTCCAGTTCACCGACACCCGGGTGCTGGGCATGTCGTGGCCGGGGTTCCGCCGCTTCCCCGAGTGGAACCTGCGGTTTTACGTCCGGTACAAGGGCGAGCGGGGCGTGGTGTTCGCCCGCGAGTTCGTGCCGCAGCGGCTCGTCGCCTGGGTGGCGCGGGCCATCTACAACGAGCCGTACCGGGCGGCCGGCATGGGCGAGCGGGTGGAGGCGGCCGGCGACGGCATGACGGCCGAATACACCCTCGACTTCGGCGGCCGGCGGCACACCCTCGCCGCGACCGGCGGCGCGGCGGTTCGGCCGCCGGCGGGTTCGGCCGACCACTGGTTCAAGGAGCACCGCTGGGGGTTCGGCGTCACTCATCGCGGTCGGCTGCTGCGGTACGAGGTCGATCACCCCACCTGGGACGTGTTCCCGGTAACGAACGTCCGGGCGGATGTCGATTGGGGCACGCTGTACGGCCCGGCGTGGGCCGACATGACCGGCGCCGAGCCGGCGAGTGTGGTGTTCGCCGCCGGGTCGGCGGTGAGCGTCTACCCGCACGGCAGCCCGCGTTGACCGCCCCGCCGGGTAACGGTATGCCCGCCCCATGCGTGCCTGGGCCTGCGTCCTCCTCGCGCTCGCCGTTGCGGCCCCCGCGCCGGCGGACGAGCCGGCCGCCCCGTCGCTCGAAGACCGAGTGCGGAAGCTGGAAGACGCCGGCCCGGCCAAGCCGGCCGACGGGTCGCCGACCCGCGACACCCCCGCCCCCGGCACCCGGACCGCCGGCCCCCGGCCGACCATCAACTGGACCGGCCAGTTCCAGGCCGACGCCATCTGGAACGCCCAGACCGAGGCCAACCGCCAGGCGTTCGGCGACATCCCGGGCGGCGGGGCCTTCCGCCGCGCCCGGCTCGGCCTGTTCGGCGAGTACCACCGCACCGAGTACCGGGTGGAGGCCGACTTCGCCCTGGCCGGCCGGCCCAGCCTGCTCGACGCCTACGCCGGCGTCCGCGACCTGCCGGCCGTCGGCAACCTGTACGCCGGCCACTTCTTCGAGCCGTTCCTGCTCGACCGCGTCACCCGCAACCGCTTCGTCACCTTCCTGGAACGGGCGCTGCCGGACCAGGCGTTCGCCCCGGCCCGCAACCTGGGGGTGATGGCCACCGACACCTACGCCGACAAGCGGGGCACCTGGGCCGTCGGGCTGTTCCGGTCCGACTCGGACGTGTTCGGCGACGACCCGACAGACGACCGCTTCGGCTCGGCCGTCACCGGCCGGCTGACCGGCCTGCCGGTGGCGTCGGCCGACGGGCGGGCGCTGCTCCACCTGGGGGCGGCGTACAGCGTCCGCAACACCCGGGACGGCACGGTGCGGTTCTTTAGCCAGCCGGAGGTGCGGCTCGGGGCGGCCACTCCGAACGTGCCGGCGTTCGCCGACACCGGCCGGTTCGCCGCCGACTGGTACCAGCTCGTCGGGGCAGAAGTCGCCGGGGTGCGGGGGCCGGTGTGGGGGCAGGCCGAGGGGGTGCTGGTGCCGGTGGCGACGCCCGGCGGGGTCCGCACCTTCCACTCGTGGTACGCGGCGGCCGGCTGGTTCCTGACCGGCGAGAGCCGGCCGTACCGGCGGGAGACGGGGACGTTCGACCGGGTGATACCGCTCCACGACGCCGTGCCGGCCGACGCGACGGCCGGGTTCGGCCCGGGGGCGTGGGAACTGGCGGTGCGGGTCGGCCAGCTCGACCTGGACAGCGGGCCGGTCCGCGGCGGCCGGCTGACCGACCTGACGACCGGGGTGAACTGGCACCTGAACCCGTTCCTGCGACTGACCGCCAACCACGTCTATGCCCGGCCGGTCGGCCGCGGGGCGGCCCACTTCTGGGGCCTGCGGGTGGGGTACGAGTTCTGAGCGGGGACGCCGCCGCTCCCTGAAACGATCGCGTCTGGATCAAAGTCAAAAACCCGCTGGCAAGAAAACTTGAGGAAAAGCGAAAAAATCTTGTCGCATACCGGCCGGGTTGTGGTTAGCCTGTCGTTTGTTCGCACAGGTTCGGATCACCCCCCCCTTCACTTCGGGGTGTCTGATGACGGTTCTCTCCCGTCGGTCGTTCGGTGGGGTCGTGGCGGTGGTGCTGTTCTCCGGGTTCGCGGGCCAAGCGGTCGGGCAGGGGTTGCCCGCCCCGGCGCTGACTGCGACGACGGCCGTCGTGACGAAGCAGATCAGACCCGGCATCTTTCAGTAAGACATCGGGGCGACCGCAACGGTTTCGAACTGGCCTGCCGACACTACGGTGGTCGTCAACGTTGAGGTGTGGAAGAAGGCCCCGAATGGCCTTTTCATACCGATCACGTCAGGCCAGATGGGCGGGGGTAACGGCCCTGCCGGCAGTCCCACCTACCAGCCGTCGTTCACCGGCACGATCTATCCGGCAACCGGCCAGAGTTCTGGCACATACTACTGCGTCGTGAAATCTACTTTCTACAACGTTAGCGGCCAGGGTTCGCCCACCACAACTGTGCAGACTGCGAGCGTCGTGATTCCCTAAATCGAACACTAGGCACGCCCCGGGAGTGATCATACTACTCCCGGGGCCATACAGGGGATACACATGACGCTTGCTAAATATCGCCGTGGCTTTAGAAACTCTAACTTTACCGGAGGAGGCGGAGCCAGCAGAGGCGAATGCAGGCGAGGGTGAGGACGCCCTGGTGGATGTCCGCCCGCTTCTCGTACCG
>JAYVUZ010000045.1:0-36958 GCA_043787415.1 Fimbriiglobus sp. | reverse complement strand
GCCACGAACCGCCGGCCGCACCCCCGGCCGCGAACGCTCGGTGCGCCCGACCGAGACGGGCCGTTGCGGACGACGTGCGAGCAGCGGGGGCACGGCGGGCGGGGGGGGGGCGCGTCCGGCATCCGCTCAGGCTACGAGCGTGCCGGCGTTCGGGCCACTACCCGTCGGCGAACTTGGCTAGACCGAAGTCACACACCTTTGGCGTGCCGTCCGCATCCAGCAGCACGTTGGCCGGCTTCAAGTCATGGTGGACGATCCCGGCCGCGTGGGCATGAGCCACACCACGGGCGATCAACTCCGCCAGCTCGGCCGCCCGCCGTGGAGGAAGAGGTTCGACCGCGTACCGCTCCAAGCTACCACCAGGGATGTACTCCAGGGTGAAGTACGGCAGCCCAGCATGTTCCCCGACCTCAGACACCTGCACCACGTTCGGATGCCGGAGCCGGGCCACCGCCCGTGCCTCGGCCGCAAACCGCTGGCGATGGGCCGGCGTGGCGTGATCGGCGGCCAGAATCACCTTACAAGGCGACCACCCGGTCGAGTGGGAGGTGTCTGGCACGATACACGACACCCATGCCGCCGCGTCCGAGTTCGTCGAGTATCTCGTACCCAGGTGGTGCAGCCGGACGAACTTGGTCGTCGGCGTGAAACGACCGCGTGATGTCATCAGACGTGGGTCAGATGCTACCTAAAGCTAGCCGTAAAAGCAAGTGTCGGCTGTCGTCAATCACACGGCGGGTGAGCCGAAAGGTGCGGCCAACTCCGCTGCCCGGTTTCGCACCCGAATCGATGCGGTAGAATGCCGCCACCCGCCTGAGGGCCGACCATGACCGCCGCCCGCCGCGCCGTTCCGCGGACCACCGAGGCCGACTACCTGCGCACTGAGCGAACGGCCGCCGACCGCCACGTCTTCCTCGACGGCGAGGTGTGGGCGATGGCCGGCGAAAGTCCGTTCCACGCCGACATCACGGTCAACCTGGTCGTGCTGTTCGGCAGCCAGCTCGAAGGCAAGGAGTGCCGCGCCCGGACCAGCAACACCAAGGTCCGCAGCGGGCCGGCCGGCCCTCGGCCGTTCGGCAGCACCTCCGGCCTGTACTCCTACCCGGACGTGGTGGTGGTGTGCGGCGAGCCGGAGTACCTGGACGACAAACAGGACGTGCTCACCAACCCGACGGCCGTGGTCGAGGTGCTGTCCCCGTCCACCGAGGCGTTCGACCGGGGGGAGAAGTTCGAGCGGTTCCGGCGGTGGAACCCGACCCTGTCCGACTACCTGCTGGTGTCCCAGGACCGGCCGTGGATCGACCACTTCACCCGCCAGCCGGACGGCACCTGGCGACTGGCCGAGTCCCACGGGCTGGGGGCGGTGTGCGAGGTGCCGGCGGTCGGGGTGCGGCTGCCGCTGGCCCGGGTGTACGCCCGGGTGCCGGTGGCCGACCCGGACGCCTGACCGGCCGGTCAGGCGATGTGCAGCAGCCGGCACGTCTCCTCGTAGCTGGCCTCCAGGTCGAGCATCACTGCCAGGTCCTCGGCCAGCCACAGCGGCAGTTCCGGCAGCCGGCCGCCGACGGCCAGCGGGTGGTACCAGGCGTCGAGCGGTCGCCGCCGCTTGCCGTCCCGGGCGCGGAGGGTGACGGCGTGGGTCGGCGGCGGGTCGGTGCCGAGGGCCGGGTCGGCCCCGCCGACCTCGTCCATCAGCTCGGCGTACAGGTTGAAAAACTTGTCCGTCACCACGTCCACCACCGAAACACTCACCCCGTCGGCCAGCAGGCCGGCGCACTTCATCACGAAGTCACGCCGCGACTTCGGCCGATCCTTGTTCGACGGGCTGACCAGTTCCACCGCCGCCACCAGCCGGCGGCTGCGGCGGGCGTCATACACCCGCACCTCGAACTCGTCCGGGTCGGGCAGCTCGGCCTCCATCGTCAACATGGGTGCCGGGGCGGTCAGGGTGGCGGTACCGCCGGCCGGCGCGGGCGGGGTGTGGCCCGGGTGCATGGCCGCCACGTCCACCTCGAACGAGGTACCCCCCAGGTGGATGCCGGGAGCGGCGACGTACCCGGGCGGTAGCCGTTGGAAGAGTTGCTGGCAAATGACGGCCGGCCAGTAGCCGTGCAACTCGCCCCACGAGTGGGCGAGGTCCAGCGGCGGGCGGAAGTGGTCGCGGAGCGGCATCGGTGGCCTCCGGGGGCGTTCCCTCAGCATACCCGGTCCGCGGCCCGGGGTTGGTTCGCACCACCCCGCGGGTGGTTCGCACGGCCGCAAATCGTTGGCCGGCGAGGGTGGTTCGCACCGGGCGGTTGGTTCGCACGGGGGGTGCGTGCGGCGTGAGAACCAACCGCCGGCGGCTCCGCTATCATGCACCTTGCCCGCGTGCCCATCGGATGGCCCATGTCCGCCCCGCCGCCCGACCCGCCGCCGGAGTTCGGCCAACTCCTGGACGACTTCCAGCGCCGCCTGCGGGCCGGCGAGGGGCCGTCGGTGGATGCCTACGCCGCCCGCTTCCCCCACCTGGCCGACCGCATCCGAGAAGTCTTCCCGGTGGTCGTCGCCCTGGAACAGACGGCCGCCCCGCCGGTCCCGCCCCACCCGACCAAGCTGGGCGACTACCGCATCGTCCGGGAGGTCGGCCGCGGCGGCATGGGCGTGGTGTACGAGGCGGTGCAGGAGTCGCTCGGCCGGCGGGTGGCGGTGAAGGTGTTCCCGGCCGCCCACCTCGGCCGCCACGGGCTGCGGGAGCGGTTCGCCCGGGAGGCCCAGGCCGCCGGCCGGCTGCACCACACCAACATCGTGCCGGTGTTCGGCGTCGGCGAGCAGGACGGGGTGCCGTTCTTCGCCATGCAGTTCATCAGCGGGTGCGGGCTGGACCGGGTGATCGCCGCCGTCCGGGCCGACCGCACCCCGGCCGGCGACGACGACCTGACCACCCCGCACCTGCTGACCGTCGTCCGCCGCCCGCCCCGCCCGGCGCTGTCCGGCCGCACCGGGCCGGCCTACTTCCGCACCGCCGCCCGGCTCATGCTGGAGGCGGCCGACGCCCTGGCCCACGCCCACGCCCACGGGGTGCAGCACCGGGACATCAAGCCGGGCAACCTGCTGCTGGACGACCACGGCACCCTGTGGGTGACCGACTTCGGGCTGGCCAAGCTGGACGACGCCAGCGACCTGACCCGCAGCGGCGAGCACCTGGGCACCCTGCGGTACGCCCCGCCCGAGCGGTTCCGCGGCGGCGCCGACGAGCGGGCCGACCTGTACAGCCTGGGGGCCACCTTCTACGAACTGCTCGCCCTCCGCCCGGCGTTCGCCGGCACCGACACCCTGGCCCTCATCGACGCCATCAAGGCGACGGTGCCGCCGTCGCCCCGGTCCCTCGACCCGGCCGTGCCCCGCGACCTGGACACCGTCTGCCTCAAGTGCCTGGAGAAGGAGCCGGGCCGGCGGTACCCCACGGCCGAGGCGCTGGCCGCCGACCTGCGGGCGTTCCTGGACGGCCGGGCCATCACCGCCCGCCGGGTCGGGCCGGTCGAGGCCGCCGGCAAGTGGGTCCGGCGGAAGCCGGTGACGGCGACGCTGCTGGCGGCCGGGCTGCTCATGCTCGTCGGGGCGGCCGGGCTGGCCGTGCTGCGGGAGCACGAGCGGTACGCCGACCGGGCGGACGGGCTAGTGGAGACGCTCCAGCGGGCCGACACGGCCGAACTGCCGACCCTGCTTCGGGGGATGGACGAGTACCGCTGGCGGGTGCGGCCGGCGCTCCTGGCCCTGGCCGGGCAGCCGTGTACCGAGCGGGCCGGGCTGCACGCCCGGCTGGCCCTGCTGGGCGACGACCCGCAACACGCCGACGACATCTGTGACCACCTGCTCACGTGCCCGGCCGGGCAGTTGCAGCCCGTCCGCCAGATCGCCGGCCCGCACCTCGGCCGGCACCGGGGGCGGCTGTGGGCGGTCCTCCGCGACCCGGCCGCCGACCCGGCGGCCCGGGTGCGGGCGGCCGGGGTGCTGGCCGGCACCGACCCGGACGCGTCGGAGTGGGCGGCCGTGGCCCGGTCGCTCGCGGACCTGCTGGTGGCCATCGACCCAGTGGAACTCGGCCCGCTCACCCGGGCGCTGGGGCCGGTGCTGCCGACGCTGACCGACGCCCTGGAAGACTGTTACGCCGCCGACCGGGAGGGGCTGACCGCCGCCGCCGGGGCGGCCCCGTTCGACCTGGCCACCCGGGTGGGGCGGATGAACGCCGCTGCCGTCATCCTGTGGCAGACGCTGGACGCTCGGCCGGACTCGGTGGCTTGGCTGGCCGTGGCCGCGGAGGACGCCCACCTGGCGGCCCCGCTGGCGGCCGTCCGCCGGTACCGGCGGGCGTTCGAGCCGCGACTGCGGGCGGTGTTGGCCGAGCCGGCGACGACCCCGGAGGCCGCCCGCCGGCGGGCCGGGGCCGCCGCCGCGCTGCTCACCGTGGCGGGGCCGAACGATCTGGCGTGGGACGAGTTCCGGCACTCGGCCGACCCGACTACTCGGTCGCACCTGATCCGCCGGTGCCGGCCGGCCGGGGTGCCAGCGAAGGCGCTGGCGGAGCGGTTCGCCGCCGAGGACAACGTGTCCGCCCGCCGTGCCCTGCTGCTGGCCCTGGCCGAATACCCCGCCGATCAACTGCCGGCCGGGTTCCTGGACGGAGTGGCGAAGCGGTACCTCGCCGACCCGGACCGCGGGCTGCACGCCGCCGCCGGCTGGGCGCTGGCCCGTCGCTGGGGCCGGGCCAATTCGGTCGAAGCGACCGACGCCGATCTGAAGGGGAAGGCCGTCGGCGACTGGTTTGTGGCCCCGCACGGCGGCACCTTCGCCGTGGTGCCGGCCCCCGGCCGGGTCCACATCGGCACGCCCGGGGCGGCGGCCGACCTCAAGCAGGGCGACGAGGTGCTGTCGATGGTGGACGTGCCGCGGCGGTTCGCCATCGGGCTGACGGAGGTGACGGCCGAGCTATTCAACCAGTGGCCGGGGTCGAAGCCCGACCACGGCCGCGGGCGGGTGGCGGCCGGGCGGGTGTCGTGGTTCTTCGCCGCCGCCTTCTGCAACTGGCTGAGCGAACGGGAAGGCATCCCGCCGTCGGAGTGGTGCTACGAGCCGAACGCGGAGGGCAAGTACGCGGCGGGGATGCGGCCGGCCCCGTTCCACGTCTGCCGCACCGGCTGGCGGCTGCCGACCGAGGCCGAGTGGGAGGTGGCCGCTCGGGCCGGGTGCCCCGGGCTGCGGTTCTTCGGCGACGCCGACGGGCTGCTCACCCGGTACGCCTGGACGCCGGCCAACTCGGGCGACGCCCCGCACCCGGTGGGCGAGCTGCGGCCGAACGACTGGGGGCTGTTCGACGTGCTGGGCAACGTCCACGAGTGGGCCGACGACGCCTACTCGGAGGCGTACCCGCCCGGCCCGCGGCTGGACTTCGGGCTGACCGGGTCGGTCGAGGCGGACGAGGACCACGTGCTGCGGGGCGGGGCGTACAACCTGCCGGAGAACCGGCTGCGGAGCGCGTACCGATTCAACCTGGTGCCGAAGAACCGGCCCGGGTCGTGCGGGTTCCGGCTGGCCCGAACGCTCCGGTGAGCCGGGTCAGATGCCGTCGCCGACGGCGACCACGCTGCCGACCTGCGACGGCTGGCCGACGATCGTCGCCCCCGTCCGCGGGCCGGTGGCCGCCACGTGGTGGCCGGTGTCCGGCATCAGCTCCTCCATCGTCCGCACGATGTCGTCGCGGATGGCCAGGAAGGCGGCCGCGCAGTCCGGGTCGAACTGCCGGCCGGCCTGCATCTCCACCTCGGCGAACGCCTGCTCCGGGGTCTTGCCCTTGCGGTCCTTGTAGTACGGCCGGCCGCTGGTCATGGCGTCGAAGGCGTCGGCCACGCCGACGATGCGGGCCAGCAGCGGGATGTCGTCCCGCCGCAGCCGGTCCGGGTAGCCGGTGCCGTCCCACCGCTCGTGGTGGCTCCGCACGATCGGGATGATGGGGTGCAGCTCGGGGATGCGGCTGAGCTGCTCGGCCCCCTTGGTGGTGTGCGTCTGCATCTCGGCGAACTCGGCCGGGGTGAGCCGCCGGGGCGCCCGCAGGATGGCATCCGGGATGCCGATCTTGCCGATGTCGTGCAGCGGGGCGCCGCGGCGGATGAGCTTCAACTGGTCCTCCGGCAGCCCCAGTTGCATGGCCAGCATCTCGGCGTACCGGGCCACCCGCTCGGTGTGCTTGCCGGTCTCGTCGTCCCGCAGCTCGACCATCTGGGCCAGCACCTCCAGCGTCCGCTGGTACAGCTCCTCCTGCTTACGGACCAGCCGGGCGGCCTCGATGCCGGCCGACACCTGGGCGGCCAAGGCGTCGGCCAGGTGCAGGTCGTCCTCGGTGAAGGCGTCCTGCAGCGCCCCGCGGTCCAGGTGCAGCACCCCGAGCTTGCGGCGGGGGGTCCGCAGCAGCACGCACAGGACGCTCGACATGGCCCCGTCGGCCACGCTCTGGGTCATCAGGTCGGCGTCCTCCACCACCGTGCGGTACAGGTCGCTCTGCCCGCGGTCGAAGCACTTCTGGGCCAGCCGCTTGCTGTACGCGAACCGGCCGGTGGTGCCGCCCCCGCCGACGGCCAGCGCCTTCAGCCCGAGCCGGGCGTCCGGCCCCTCACCGTCGACCAGCACGATGGCCCCCCGCTGGGCGTCCAGCACGCTCACCGCGTCGTTCAGGACGGCGTCCAGCAGGGCCTCTTCGCTCTCCACGCTGTTCAGGTGCTGGCCGGCCCGCAGCAGGGCCATGAGCTGTTCGCCGGCCCGGGGGGTGTGGTTGCGGTCGAAGGCCACCCGCCGCAGCCCGGTGTCTCCGCCGGACCCGTCCGCCTTGACGCTGGCGGCCAGCACCATCTGGTCGCTCGGCGGCCCCTCAACGGTGGCCTCCACGAACTCCACCAGCAGGGCCACCTTGCCGAACTGCACCACGTCCCGGGGCTTGAGCGGCTGGTCGGCCCCGGGCGCCAGCCGCACGCCGTTGACGTACGTGCCGTTGGTACTCTCCAGGTCGCGGACGGCCCACTGGCCGGGGCCGAGCAGCCGCACCTCGGCGTGCCGGCGGCTGACCGACGAGTCGTCCAGCGGCACTTCCAGGGTGGCCAGCCGGCCGGCCCGCAGCAGGGCGTCCGACTCCCACGTCTGGCCGCGGCCGGGGCCGCTGATGCCGCGGAGGCGGATGGTCCGTTTCATGATGGGCGTTCCTTCGGTCGGCCGGGGCGAGGTCCGGCGGACAGCGGGTCGTCCGGTAATCTAACACACCGACATCGAGAAAAGTGGCAGTTTCGTGAAAGGTCGGACGCACCCGGCGTCTGGTTGCGGCCGGCCCTGAAGGTCGTGGACGGGGCGGAAGACGGGTCGAGTTTTGTGGCCGCCGCGACCGCCTTACGGGCAGTCGGTCGGGCCGCCGAGGACGGCGTCCGCCGGGCGCAGCCCGGCTCGCACCCGGCCGGCGTCGTTCTGGTAGATGTGGTCGCCGTACAGGCCGGCCGTCGGGGTTGTGGCGAACCGCACCCGGCCGCCGGCGTACAGCACGTTCTGCCCGCCCCGGTGTGGCGACGACCCGGCCGGCCGGTCGGCGGCCAGCGGGGAGCCGTCCGGGTCGTCCCGCCGCGGGCCGACCAGTACCCCGTCGGCGGCGACGTACCCGAGGGTGTAGTGGTACGGCGATGGCACCCCGGCCGGGTCGGCCGGGCAGTCGGCGGGTCGCCCGGCGGGGAGTTGGCCGGCCCGGGCCAACTCGGCCGTGAAGCTGCTGGTCGTGGGCGCCGGCAGCCGGCCGGCGTGCGTCTCCCCGTAGCCGACGCAGGCGGTGTGCAGCTCCCGCAGCCGCTCCTGGCAGGCGACGGTCCGGCTGTCGGCCCGCACCTTGGCCACCGCGGACGCCCCGACCAGCACGGCCACGAAACCGAGGCCGGCGGCCACGATCACGTCGGCCCGCAGCCAGGCGGCGAACACCGGGTCGCGGTCGGGGGCCGGGCGGGCGGCCCACACCGGCCGCCGGGCGGCGGCGACGCGGGTGAGGGTCGCTTCGACCAGCCCTGGCGGCGGGGTGAAGGTGTCGCGGTCGGCAGCCAGCCGGTCGGCCGCCGACCGCTGGCGTGCGTCGAGGTCGTCCATGTCGGCGTCCTCCGAGAAGGTCTAAGATATTCTGGCGAGCGGGGGGCGTAAGCCCCCTGTTGCCTGCCGGGGGTGGTTGCGCTGCCCAGGCAACAGAGGGCTTACGCCCCCCGCTCGCCGTCGGTCCCGGCCGGCTCCCAGTCGTCGGCCAGCTTGTGCATGGCCGCGTGCAGTCGGCTCTTGACCGTGCCCAGCGGGATGGCCAGGGCGTCGGCGATCTCCTGGTACTTCAGGTTCTGAAAGTACGCCAGGAGGACCACCTGCCGCAACCCCTCGGGCAGCCGGCCCACGGCCGCCCGCACCCGCGCCCGCTCCTCGGTCAGCTCGGCCGTCTCGCCCGGCCCCAGCGACGGGTCGGGCAGCACGTCGCTGAGGGTCCGCACCCGGCCGTCGGTCGGGTCGCCGTCGCCGCCGGTGTCGGCCCGGGTGTCCTTCCGCCTGGCCCGCCGCCGCAGGGCGTCGATGGCCTGGTTGGTGGCGATGGCGTACAGCCACGGGCGGACGGCCCGGCCGGGCTGGTACTGGTCGATCTTCACGAACACCTGGACGAAGGTGTTCTGGAACACGTCGGCCGCCAGGTCGGCGTCGCCCAAGTACCGCCGCAGGTAGCCGTACAACTCCCGTTCGTACCGCCGGACCAGCACCTCCATGCTGCCGCCGTCGCCGCCTTGCAGCCGGAGCAGCAAGGTCTCGTCCGGGTCCGGGTCGGCGGGCTGGTTGGCGGACGACACCCGAACCCCCTGCACCCGATACGCCGGGCCGGGTGGGCCGGTTCGCGCCGGAAAACCGACTGGACGGGCGAATTGGCTCATGTTATCGCCCGGGGTCGGAGCCGACAGGGACGCACGGAGGCGGTCATGGGCAAGCGGTTCACTCTCGGGCTGGCGGCGCTGGCCCTGGCCGGGCCGGCGTTCGGGCAGGTGCCGGCGACCAAACCCGCCCCCCAGCCTGCCTATCTGACGCACCCGCTCGGCGTAAAGCCGGACCACGGGGCGTACATGATCTGTGTCAAGAGTTACACCGGGCCGCAGTCGCAGAAGCTGGCCGAGACGCTGGCCGAACATGTCCGCACCGTCCACCAGGCGGCGGCCTACCTGTTCGAGTACGGCGGCGAGCAGCGGGCGCAGGAGGAAGCCCGGCAGGCCCGCGCCCGGGAGGTGCAGTACAAGGAGAAGGTGGTCCCGTTCCTCCAGGCCCAGGAGGAGGCGCGGAAGCAGGCCCAGGCCGAGGGCCGGCGGTTCATCGAAGAGCCGGTCAAGGTGACGGTGCCGAAGGTGACGGTGCCGGAGCAGTGGGCCGTGCTGGTCGGCGGGTTCCCGTCCGAGGAGGCCGCCCGCAAGGCGCTGGACGTGGTGCGGACGTGGCCGGCCCCGGCCGAGCGGCTGATGGACCAGCAGTTCAGCGTCGGCGGGGACAACGCCGGCGGCACCTACATCAACCCGTTCGCCACCGCGATGGTTCTGCCCAGCCCGGCGCTGAAACGGGGGGCGAGCGGCCCGCCCCCGATGGACCCGGCCCTGGTCAAGATGAACGCCGACGAGCCGCTCAGCCTGCTCAAGTCCAAGAAGCCGTACACCCTGCTGGTGAAGGCGTTCAGCGTCAAGTTCGTGGCCAAGGGCAAGGACGAGGAGCCGGGGATGCTCGACCGGCTGTTGGGCAAGGGGGACGAGTCGGCCAAGATGCTGCAAGCCACCGCCCACGACGCCCGCCAGATGGCCGAGGCGCTACGGCAGCCGAACTTCCAGCAGACCGCTCAGAAGGACGCCCGGGAGAAGATGCGGTTCACCCTCAAGCCGTTCGAAGTGTTCGTGCTGCACACCCGCACCGGCAGCCTGGTGTGCGTCGGCGAGTTCGACGGCGAGGACGACCCGGACCTGACTGCCACCGGCCGCGCCCTCCAGGAGATGGGGTTCGAGGTGTCCCAGACGCAGGGCGGCCCGGGCAAGCGGCAGCGGCTGTTCGACAACGTCATCCCGCTGCGGGTGCCGCGGCCGTAGCGGGAAAGTCGGGAGGAGAGAGTGGAGCGGACGCGCCGGTTCGTGGTATCCTCTCTCAACTCTCCCCACTCGCCCCCACTCCTGCCATGCCTCCCGTCTTCGACGCCATCGTGATCGGCCTCGGCGGCATGGGGGCCGCCACCGCCGACTCGCTCGCCGCCCGCGGCCGGCACGTCCTCGGGCTGGAGCAATTCGCCCCGGCCCACGACCGCGGCAGCTCCCACGGCCGCACCCGCATCATCCGCCGGGCCTACTACGAACACCCGGCGTATGTGCCGCTCGTCGCCGACAGCTTCGACCGCTGGCACGAGTTGGAACAGCGGACCGGCCGGCACCTGCTGACCACCTGCGGCTGCCTGAGTGTCGGCCCGCCGGCCAGCGAACTGGTGGCCGGGGTGAACCGCTCGGCCGCCGAACACAGCCTGCCCGTGGAACAGCTCACCGCCGGCGACATCGAGCGGCGGTTCCCGGCCTTCCGCATCGCCGACGGGTTGGCCGGTGTGCTGGAGCACGCCGCCGGCTTCCTGGCGGTGGAAGACTGCGTGCGGGCACTGCACACGGCGGCGGTGGCCAACCGGGCCGACCTGCGGTTCGACGAGCCGGCCCAGGGCTGGCGGGCGGACGGCCAGGGGGTCGAGGTGCGGACGGCCCACGGCACCTACCGGGCGAACAAGCTGGTGGTGGCCGCCGGCCCGTGGGCGACGCACCTGCTCCGCGACGCCGGGGTGCCACTCACCGTCATGCGGCAGGTGCAACTGTGGTTCCGGCCGGACGACCCGGCCCCGTTCCGCCGCGACCGCTTCCCCATGTTCATGATCGACCGGCCGGGCGGGGCGTTCTACGGCCTGCCGATGGTGGACCCCGGCGGGGTAAAGGTGTGCCGCCACTACGGCGGGGCCGAGGTGGCCCACCCGGAGGCGGTGGACCCGCACGTGCGGCTGGGGGACGAGGTGCCGGTGCGGGAGTTCCTGCGGGCGGTGCTGCCGGCCGCTGACGGCCCGTGTACGGCGGCGAGCGTCTGCCGGTACACGCTCACGCCCGACCGCCACTTCGTGCTGGACCGGCACCCGGCCTACCCGCAGGTGGTGATGGCGTGCGGGTTCAGCGGGCACGGGTTCAAGTTCGCCCCCGCGGTGGGGGAGGCAATGGCCGACCTGTGCGACGGCGTGCCGCGGACGGACCTGGCGTTCTTCGCGGCCGGGCGGTTCAGCAGCGGTCGTGGCGGGCGGCCGGTATAAGCCGGTCCGGCCCTGTGATCGCCCAGCCGGACCGGCACACGCCGGCCGCTCGCCGAGCAGACCCGTCACGCCACGTGCTTGCGGTGGAGGGCGTCGAACTCCGGGCTGGTTGCCTTGGCCCCGGCCTTCAGGTCGCGGAGGAACTGCCGGTCGAGGTCGTCCACCGGGCCGTCTTGGGTCAGGAAGTTGGCCAGCCAGCCAGTCTCGGCGGCCGTCAGGTCGCCGTCGGCGAGCAGGATTTTCTTGACCACCAGGTGGACGAACTGCTTGAACTCGGGCACCGCCGCCTTGGCCGAGCGGTGCAGGTCGAGCAGGAACTCGGCTTCCGTGCGGGACACCACCTTGTCGGCCAGGAACTCGGCCTTGAGGGCGGCCGTCTCGCGGGAGCCGATGGTGCCGTCGATCAGGAGGAGGGTGCGGGCCAGGCGGCGGAAGTCGGCCATGATGCGGGTGCCCCGGGAAGGATACAGGCTATAGATAGACGGCTGCCGCCCGGTCAGGCTCGGGCCTGCCAGCCGGCCGGGTCGCGGTGGCCGAGCGGGACGGCAACGATGGTCACGGTGTCGGCCTCGACCCGATAGATGACCAGGTAGGGGAACCGCCGGACGACGGCCCGGCGGAGCGTCCGCACGACCGGCTGGTGGACGAGTGGCTGGCGGCGGAACCGGCCGACGGCCGCGTTCACCTCGTCCACAAATTCATCGCCCAGCCCGGCCCGCTGGCCGTCGTACCAGTCGCGGGCGGCGGCGATGTCGTCCCGGGCGGCCGGGTCGATGACCAGCCGCCAACTCACGTCCGCCTCCGCAACTCGGCGTACACCTCGTCCCACGGGCGGGCCAGTTCCGGGTGCGCTTCGGACAGTTCCAGTCGGCGGTCCAACTCCGCTTTCCAGGCGTCGGACGGAGGCGGCCCGTCGTCGGCCTGCGGTAGCCCGTCGGCCACGCGGCCGATGAGTTCTCGCCGGTCCTCCTCGGGCCACGCCTCTACCACCTTGAGCACCGTCGCCAGGTCGAGCGTCATTGCAGCCTTCAGTCAGTCGGCCAGCAGGTCGGCCACCGTGTACGGGCAGTCGGCCGGGAAGGTGGCGGCCGGGAGGCCGGTTTCTTTGGCCGCGTCCCAGACCGCGCGGGTGTACGCCGAGGCCAGCACGCCCTCGGCGTGCCGGCGGAGCGACCCGACATCGATCAGATCCCCCAACTCGTTCCGCTGGGTGCGGACGGTGAGTTCCCAACTCACCGTCCGCTTGTCCGGCTGGTGCTGCCACTTGAGAAGGTGCTGGAGCAGCACCACGAGACGGCTCTTCACTTCTCGCTTGTCGCGCTTGGCCAGGTCGGCGAGGTACTCGCTCAGGGAGTCGGCGTCCACCTCGGCGAACCGCCGCTCGGCCACCAGCCGGGCCGTCTCCTCCAGCCAGGCCGTTTCGTCGGTCTCGTACAGCGTCGGGGCGGCGGTACTCATGCTCACAGTTTACACCCCCAGCACCTTACGATACAGCCCCTCGTAGTCGGCCGCCGAGCGTTCCCAGCCCCAGTCCTGCTTCATGGCCGTGCGAACCACCGCCGCGAAGTCGCTCGGCCGCTCCCGGTACAGTGTCAGCGCCCACTTCACGGTTTCGTACAGGGCGTTGGCCGTGTACGCCTCGAAACTGAAGCCCGTCGCCGTGCCGGCCGCCAGGTTCGCCTCCGTCGCCGAGACGATGGTGTCCGCCAGGCCGCCGGTCGCCCGCACCACCGGCGGCGTGCCGTACTTGAGCGAGTACAACTGGTTCAGCCCGCACGGCTCGTACCGGCTGGGCATGAGGAACAGGTCGCTGCCGGCTTCGACCAGGTGGGCCAGCGGCTCGCTGAACCCGAGGTACAGCCCGACCCGGTCCGGGTGCTTGTCCCGGAATTGGGTCAGCTCGTTGTGGAACTCGGCGTCGCCTTCGCCGAGGAACACCAACTGGCAGCCGAGGTCGAGGAACCCGGGGGCCGCACTCAGCACCAGGTCGATGCCCTTCTGGCTGACCAGCCGGGCCACCATGCCGAGCACCGGCCGGTCGGCGTCGACGGGCAGGTGGAACCGCCGCTGGAGTTCGGCCTTGCTCGCCGGCTTCCGCTCCAGCGCTGTGTCGGCGTCGTACTTCTGCGGCAGGTGCGGGTCCACGGCCGGGTTCCACTCGCCGTACTCGACGCCGTTGACGATGCCCGACAGCTTGCCCCTGTGGTCCTGCAACAGCCCCTCCAGCCCGCAGCCGTACTCGGCCGTCTGAATCTCCCGGCTGTAGGTCGGGCTGACCGTGTTCACCGCGTCGGCGAACACCACCCCCGCCTTAAGGAAGTTCAGGTGGCTGTGGAACTCGAGCTGCTTCGGGTTGAACAGGTAGCCGGGCAGGCCGGTAATGCCCAGCACGTCCCGTGGGAACATCCCCTGGTAGGCGATGTTGTGGATGGTGAACACCGTCCGCAGGTGGCCCCACCCGTGCCGCTGCCGGCCCAACTCGGACACATACGCGGGCACCAGCCCGGTCTGCCAGTCGTTGGCGTGGATGACGTCCGGCCGGAAGCCCAGGTGCGGCAGGCACTCGAGCACTGCCCGGCTAAAGAAGGTGAACCGCTCGGCGTTGTCCGGGTAGTCGGCTTTGTACCCGCCGGGCATGGTCTGCTGGTACAGCCCCTTGCCCTGGGCGGCGTCGTCCCGGTCGAAGTACTCGGGCATATCCACGAAGAAGACCGGCACCTCCGAGCCGGGCAGGATGCCGCGGTACAGCCGGCAGGCCAGAATGCGGGCGCCGACCGGCACCGGCACGACGGCGCCGGTCCGTTCCGGCTTGTGCTTGCCGAGCCGGACGCCCCGGTAGTACGGCATGATGCAGGCCACGTCGTGGCCGCGGCCCGCGAGTGCGCGGGGCAGGCTGGCCGCCACGTCCGCCAGCCCGCCGGTCTTGGCGAACCCGGCGATCTCCGACGCCGCCGCCAGCACCCGCAGGCTGCCCATGTCGAACCTCCGGGGTCTTTGTAGGGCACGGTTCACCGTGTCGCCTGCGATAGCCCGTGTGTCAACGAGTGGATATCGCAGGCGGCACGGTGAACCGTGCCCTACTTGACCCGCAGACTCGCCAGCACCCGATCTACGTCTTTACCCCGGGCTTCGCGGTCGGCCCACGGCAGCCGCGCCGCTACCGTTGCCCCGCCGTTGGCCCCGCCGACTACCGCGTACTCCAGCCGCACCTTCTGGCCGTTGGCCTCGGCGTCCACGCCGAACCGCTCGAGGTTGCCGACCTTCCGCACCGCCGACGCCTCGCCGGCCGGCCACTTCTGGCTCCGCAGGTAGTCGAGCGTCTCCCGCCGGAACGCCTCGCCGGTCGGCACCTTGCCGGGCGGCTCCAGGGTGACGAGCAGCCCGCCGCCGGCCGGCTCGTCGAGCGTCACCTGCCGGCCCTTCGGCGGCCCGACCTTCCACCGCCGCGGGTACAGGAACTGCAGCCCCAGCCCCGGCTCGTCGAACAGCAGTTGCGTGTTCTCCTCGGTGGCCGCCGACTCCTTCACCGCCTCGCCCGCGTCCAGCGGCCGGGCGACCGGGCCGCGGGTCAGCACCACCGTGCCGCGAACTTCGCCCGTCACCTCTTTGCCCGTGAGCAACTGCTGGGTGCCGGCCAGGTTGAGGTAGCTCAGCCGCTTGGCCTGGAGGTCGAAGTAGGCCACACCGTCGAACGACTGCCGGGCCGGGCCGTCCTCGCTCGTGCCGATGACGGTGCCGGCGACCGTCAGCTTGGCCAGCCGGCGGCCGTCCACCGTCACGACGGCCACGAACGTGACCGTGAGTTCGCCGCCGTCCACCGGGTCGAAGTCGGTCAGGTCGGCGACCGCCCCGGGGGACGCTTTCCAGTTGTCGCCCAGCTTCACCTCGCGGTCTGTCAGTAAGCCGGGGATCAGCACCGGGCTGAACAGGTCGGTGCGGACGACATCCAGTTCGCCGGCGGTCAGCGGTCCGTCCGGACTGAACGGCGCCTTGCGGCCTTCCCGGCTGCGTTGCACCACAATCCTCCGCACGACCGCACGGAGTTCAGCCGTCTCTTGCCGGCCCTCAACTGTGCGTTCGAATTTGACTGCTTGGTAGACCCGCAAAACCTTATCGGCGTCGGTGTGGTCACGGGGTAGGTGTCGCTCGTCGTAACTGAGTGCCGAGGTGCCGGCCACCGCCACGACCTTCGGTTGGCCCTTGTCGTCCGGTACAGCCAGTCGGCCGGCTAGGGACACTTTAACTTCGACGTGGGTGGCGTCCGACGGGTCGAACCGTTCGCTCAGTCTGACTGCTTCCTGGGCAACACTGCACGGGATCGGGCAAACGACTGCCAAGAATACGAACGGGAGGGTCCGCACGGCGGTTGCACTCCTGAAAGATTGGCGGTGACGCGCAGGATTCTACTCCGAATGTCGGAAAATTCCGGCGCAAACTTGAGATGACTTCCGCTTCTCCGGATGAAGGCGTAAACAGGGAAACCTCTGACGGTTGGGGCGAACGTGGTTGCTCTTAGCGCTAGTCGGTATGCCGATTGCAAAATCGAACAGAAACCCTGTAATTCCGACCACGTTTGGGCCGGTCCCGGCAATGTTTGGATTCGGCGTTCGGCATCAGTTTTAGTGCCGCGAACCGTAACTTGCGACGGCCGTTGCGGTTCGGTCAAAGTGTGGGAAGCCGATCAGGCGTTGGCCCGCTGCTTGCTTTGTGTGCAACTGACGCTGAGTAGCCGGCGGTTTCTGGTCAAGACTGAACCAGTAAGCCGGCCGGTACCTCCAACGAGGAGACGGCAAGCGGCCGTCCTGTCAGGTAAAGGTTGACGGTCGGCGGTGGGTATCTCGGGAGTCGCAATCTCCTGGCGGACCGGGCGAACACCACCGGGGACGCCTAGACATATTATGCCCGTAGGGGCAGGGGGAGGTGGGATCGTGACGCAGTTCCTCCAGCCCGTCCTACGGGAATTGACCGACCAGCAGGTGCGGTTCGCCCCGCCCGGCCGCCGGTCCGAACAGCTCGCCCGGGCTGAACGGCTCATCGGCGAACTCGACGCCGACCGCCAGTACCCGTACCCGTTCGTCTGCTACCGGCTGACCGACTTCCGGTCGGACGCGCACGCCGACCTGCTGATCCGCGGCGGCGACCTGAAGCACGACTTGGCCCTGTTCGCCCAGAAGGTCGAACGGAGCCTGCCGCCGCTGCCGGTCGAGTTGTGGGCCGAGCCGATGCTCACCCTGGACGAAGTGGGCAAACAGTTCAACGTGTCCACCAAAACCGTCACCCGCTGGCGGATGCACGGGCTGGCGGCCCGGCGGGTGATCCGCGACGGCCGCAAGCAGTTGGGCTTCCCGGTGTCGGCGGTGGCCGAGTTCGCGGCCGGCCATCGGTCGCAGGTGGAACGCGGCGGCCGGTTCAGCCACCTGAGCGAGGCGGAGAAGGACGGCATCGTCCGCTCGGCCCGGGAGCTGGCCGCCGGCGGCCACGGGCTGACCGAGGCTAGCCGGGCCATCGCCGGCCGGCTCGGTCGCAGCACCGAAGCGGTGCGGTACACCATCAAAAACTTCGACCGCGATCATCCGGCCGCGGCCGTTTTTCCGGACCATGCCCGGCCGCTGGACGCGGCCGCCCGGGAGGCCCTGGTGGCCGCCCGCCAGGAGGGACTCCCCGTGAAGCACGCCGTCACCCGGTTCGCCAAGAGCCGCAGCACTATCTATCGGGTCGAGAACACGGCCCGGGCCGAGCGGCTGCTGGCCGAGCCGACTGACTACATCTACAACTCCGAGTTCGACGACGCCGATAAGGAGGCTGTCATCCTCGGGCCGATGCCGGACGAGGAGACCTTCTTCGACAAGGTGCGGTCGATGCGGCCGCCGAAGGACGTGGAGGCCCACATGGCCTACCTGTACGAGCGGCCGCTCTTGAGCCGCGAGCAGGAGGCCCACCTGTTCCGCAAGATGAACTTCCGCAAGCACCAGCTCAAGAAACACAAGGACGGGTTAGACAAGAACCGGCTGCGGGTGAGCGACCTGACCCGGCTCGAAGAGTTGCGGGAGGACGGCCGCCGGCTGCGGGACATCCTGATCGAGTGCAACCAGCGGCTGGTACACAGCCTGGCCACCAAACATTTGCAGCCCGGCCAGAGTCTGGACGAGCTGAAGAGCGACGCCAATGTGTCGGTCATGCGGGCGGTCGAGAAGTTCGACTACGGCCGGGGTTTCAAGTTCAGCACGTATGCGACTTGGGCCATCATGAAGAATTTCGCCCGGAGCATCCCGGACGAGAACACCCGCAAGAGCCGCTACCTGACGGGCACGGACGAGTTGTTCGACGGCAAGGCGGACGTGCGGACCGACGAGGGCGAGATCGTCGCCCAGGCGGACATGGCCCGCAAGCGGGTGAACCGGCTGCTGGAGTACCTGGACCCGCGGACCCGCGAGGTCATCAAGATGCGGACCGGCATGGACGGCTCGGAGGAGATGACGCTGGAGCAGATCGGCCAGCACTTCGGCATTACCAAGGAGCGGGTGCGGCAGATCAACGTGCGGGGCATGAAAATGCTCCGCGAGCGGGCGGCCCAGGAGAGCGTCGAGTTGGGGTGAGCATGGTTCGCCGCCCGACACGCTAGCGAGGTTCATCCCCCCCCTAGCGCGTCGGACGGCGAGCCTTCAAGCTGCCATTCGGACCCGCTGTTCCGAACACGTCCGCTCGTAAGCTGCCTCCAACTCAACCGGCAGACACAGCCCGCCCCGCAGCCAAAGCGGTAACGTCGGCAGTGGTCCTCCCAGTCCTACGGTCTCGTGCCACACGTCGAGGGTGGCCGCCCCGTCCCGCTCCACCGGCCGATATGCGGCAGTGTACAGGTTCGGTCCTGGCCCCGGGTCGCTCGCTCCCAAGCGGGCCATCAAATCGCGGTGCAGGTCGGCCGGCCGTTCCGTCACCACGTCCACCAGCACCAGTCCGACGCCGGCCTGTATGTAGCTCGCGCACTTCGACACCAGGGCATCGCGGTGGGCCGGTCGGTCCTTGTTGGCCGGGCTGACCAGCTCGACCGCGCCAGCCAGTTGCGGGCCGCCCGACCGGCTGAAGATGCCTACCTCGACCACTGCGGGCTGGAGGGCCACCGGCACGGAGGCGTGGGGCGGGGGCGGCGTCCAGCCGTCGCCGGCCGGCGGGGCGGCCGGCTCCTCGAACGCGGCCCCGTCGATTTCGACCCCGTACTGGACGTTGGCCTCGGCAAAATAGCCGGCCGGCAGCCGGGCGTTGAGGGCCGACGACAGGTAGGTGGCCCAGGAGTTGTGAAACGAGTACCAGTGCCGCCGCTCGCTCAGCGGCGGGCGGAAGTGGTCGAGCAGTGGCATCGCGCACCCGGGGTCGGAACGGTGCCGCCATTCTACTACCCGCCGGCCCCTCACACCCCAACCGCGACGGCCGCCTCCTGGAAGCGGTAGCCGACGCCCCGCACCGTCTCGATCAGGTCGCCGGCCGCCTCGTCGCCGACCTCCGCTAGTTTTTTCCGCAGCGTCTTCACGTGCACGTCGATGGTCCGCTCGAGTACGATCTGCCCCTCGCCGATGGCCGCGTCCATGAGCTGGTGCCGGCTGAACGCCCGGCCGGGCTGCCGCACCAGGCACTCCAGCAGCCGGAACTCGGTCGGGGTCAGGTCCACCTTCTCGCCGGCGAGGGTGATCTTGTGCCGCACCCGGTCGATCTTCACCCCCTGGTGTTCGATCACGTCGCCGGCCTCCGGCTGGCCCTGCACCCGCCGCAGCAGGGCCTTCACCTTGGCCAGCAGCACCTTGTTGCTGAACGGCTTGGCCACGTAGTCGTCGGCCCCCATGCCGTACCCCAGCACCTGGTCCGCCTCCTCCGACTTGGCCGTGATCATGATCACAGGAATGTCCCGGGTCCGCTCCCCGGCTTTCAGCTCCCGGCACACGGCCAGGCCGTCCATGACCGGCAGCATGAGGTCGAGCAGCACCACGTCCGGGCCGAGGGTCTGGGCCTTCCGCAGCCCGTCCTGGCCGTCGGCGGCGACGACCGTTTCATACCCCTCGCGGGCGAAGTACCAGGAGAGCGACTGCACCAGCGCCCGCTCGTCCTCGACGATCAACACTTTGGGCTGAGGCATGGAGGGCGAGCCGGGGGTGAGAGGGGTGGACGAACCGGAGGGCGTCGAGCGACAGCAATTTGTACGCCCGAATTGTAAAGGTTTGGGGTGGATTCGGTGAAGACCGAGCGGCCGTTTTTCTGGTCGCCGAAATCGGCTATATGGCGGCACTGAGTTCGCACTCCGCCCATGGCAGCAGCCTGCCACACTTCGCGCCGGCTCTCGCCAGTCGTTTTCCGCTGGCCCGCCGGCCGCCGGCGCGGCACAATGTTGAATCTGCTGGTCCGCCCCTCGCCATATAAGGCCCGCCGATGCTGTTCGCCGCCGCTCTGGTGCTGGCCGCCCCGCCGCCGCCGGCGTTCCGCACCGACGTGATGGCCGTCCTCAGCCGGGCCGGCTGCAACGCCGGCGCCTGCCACGGCAACATGACCGGCAAGGGCGGGTTCAAGCTGTCCCTCCGCGGCGACGACCCGGCCTACGACTTCGCAGTGCTCACGCGACAACATGCCGGCCGACGCGCTGACCCCCACCGGCCGGACGACTCGCTGATGTTGCAGAAGGCGACGGGGGCGGTGCCGCACGAGGGCGGGGTTCGCTTCACCGCCGACAGCCCGGAGTACGCCGCCGTCCGCGGCTGGCTGGCCGCCGGGGCCAAGTTCGATGACGGCCCTCGGCCGGTGGCCGTGAGCGTGTCGCCCGGCGACCGGGTGCTGTTCGCCCCGGCCGACCGCGTCACCCTGAAAGCGACGGCCGAGTACGCCGACGGCTCGACCCGGGACGTGACCCCGTTCGTCACCTTCGAGGCGTCGGCGGTCGGCGTCGCCACCGTCAAGCCGTCCGGCGAGGTGGTGAAGTTCGACCAGGGCGGCGAGGTGGTGGTGGTCGTCCGCTACCTCCAGCACCAGACGCCGGTGCGGCTGGCCTTCCTGCCGGCCCGCGAGCCGGTGGACCTGTCGGCCGAGGACCGCACGCACCCCATCGACCGACACGTTCTCGACCAGCTCGCCGCGATGCGGGTGCGGCCGGCGGCACCCTGCGACGACCCCACGTACATTCGCCGGCTGTTCCTGGACGTGGTCGGGGTGACGCCGACCGCTACCGAGGTGCGTCGGTTCCTCGCCGACCCGGCCCCGGACAAGCGGGCGACGCTGGTCGACGAGTTGCTGGCCCGGCCGGACTTCGCCGCCCACTGGGCCGGCAAGTGGGCCGACCTGCTGCGGGTGGAGGAGAAGGCGCTGGACCGCAAGGGGGTGCAAGGGTTCCACCGCTGGATTCAGGACCAGCTCGCCGCCGACCGGCCGCTGACCGAGTTCGCCGCCGAGGTGCTACAGGCCCGGGGCAACACGTACGACCAGCCGCCGGCCAACTTCTACCGGGCCAGCCGCGACCCGTACTCCCGGGCCGAGAGCGCGGCGCAAGTGTTCCTCGGGCTGCGGGTCGGGTGTGCCAAGTGCCACAACCACCCGTTCGACGCCTGGACCCAGGACGACTACCACCGCTTCGCCGCCGTGTTCGCCCGGGTCGATTACAAGGTGCGGGCCAACGACCGGCGGGACAACCTGGACAAGCACGAGTTCGTCGGCGAGCAGGTGGTGGTGGAGAAGCACAGCGGCGAGCTGCCGCACCCGAAGGGCGGGGACGCCCGCCCGAAGTTCCTGGGCGGGGCCGAGCCGCCGGCCGGGGCCGACCGCCGGGCGGCGCTGGCGGCGTGGGTGAGCGACCCGGCCAACCCGTACTTCGCCCGCGCCCAGGCTAACCGCATCTGGCGGGCCGTGGTCGGCCGCGGGCTGGTCGAGCCGAACGACGACTTCCGGGCCACCAACCCGCCGTCGAACCCCGCGCTGATGGACCACTTGACCGCCGAGTTCACCCGCGGCGGCTATCGGCTCAAGCCGCTGGTCCGGCACGTCGTCACGTCGCACACCTACCAACGCGCGGCGTCGCCGGCGGTCGCCGACGGGCTGGCCGGGGCGGTGGTCAAGCCGCTGGAGGCCGAGCAGTTGCTGGACGCGCTGAGCCGCACCCTGGACACGCCGGTGAAGTTCGCCGGCCAGCCGGCGGGCACCCGGGCCGGCGAGCTGGCGGCCGTGCCGTCGCCCGACCGGCGGGGGGGCGACGACTGGGGCGTGCGGTTCCTGCGGGCCTTCGGCAAGCCGGAGCGGCTGCTCACCTGCGAGTGCGAGCGGGCCGCCGACCCCGGCGTGTTGCAGGCGTTCCAACTGATGACCGGCGCCCTCGCCGCCGGACTGCTGGCCGACCCGAACAACCGCCTCGGGGCGATGCTGAAGGCCGGGGCCAGCGACGCGGAGATGCTGGACGAGCTGTACCTTTCCGCGGTGGCCCGGCTGCCGACCAGCGACGAGCGTGAGGGGTTGCTGACACACGTCCGCGGGGCGAAGGACCGGCGGGCGGCGTGGGAGGACGTGGCCTGGGGGCTGGTGAACAGCAAGGGGTTCCTGCTGCGGCGGTGACGGGGGTGTTACCGCCGCTGGGCATCTCGGCTAGGCACACGGGATCAGACGGCCGCCGGGCGCGGGTCAGGCATTTCGAGCGACAGGGCCGGGGCGAGTTCGGGCCAGTTATCACGGATGATGCGCTCGATCACCCACCAGCGGGTGCCGCGGATGTAGCCAAGATCGTAATTTACATGCGTTTGTACAGCGACAACTACCGACTGTCGGAATGACCACAGATTAACAGACATGCCTTCTGCGTAAACTTGCCAGAGGCTACATCCACTGATGCCGTAGAGTTTAGACGGCATATCACTCTGCTGTCCGAGCAGACCGGAATTGGAAGTAGACAGCCTTAGGCAAAAGTGGAAGTTCGGGTCGTAGCTCCCGTGGTGATGCACCTGTCCCGAATACGGGGACGTAATGTAGGACAACGGCCGGTGTTCCGCTATCACCCGGGCGCCCACGCGACTGGAAAGGTCGCACAGTTCGCCCGGGTACCCGTAGAGGGCATACAGACCAGGCCCGGTGCGGCGACGACGCCTGTCCGTGTCGTGAACGGAGAGAAAGGCGCGCCCTGTCAGACTGTTGACTACGGCCGGTGATAGCTCCCACACTGCCACGTCCAGTGGCAAGGGTTGGACCCAGACCGCGCCCCCGGTCAAACGCACCTCCGGCGCTCCGTCAGAGTCATCGGTCACTAGCAGAGTCCAGCCGCCGTCCTCCGCATCCGTGTAGACGTGAGCGGCCGTCACCAAGAACGACACATCAGCGACTCGGAAAAGGGTGCCTGAGCCGGCCAAACACACGACGCCGGGTTTTGCGGCCCAAATCGGGAGTGTGTGGCTGTCAGCCCACGGCAACCACTCTTGCCCGACCCGAGCGCAGAATGCTCGGAGCTTAGCCTGTTGCTCGGCATCCTGTGCGGCCCCGTTCAATCCGGAAGTTTTCTCGTCGCTGGTACTGAGATCGAGCGCCGCCGCTTTTGCCGCTGCGGCGAACCGGGCGGCGTGCTTGCCCCGCACCCACCCCGGCGGCAGCGGCACTTTGCCTTCGTAGATGTCGAGCAACTCGTCATCTGACTCAGGGATAGGTGCCATCCCGGAACCCCCTTTGCTGCGACCGGGTGCATCTCCGGGCGCTGATGATCCGAACCCGCCCGTTTCGCTCCGTGTACGTCACCCGCATCAGCTCTTTGCAGTAGGAGTAGCCGACCAGCGTGGATCGCTCCTCGTCATCCGAGTGTTCGTCGTCCGGCCCGCCGACCGCAAGCGGGTCACCGAAGACGGACGCCGCCTCGCCGAACGTTACCCCCTGATGGTTGCGCTCGTTCTCCGCAGCCTTGTCGTCGTCCCACTCGAAGTCGTCGCTGAGCATCCGAGCCTCGGGGGGCGAACCCGAATCGTTGCCGACGTGCCTGTATCATACCCACTTTGCAGGGCGGGCGAAACGCCCCGGGAGCCGCACATGGCCGAGCCGTACCGCGTCGTCGTCGGGCTGGAAGTCCACGTCCAACTGCTCACCCGCACCAAGCTGTTCTGCGGCTGCCGCAACCAGTTCGGCCTGCCCCCCAACTCGGCCACCTGCCCCGTCTGCCTCGGCCTGCCCGGCGCCCTGCCGGTCATGAACCGTCGCGCCTTCGACCTGTCCCTGCGGGCCGCCCTGGCACTGAACTGTCAGATCGCCGGGTTCACCAAGTGGGACCGCAAGAACTACTATTACCCGGACCTGCCCAAGAACTTCCAGACCTCGCAGTACGACCTGCCGTTCAGCCACGACGGGCACCTCGACATCAACGTCCACCCGGACCCGCGGACGGGGTATACGGCCAAGCGGGTGGGCATCATCCGGGCGCACCTGGAGGAGGACGCCGGCAAGAACCTGCACGACGAGTCCGGCCGCGGCGGCGACACCCGGGTGGACCTCAACCGCACCGGCACCCCGCTGCTGGAGATCGTCAGCCACCCGCACCTGAGCAGCCCCGAGGAGGCCATCGCGTATTTGGACGAGGTGCGACTGCTGCTCCGCGAGCTGGGCATCTCCGACTGTGAGATGCAGGAAGGGTCGCTGCGGTGCGACGCCAACGTGAACCTGCATGTTCCGGACGCGGCCGAGCCGAAAGGATTCGCCGCCACGCCGCTGGTGGAGATCAAGAACCTGAACAGCTTCCGCGGGGTCGGTCGGGCCATCGCCTACGAGGCCAAGCGGCAGTTCGAGGAGTACGGCAAGAACCCGGCCGGCTACCGCATCGACAAGTTCCTGAAAACGACGGCCGGCTGGGACGACGCCAAAGGTCGCACCGAGGTTCAGCGGCACAAGGAGGAGGCGGCCGACTACCGCTACTTCCCCGAGCCGGACCTGGTGCCGGTGACGGTGTCGCCGGAGCAGGTGGAGCGGGTGCGGGCGGAGATGGGCGAACGCCCGGCCGAGCAGCGGCAGCGGCTGGAGGGCCAGTACAAGCTGACCCAACTGGCGGCCTCCGTGCTGGCGGCCAAGGGGCGGAAGATGGTCGGCTACTTCGAGGCGGTGGCCGGCCACCTGGGCGGCGACGGCAAACAGGCGGCTGACCGCATCAGCGACCTGGTGTACCCGGCGCTGGCCGAGCGGGGCGAAGAGATCGACGCCTTCCCGCTGACCGCCACGGCCTTCGCCGACTTCGTGGCCAGGACGGCGAGCATCGGGCAAGACCCGCGGCGGAAGACGTTCGCCCGGCTGCTGGCCGACGGGCTTTCGGTGGCCGACGCGCTGGCCGCCGAGGGGGTGCGGACGGACTTCGACGAGGCCGGGCTGCGGGCGGCGGTGGCGGCGGCGGTCGCGGCCGACCCGAAGACGGTGGCCGACTTCAAGGGTGGCAAGGCGGCGGCGGCCAACAAGCTCAAGGGGGCGGTGATGAAGGCCAACAAGGGCGCCCCGAACGACCTGGTGACGCGGCTGCTGGAGGAGGAGTTGGCCAAGGTGTGAGGGGATGGCCGGACCACCGGCGGGACGCCGGTGCCACCGAGCGAGGGGGCAACTGACGTTCGGAGGTGCAGGGATGGACAAGCCGCGAACTCTGATCGGTGGCACCGGCGTCCCGCCGGTGCCTGGTGGTGGCACCGGCGTCCCGCCGGTGGTGACTGAGCGCATCACCCATCGCAACCTGCCTCACTGGCAGGTGCCATATGCCGTCCACTTCCTTACCTGGCGGTGCCGACCCGGCATCCGTCTGACCGATGCCGACCGCAACCACGCCCTGGCCACGATCCTGTTCTGGCACGGCAAGCGGTGGGATGTACTGGCCACCGTCGTCATGCCCGACCACGTTCACGTCCTCACCACGCCGCTCCGCAAGGGCGACGGCTTTTGGGACCTCAGCGAACTCGTCCACAGCGTCAAAAGTTACTCGGCCCACCGGATCAACCGACACCGAGCGGCCTGCGGCTCGGTCTGGCTGGATGAGCGGTACGACCGCTGGATGCGGGACGACGACGAGGTTGCTGAGAAGCACGGGTACATTTTGAGCAACCCGGTGAAGGCCGGGCTGTGTGCCTCGCCCCACGTTTACCCGTGGCTGTTTGATGCGACCCACCGGCGGGACGCCGGTGCCACCGGGTCTGGACCGGAGGGCGGTGGGACCGGCGTCCCGCCGGTCGGCCGTGGCTGACGCCCCGCTCATCGGCTCCGGCCCGGCCCTGGCCGCCGTCCGCCGGGCCGTCGCCCGGGTGGCGCCGACCGACGCCACCGTGCTCATCCTCGGGGAAACCGGCACCGGCAAGGAACTGGTCGCCCGGGCCGTCCACGCCCAGAGCCGGCGGGCCGACAAACCGTTCGTACCGGTGTCGTGCGTGGCCCTGGCCCCCGGCCTCATCGCCAGCGAGCTGTTCGGCCACGAGGCCGGGGCGTTCACCGGGGCCGGCCGGTGTATTGTGAACGACCGGCGAGCAGTGTAGGGTGAACAGCCTGGAGGTGTTCGATGCCGCTGCCCGAGTTCTTACAGGGTGTTCGCCGAGCGGACCATGGAGTGCAATCTCAGCTCGGACTCGGACAAAAGATGTGGTCCGACCAAGCGGAGATGGACCGCATCTTGCGTGGCGCCGCGTGGTGGATGTCCCCGGCCAACGTTAACGGATACGACCCAGCCGAGTTGACCGGGCTGAAGCCACAAGTCGTAGAAGCGGTTACTGCTGCCGTCGAGCGGTTCCGTACGGTCGCAGACCGGGTATCAAACGACCAGCCGCCAACCGAGGAAGAGTTCCACGTCGCCCTTGAAGCCCTGACGACGATCTGTGACTCGCTGGAAATACGTCTCTCTGATCCGGCGAGCGATAACGTTTACAGCGCAATCAGGACTGTACTGAGTACCCCTGAATATGGCCTTCTGGGCACGGGCCTGGGTTTCGACTTCGAGTTGCGTGCGGACGCGGGTGGCGAGCCGGCTGTCGTCGTCTGGTTGGTGGCCCCCGACCACATCGACGTGACATCCGCCGACTTTCAGGTGCGGATGCGGCGAGTACGGCAGGCACTCCGCCAAGAATTCGCACGCCGGGGGATCGACCGCTGGCCGTTCGTGCGGGTACATTCTGTTAGCGAAGCACGTGCCACCCCGGTGGCAGTCGGATGAGTCACGAGGCAGACCTGATCGAGCAGGCCGAGCATCTTGCCACCCGGGACGCCCGACGGCCGAAGCAAGCCAATCTCCGTCGGGCTGTGTCGGCCGCCTATTACGCGGTGTTCCACACCCTCGTCCAGGCGGCCTCTACGGCGCTCGGCAGCGATCCCGGTATCCGCAGTTTGGTCGCCCGCGTACCTCGGCACGAGGACATCAAACGCGCGTGCAAGGTTGCCCTCACGTCCGGTGGCTGGCAAGGCCCCCTTCGCGATGTGGCCGGTGGACCGGCGGTGCCGTCCGATTTGAGCCTTGTGGCCGAGGCGTTCGTCGAGTTGCAAGAGGCGCGGCACGAGGCAGACTACAACCTGTCCCGGTCGTTCACCCGGGTCGAGGTGCTTGCCCAAGTACAGGCGGCCAAAGACGCGGTCGACGCCTGGGGGCGAGTCGGCGCCGACCGCTCGGCCACGCTGTTTCTGATGCTAGTTCTGTTCGGGGATCGATGGCGCCGGTGAGTTGCGGCCGTCACACGTCCTTGCGGCCGAACCCGACCAGCCCGACCACGGCCGCCGCCCCGCTCAGCACCGCCGCCGCCGCCAGCACGTCCGTCACCCCGTCCCGGCTGTACTGGCCTTTCAGCACCAGCCGCAGCCCGTCCAGCACCCGCTGCGGGGACGGGTACGACTCCGGCAGGAAGCTGGTCGCCAGCAGGCCGCCGTAGATGAGCAGCCAGAAGATGGTGATGCCCAGCACGGTGCCGTTGGCCAGCGCCCCGATGGTCACGCCCCAGGTGACGACCACCGTCAGCCCGGCCGCCACCAGCAGGCAGCCGACCGCGGCACCCGACAGCGTCAGGTCGGCTTTCAGCAGCCACTGGTTGGCCACCAGGACCGCGGCCGCCAGCCCGGCGAAGGTGAGCAGCACCACCGCCAGCCGGGCGTGCCACTTGGCCAGGAAGTACGACCGCCGGCTGATGCCCCGGCTGAGGACGGCGTCGGCCACCGTCGCCCGCTCGCCGCCGACGGCGCTGACGGCCAGCAGGGCCACCAGCGCCAGCCCGGCCGCCCCGAGGCCGCGGGCCAGGTCGCTGGCCCGCTCGCTCGCGCTTTCGACGATGCCGGCCTGCTGGTAGTTGCCGGCCCGATACGCCACGCTGCCGCCGGCCCCGACCACTGTCAGGATGACCCACAGCCGGTACACCCAGCTCTGGGCCGTCTGGCGGAAGTCGGTCTGGAGGACCGCCCAGTACGGCAGCAGCCGGTTGAACCGGACGGGCGGGGCGGCCAGTGTGGTCACGTCCATCGACTGCTCCTTACGCCGCCGCCATCGACATCGACATCGACTGTAGCCACTCGTCCATGCCCGCCTGCATCTCGGCCGCCGTCATGCTCTTCTGGTGGGTGGACAGCGTCCACTTGTGGCCGAACGGGTCCAGTACGGTGCCCGAGCGGTCGCCGTAGAACTGGTCGGCCACCGGCATGACCACCGTCGCCCCGGCGGCCACCGCTTTGTCGAACGCCGCGTCCACGTCCGGCACGTAGATGCAGAACCCGCTCGGCGTGCCGCCGAGGGTCTTGGGGCTTCTGTTCCCCCATTCCGGGTTCTCGTCGCCCATCATGAGGGCCGAGTCGCCGATGGTGATCTCGGCGTGGGCGATGCCGCCGCCGGGCATGGTCAGCCGCAGCTTCTCGACCGCCCCGAAGGCCGTCTGATACCAGGCGATGGCCTCGGCCGCACTGGGCACGGTCAGGTACGGGGTGACGGTATGGTAGCCGGCCGGGGCGGCGGACATGGGAAACCTCCGATGGGTTGTGGGACGCCACCCTTATCGGCAGTTTCTGTTCACTTGTCCAGCACGGTTGTGGTCATGCCGCCTCGGCCGGGTGGTACAACCGGGTGAACCCCCGCTGCTCCTCCTTCTCCACCAGGTCCAGGTACGCCTGCTCGGTCTGCATCCCCACCGTCCGCACGCTCACCAGTGACACCTTGCTGTCACTGAGCGTCTGGAAGATGACGGCCAGCAGGGCCGTGTTGGACACGTCGTCGGTCAGCTTGAGTTCCAGCCGGCGGGTGCGGAGGGTGGCACTCAGCACCTCCTTCATGGCCTTCACCGCGGCCACCGCTTTGGTGATGGCCTTCTGGTCGCCGTCCAGGTCCAGCTCGTAGTGGTTGCGGCGGATGCGGCCCTTCAGGTCCGTGAGCGTACCGCTGAAAATCAGTTGGCCGCGGTTGAGGACCGCCGCGTGGTTGCACACCTCGTCCACGTCGGACAGGTTGTGGCTGCTGAGGATGAGCGTCTTCTCGGCGGCCAGCGTCTTGATGAGTTCGAGCATCGACCGCCGGGCCTCGATGTCCAAGCCGTGCGTCGGCTCGTCCCAGATGAGCAGCTCCGGCTCGTTGATCAGGCTCGCGGCCACGGCCAGGCGGGAGGTCAGCCCGGGGGTGAAGTGGGCGATGGCCTCGCCGGCGTGGGACAGCAGGTCGGTGGCCCGGATGAGCTGCGCCAGTTTGGGCTTCCGCACGTCCCGGGTCATGCCGAACAGCCGGCCGATGTAGTCCAGGTAGCTGATGGGCGTCATGCCCTTCGGGAACTGCGGGTTGGTCGGGATGTAGCCGATGCGGCGCCGCAGGTCGGCGGCGTTCGGGTGCATCACCCGGCCGAACGCTTTGGCGTACCCGGCGGTCGGCCGGTGCAGGCCGAGGACGAGCCGGAGGAACGTCGTCTTGCCGGCCCCGTTCGGCCCGAGCAGGCCGAGTACGGTGCCGGGGGCGATGCTGATACTGGTGTCGTTCAGCGCGATCTGGCGGTTCTGGTAAATCTTGGTCAGGTGCGAGGTTTCGACCACCATCGCGCTGGCTGTCGGTGCGGCGGCCACGGCGGTCCCTCCCCCCACGCCCGGCGCACGCCGGTCGCAGCGGGGCTATACCGCGGGGTGCGGGGCGAGGCAAGGGGAGTCGGGCCGGGTATGATGAGGGCCAGGTGAACCGATGAGCCTGACCGCCCACCGCATCGAGACGGCCATGCCGGCCGCCGGCCCGCTGACGCTGCCGGACCTGCCGCTGCCGCCGGGCCAGCCGGTCGAGGTGATCGTACTGGCCCGCGGGCCGGCCCCGACTTTCCCGCTCCGCGACAAGCCGGTGAGATACATCGACCCGACCGAGCCGGTCGCCGCCGACGGTGTCCGGTCTGCAGCGTGACCCAATCCGACTCACCCCGTCCCAGCGGTGTCGGCATGGAACCGCGACTGACCCGGGCTGAATACTGGCTGCTGGAGTCGGTGGTCGAGTTCCGCCTCGGCCTTCACGCCCTCGTCCGCCCGGATTTGGACCAACTTCTGAACAAGCCGCCGCACGGCCTGCCCGCCCCGCGACTGGCCGACGTGCTGGCCGACCTGTTTACCCGCGGCTGGGTCGAATCTGGCGAATCGTTCGAGGACGGCCCGGGCGCTCCGCTCGACCGCGAGGGCGTCGGCCGGGCACTCACCGTCACAGGCGACCTGACCGCACCGGGCGGCCGGTGGTACGGCCGCGCCGCCGCCGCCGGGGCGGTGTGGGAGGCGTTCGCCGCTCCCGACTGGAGCCGTTACCTCCGCACGAGTGACGATCCCGTGGACGGGACCGGCGAGTACGTCGGGGCGACGGATCGATGGGTCCGTCGCTACCTGTCGCTGATGCATCACCTCGGGACGTAGGTCGTCCCGGGGTCGGAGCAATGGGTGAGGTCCGGCCGTGGGCCGCGACCTACTGGAAGACACTGGCGGTCGGCCGTCGGGTTCGGTTCCGGTTCACGGGAGACGACGGACCGACCGACTGGGACGGGGTGCCGGAGTCGCTCGGCTTGCTGACCCGGTGGTGGTGTCGGTGGCGGTGAGCTGCGCCTGCCCGGATGCCGGTTTACAACCCGCTTTTTTCGTGCTACGCTCTCGCCGAGTTTCTCCCTCCTCCTCTCTCCCGTCGTCCGGCCCGTGTGGGTCTGCCGGCCGGTCGCCTTCACCCTTGCCCGGGGAGCCGTTGATGCCCCGCCCGCTCGGCTGTCAGTTCTGCCGCACCCCGCTCGACGCGGCCCAGGAGTTCGGCTTCCACGTCCAGACGGCAACCGCCGCCGACCGCAACCCGCTGACCGCCGGCCGCCGCCTGCCGCACGCCGCCGGCAAGCCGCTGCAGTGCTGCCGGGAGTGCGAGACGCTGATCGTCAGCGGCCGGTGCGTGGGGCGGGACGAGCGGCCGGCCGGGGTGCGGCTGCTGCTGTCGGCGGTGCTGCTGGTGGGCACCGCGGCCATGACTCTGACGGCGGGCAAGTGGCTGGCCGACGGGGGCTGAGCGCGGCCACCGGAGCCGCCACTCCGCGGACGGGATCGGCGAGCGGGCGGAAGCGTAGGGACCAGGCGACGGCAGCACGAACTGGCGGCGGGGGCTTCCTAGCCCGAAGCGCGAGCGAGGGGAGGTACCCCCACGGACGTGATATCGTCCCTCGCTCGCGCTTCGGGCTTGGCGGCCCGGCAGAACTACGGCTTCGCCACCGGCCACGGCCGCACGCCCACCCGCGCCGCCCAGGCGTCCCAGGCGGCGGCCAGCTCCTTCACCTTCGTTGGCTCCGCCGTGGCCAGGTCGTGGGCCTCCACCCGGTCCTTCGTCATGTCGTACAGTTCCCACGGCCCGGCGTGCTTGGCCACCAGCTTGCGGTCGCCGGCCCGCACCGCCTTGTTCCCCTCGTGTTCCCAGAACAGCGGCTGCGGCCGCGTCAGCTTCTCGCCCGCCATCGCCGGCCGAAGGCTCACCCCCTCCGGGGCCGGGTCGGCGACGCCGGCGAGGTCGCGGCAGGTGGCCATGATGTCGATCAGGTGGCCCGGCTCGGTGGCCAGCTTGCCGCGCCGCGCGGCGGGGATGCCGGCCGGCCAGTGGGCCACCAGCGGGGTGCTGATGCCGCCCTCGTGGACCCAGTGCTTGTACTCCCGGAACGGGGTGTTCGACACGTTCGCCCAGCCCCGGCCGTAGGCCACGTAGGTGTCGGCCGGGCCGGGCAGCGCCTTCGGCCCCATCCGCACCGGGAAGCCGTCCCGGGTCTGGTCCGGCACGCTGCCGGCCGCGGCGAAGTCGGTCGGCTTCATCACGGGGAAGGTGGGCCGGGCCGGGCGGGCGACGTTCGGGTGCTTCTTGTTCCCCGTGCGGCCCATCGGCTCGGCGCAACCGCCGTTGTCTTGCAGGAACAGGATCAGGGTGTCGTCCAGCTTGCCGGCCCGCTTCAGCTCGGCCACCAGCTTGCCGATGCCCTGGTCCATGCGGTCGATCATGGCGGCGTACACCTCCATGCCGGCCGCCTCCCACTCCTTGTCCGCCACCGTCGCCCAGTTGCCGACCTGCGGGGCCAGCCCCTGGGCCGAGTCGATCAGCCCGAGCTTGGCCGCCTTGTCGAACCGGGCCGTGCGGACCGGCTCGTACCCGCCGGCGTACTTGCCCCGGTACTTGGCGATGTCCGCCGGCAGGGCGTGCAGCGGCCAGTGGGCGGCGGTGTAGGCGACGTATAGCAGGAACGGCGTGTCGGCGTGGTCCCGGGCGTGGTCGGCCACGAACCGCACGGCGTGGTCGGAGACGGCGTCGGTGTAGTAGTAGGTGGCCGGCCGGTACTGCGGGTCGGCGAACGGCGAGATCATGCGGTCGTCCCGCACCAGCGACGACGGGTCGTAGAAGCTGCCGGCCCCGTGGATGGTGCCGTAGAAGCGGTCGAACCCGCGGCCGGTCGGCCAGTTGTGCTTCGGCCCGTCGGCGGCGGCGTGGCGGGTGACGTGCCACTTGCCGACGGCGTACGAGCGGTAGCCGGCCGGCTTGAGGGCCTCGGCCAGGGTGGGCGTCTGGCGGCTCAGGTCGCCGCGGTAGGCGTCATACCCGTCGTCGGTCGTCATGTGCCCGATGCCCGCCTGGTGGGGGTAGCGCCCCGTCAGCAGGCTGGCCCGGGTGGGGCAGCAGCGGGCGGCGTTGGTGAACTGGGTGAACCGCACCCCGCCGGCGGCCAGGGCGTCGAGGTTGGGCGTGGCGATCTCGCCGCCGTAGCAGCCGAGGTCGGAGAAGCCCATGTCGTCGCTCAGCACGACGACCACGTTCGGCGGAGCGGCCGGGGCGAAGCCGGCCAGCACCAGCCCGACCAGACAGGTCGCGCGCATGAGTTGTCCGCCGTAAGGTGGCCGACGACCGCCGGCGACTCGGGCCGGTGAGCGAACCAACGGGGGCGGATGGGAATCGAACCCACCTGCGGCGTTGCTCACGCCGCACGATCGTTTTGAAGACGACGGCCGACACCAGTCGCGCGGACGCCCCCGGATATGGGTAGCATATGGCTGGCGCTGGGTCTCTGCCCTCGGCGGTCACCGAACCGTGGCACGGGATCGGTCGGCCGTGGTGGCCACACCTACAGCCCGAGCCAAAGCCGCACGGCCGTCTCGACCGGGGCGAGTTGAGCCGGCGACAGCACCCCGAGCCGGCGGATCAGGCGCGGGCGGGGTACTGTCACAACCCCCTGGGCTTCGAAGACGCCGGGCTGGAGAAAGGACACCGCCAGCGGCACCTCGAACGCCGTGCCCTGAAAGCTGGTGGTGCGTGGGACTAGGGTATATAGCACGCGGTCGGGCGGGCCGGGGGCGACGCTCAGTACCAGACACGGCCGCACTTTGGCGGCCATCCCGAGGTCAGTTAGCCACACCTCGCCCCGGTCAACGGGCAGGGGCGGCATCGGTCGCTTCCGTGGTGTCGTAGGTCTGGAACAGCTCGTCGGCGAGTTGGTCGAACGCCCCGTCCGGCACCGGCCCCAGCCGGTGATCGGCAGACAGTTCCTCAAGAAGTCGTGCGGCCACTGCGTCCTGTTCGGCCGGCGGTAGGGCGGCAACGACGGCCAAGACCTGCTCAAGGAGTACTGTCATCGGATACAACACTTCACGGTAGCGGTACACTTAACTGTTGACTCGGAATCTATGTCGGCGTAAGATATGGCAGCGGATGGGTTGGCGTACCCATCCGCTGCCATGCAGCAACCCGCGCTAACGGGTCGTCCTGCACGGAACAGGGGTATTCTACCCTCCAGGCCGCTGCGTGGCTACGTTACGCCAGGAGGGTATGCACTTGCCTGTGCAACTCATCACATACGACCTTCACAGACCCGGTCAGAACTACCACCGAATCTCGGAGGCGATTCAAGCGTTGGGAGACTGGTGGCACTGCTTGGGGTCGGTCTGGATCGTCAAGACTGCCTTGACCAGTGCGCAGGTGCAAGACTCTCTTAGTTCACACCTTGACGCCAACGACTCGTTGCTAGTCGCGGGGCTAAGCGGTGGCTGGGCGACCGTGGGTATCGGAACCGACTGCACCAGTTGGCTGTACACGAACCTCAGCCGTTAGTGGTTGAGGAGCGTGGGCAGCGACACGGGCGCTGACTCCCGGGCCACATGCTAGGTCTGTGGCCCGGGACATTCCACGGGAAAGCCCGTGGCCGCATTGAAGTACGGTAGCGGTTCACTTGTTGGTGGTACGGCCAGCATTCTTCCACGGCGGCAACGCCGTGGCCGCGTTGTGAATCGTCTGCGACCCGTGTCGTTGTTCCCTTACCCCACCGCCTTCAGCTTGTTCTTGGCGGCGGCCGTCACCTTCGCCTTCGGGAACTGCTTGACCACCAGCCGCAGCAGGTCGGCCCCGAACTGCCGGTCGGCCCCGTTCTTCTCGCCGAAGTGGAAGCCCAGGTAGAACACGTCCTCGGCCTCCAGCCACGCGGCCGCCCCGACCGCCGCCAGCACGTCGGCGGCCGCCCGCTCCACCAGCCCCTCGAACTGCCGCAGGCACGGGTCCATCGACCGCTGGTCGGCGGCCAAGTCTTTGCGGGACAGCTTCAGCCCGCACAGGGCCAACTCCAGCCGCACCGGCAGGCCGGCCGCCGGGTCGCGGCCGAGCAGCTTCAGGTACTTCAGCGCCGCCGGGTACTGCTTCTTCTTGCGGCGGGCCACCGCCCGGTCGAACAGGGCGTCCCGCAGGGCCGTGGCGTCGGCCGCCCGCAGCAGGAACTGGAGCGGCTCGGCCCGGTGGTCGTCGGCGTCGATGTGCTGGCAAGCGGCTTCCAGCAGTTCGGCCCGCTTGGCCTTGGCGAAGCCGTCGGCGAACGGGGCCACCGCCCGCACCAGCGGCCACAACGTGTCCGCGGTGTCGGCGGCCAGCAGCCCGTCGGCGAGGGCGGCCCGGCCGCCGGCGGTGGCGGCCAGCTTGGCCCGCGCCGTGTCCCGCAGGTGGGGGTCTTGGCGGTCGAGCTGGGCCAGCAGCCCGGCCACCACCAGCGGCGCGTCGGTGTCGCCGACTTTTTCCAGCGCCAGCCGGCGGGCGGCCTGGTCCGGGGCGTGGAACAGGCCGGCCCAGTCGGCCAGTTGCTTCGGCGACACCGGCTGCTTGCTCAGGATCATCAGGGCCGGGGCGGCGACCGGGAACAGCGGGTCGGCGGCGGCGGCGAACAGCCGCTTCCAACGGTCCTTGGGCAGGTCGTCCATCCAGCCGCCGACGGCCGACAGGGCGGCGGCCCGCACCTCCGGCGGGTGCGGCGGGGCGGTGCGGTCCCACAGCACGTCCGCCGTCGCCGGGTCGTCGAGCGCGGCCAGCAGTTTGACCACGGCCAGTTCCGCCGCCGGCGGCCGCTTGGCTTTCTCGGCGGCGAAGGCGACGAGTTCCGTCGTCAAGTCGTGTTTCTGGGCCGGGCCGAGTTGCGGCACCCGGCCGGCGATGGCGGCGGCGGCGGCGGCCACCACCGCCGGGTCGTGGTCCCGCAGCACGCCCACCGACGCCTCGGCCCCGCCGCCGCCGGCCCCGCTGAGCGCCGCCGCGAGGGTCTTCCGCACCCCGGGGGCCACCTTGTGCAACAGGTCGTGCAGCCCCTTCACCCCGGCCGGGCCGAGCCGGGCCGCCGCCGCCGCGCACAGCGTCCCCTCCTCCCGTCCGGTGGGGATGCGTTCGAGGAAGATGGGCAGCGCCTTCAGCAACTTGAGCTGTCCGCACGCCGGGATGGCGGCCAGCCGCACCGTGTCGTCCTCGTCCCACAGGGCGGCGAGGAGGTCGGCGGCGGCGTCCTTCACCCCGAGTTCGCCGCACACCAGCGCGGCCGCCGCCCGCACCGCCGGCGGCCGGGCGGGGTCGAGCAGTTTGACGAGTTTCTTGGCCGGGATGTCCATACGCCCAGCATACGACTACCGTGCGGGGCGGCCGATGCTACGGCAGCACGTCCGCCAACTTCCAGACCTTGAGCAGGGTGCGGTCGCCATACCCGGTGACGGCGGCGAGGCGGGAGCCGTCCGGCGACACGGCCAGCGACTGGCCACCGGCCTTGGGGGCGAGTGGCAAGCTGACGACCTTGTCCAGGCTGTCGGCCCGCAGGAGCTGACAGTCCGACGCGCCGAGGGTTGCTCGGCTCTGGAGTACGGCCACAAGCCCGCGGCCCGGAACCGCGGCCGTCGCGGAGACGGCCCCAGGCAGTTTGATGGTCACGAGCACCCGACCGCTGGCGTCGAGGCAGAGCAGTTGGGTGTGGCTGCCGATATACAAGCCGCCCGACTGGGTGCCGGGTAAGACGGTGAAGGCGTCCCGGCCGGGTAGCGGGATGTTGGACGGCCTCCCCGTCGGGTCGAGCGGGGCGGTGGCGATGCCCCCGCTATAAGCCAGGTGGACGTGCCGCCGCTTCAGGTCCATGAACGTCCCGTACACGTGCAGGAAAGCGGCCCGTGGGTTGCGGGTCAGGGCGGGGTCGTCGGCCAGCGTGTAGACCGTTTCCACAGGGCCGTCTGCTCCGACCCTGCGGTACACCGTGGCCCCGCCTTCGCGGGTCGTGAACGCCAGGCTGCCATCGTCCCAAACGAGCAGATCCCCGAACGGCGATTCGGGAGCGCTCGCGTTCGCTTCGCGGTTCAGGACCAGCTCGGCACTTTTTGTCAGTAACCCATCAACCCAGGTCAGCTCAGTAAGGCCCGAGTTCGATGCCACGATGACCCGCTTGCCGTCACCGCTCGCGGCCACCCGCTCGACCCACTGCGGGTGGGAGTAGACTTTGCGGCTGCCGCCCTCGGCCCCCAACCGGACGTGGTAGAGGTCGTTCACGGCCGGGCAGAGCAACGAGTCAGGCGTAATAAAAACGAGATTGCCGGCCGGGACGGCTTCGCCGACGAACACGAACTCGGTCGCGACCGGGACTCGCGGGGAACGGGTCGTCACGATCACACCCGTCAAGAAGGTTGCGAAAAGGACGAGGCCGACCGTGACACGGCCCGCGGCTCGAGGGAATGGCACCGGGGCACCTCACAGTGGGTGTGACCAGACGAGTTGTGGCTTAGAAACTCTAACTTTACCGGAGGAGGCGGAGCCAGCAGAGGCGAATGCAGGCGAGGGTGAGGACGCCCTGGTGGATGTCCGCCCGCTTCTCGTAC
>JAYVUZ010000044.1:0-8961 GCA_043787415.1 Fimbriiglobus sp. | reverse complement strand
GTACGAGAAGCGGGCGGACATCCACCAGGGCGTCCTCACCCTCGCCTGCATTCGCCTCTGCTGGCTCCGCCTCCTCCGGTAAAGTTAGAGTTTCTAAGGCCAAAGCCGCCGCCACCGCTAAGAATGCCGACGCCGGTAGGGGAGCTGCCGCCCATACCACCGCCGCCTTGACCAGCCGAGTTTGCGGCAGCGATTCCGCCGACCGCCCGGTTACTCGTGAAAGTCACCCCGGACAGGCTGAGGGCGCCGGCGTTGACAAAGATGCCGCCGCCGAGGCCGGCCCCGCCGCCGGAGCCGTCCCCGCCCCGGGCGTTCGTGTTCCGGATGGTCAGGTTGCTGACCGACCAGTTTGTCGATGCCGTGGTAGGCATGAACCCGCCGCCGGCCGCCGGGGTGTTGGCCGGCACGCCGAAGAAGAAGCCGCGGACGCCGGTCGTGTTCGACGTGCTGCCGCCGTCCAGGGCGAACCCGGCCCCGTTGATCGTCACCCCGGCCGGCCGCGTGAAGATCGGCAGCTCGCTCGTCAGGCTGATGTTGCCGGAAAAGTTGATGGCGGTGGCACTGCCGGCGTTCACCTGGCCGATGGCCGCGGCCAGTTGGCTCTGGCTGCCGACGGTGATCGTCTGAGCGGCGGCCGGGCCGGCCAGCAGGGCGAGGGCGGCCAGGGCGGCGAGTTTCGGGCGCACGGGGGCGACTCCACGGGGCGGGGCACCCGCTCATGGCGGAATCCCCGGCCGGCTCGCGCCACCGCACGGCCGGAATTCGCCGGAATCGTGCGGCGAGCAGCCGCCCCGGCCGCCCACCGGACGGGGTGCTATAACTCCACCACACCGTTCCCGCTGCCGACCGCCCGCCACGGAGTCCCCCCGTGCCCGCCGACCTGTCGGCCACCGTGTACGCCGAACTCCGCGAGCTGGCGGCGGCCAAGATGGCCCGCGAGCGGGACGGCCACACCCTGGACGCCACCGGCCTGGTCCACGAGGCGCTCGTCCGCCTCGGCGGGGACGGGTTCGCCACCCGGTCGGCGTTCGTCCGGGCGGCGTCGGTGGCCATGAGCCGCATCCTGGTGGACCACGCCCGCGGCAAGCAGGCCGACAAGCGGGGCGGCGGCCGGCGGCGGGCCGCCCTCGACCTCGACCACCTGGCCGCCCCCGCCTCAGACACCGACCCGGAGGCGGTGGCCGAAGCCCTGGCCCGGCTGGCGGCCGAAGACCCACCGGCGGCCGAGCTGGTCACCCTCCGCTTCTTCGGCGGGCTGACCCTGCCCGAGGCGGCCGACGCCCTGGGCATGGCCCCGCGGACGGCCGACCGGCTGTGGGCGTTCGCCCGCGCCTGGCTGTACCGCGACCTGTCGGCGGATTGATGGCGTGAACCGGCCGCCGATTCCGCACATGGGGTGCCCCCGGAGCCTGCCCGTGACCGAGCGCGACCTGTTCGACGCCGCCCTGGACGTGCCGGCGGCCGACCGCGGGCGGTTCCTGGACGAGCGGTGCGGGGGCGACGCCGGCCTCCGCCGCCGGGTGGACGGGCTGCTGGCCGCCCACGCCATCAGCGGCGGCTTCCTCGACGTGCCGCCGGGCCAAACCCGCACGGCGGGCGCGAGCGGCTCGGTCGCCGACGACCAGTCGTTGCGGCAACTCCTCACCCCGTCCGACCGGGCGGGGGCGCTCGGCCGGTTGGCCCACTACGACGTGCTGGAGGTGCTCGGCCGGGGCGGGTTCGGGATAGTCGTCAAGGCGTTCGACACCACCCTCCAGCGGGTGGTGGCCGTCAAGTTCCTCGACCCGCTCCTGGCCGGGACCTCACCCCCGCGGCAGCGGTTCCTGCGGGAGGCACGGGCGGCCGCCCGGGTGAGCCACGAGCACGTCGTCCGAGTCCACGCCGTCGAGGAGCAGCCGGTCCCCTATCTGGTGATGGAGTACGTGGGCGGCGGGACGCTCCAGGACCACCTGGACGCGACCGGCCCGCTCCCCCCGGCCGAGGTGGCCCGGCTGGGTCGACAGATCGCCCTCGGGCTGGCCGCCGCCCACGCCCAGGGGCTGATCCACCGGGACGTGAAACCGGCCAACGTGCTGCTGGCAGCGGGGGTCGTGCGGCAGGCCCGGCTGACCGACTTCGGCCTCGCCCGGGCGGCCGACGACGCCAGCCTGACGGCCAGCGGGGTGATCGCCGGCACCCCCCTGTACATGGCCCCGGAGCAGGCCCGGGGGGAGGCGCTCGACCCGCGGGCCGACCTGTTCAGCCTGGGCAGCGTACTGTACACGCTGACCACCGGCCGGCCGCCATTCCGGGCGGCCGGCACGCTCGCCGTCCTCAAGCGGGTGGCCGAGGACAAGCCGCGGCCGCCCGGCGAGGTGATCGAGGGGGTGCCGCCGGGGCTGGCCGCCGTCATCGACCGGCTGTTAGCCAAGCGACCGACTGACCGTTACCCGACCGCGCAGGACGCGGCCGACGCCCTGGACCGCTGCCTGACCGCCGCCCCGCAAGCCCGGCCGCGGGACCCGAGCCGGCGGGCGGTCGCCGCGGCCGTCGTCCTGCTTGTTGTCGCCGGCGGGGTGTGGGCCGCGCTGGCCGAACGGAATCGCCCGCCCAGTGCCGAACTCGTGTCCCCGACCGAGCCGAAGACGCTGCCGGTGGCCTCGTCCCCCACCGGCGGGCTGGTGGTGACCAGTCCGCTGGACGACGACCGCCCCGGCACCCTGCGGTGGGCCGTGAGCGAGGCCAACGTCCGCCACGGCGAGGACGTCATCACGTTCGACCCGGGGACGTTCGCGACCCCGCAGGTGATCAGCCTTACGGCTGGGCCGCTGACCTTCCTCGACCCGGACCGGACGACCGTCGTCGGCCCTCCCGCTGGGGTCACTCTGACCGGCGGGTACCGCACGCGGGTGGTCGAGGTGGGCCGCGGGTTCGGGCAGGCCGCGGCACCGGCGGCCGCTCGGCTGGTCGGGCTAGTCCTCGCCCACGGTCGGGCCGCCAAGACCGGCCCGAGGCAGGGGGAGGAGGGGATCGGCGGCGGGCTATTGTGCTGGGAGAGCGCTCACCTGGCACTGGACGGCTGCACCGTCCGCGACTGTTCGGCCGAGAGCTGCGGCGGGTCGGTGTTCAACTTCCGCGGCGTCGTCACTCTGATGAACTGCACCGTTGCCCGGGGCCAGGGCGAGGGGGAAGGCCAGCCGGTCGGCGGGGTGCGGGGGTACGGCGGCAGCACCACGGCCGTCCACTGCACGTTCGTCGGCAACCGGGGGGGCATTCGGATCACCGACAGCGGCCGGGTGCGGGCAGTCAACTGCCTGTTCGCCGACAATAAGGGGGGCGGGCTGGTCGTCTTCACCGAACCGGATGCGGTGGTTGCCACCGGCAACCTGTTCGATGACGAGAGCGGGGGCGGGCGATTCGGCCCCATCTTGCAGGCGGTGGGGGTCGGCCCGCTCGGCCGCCACGGTGGACCGACGGAAACGGTCCCGCTGCTGACTGGCAGCCCGGCCATGGCCGCCGGCGAACTGGTGCCGGACGTGACCGTCGACCAGCGGGGCCGGCCACGGGCGACCGCCGGCCGGGTGGACATCGGGGCTTTCGAGGCGAACCCGTGACCGAACGCGACCTGTTCTTCGCCGCCCTGGACGTGCCGGCGGCCGACCGCGGGCGGTTCCTGGACGAGCGGTGCGGCGGGGACGCCGGCCTCCGCCGCCGGGTCGAGGGGCTGCTGGCCGCCCACGCCGTCAGCGGCGGCTTCCTCGACGGGCCGCCCGACCCGGACGCCACCACCGCCCTTCCCGCGGACCCCGAGACCACCCGGAAGCACGGCGGCCCGACGGCGACCGCCCCGCCTGCCGTGCACGTCCGCCCCGGCACCGTCGTCGCCGGCCGGTACAAGCTGCTCCAGCCGGTCGGCGAGGGCGGCATGGGCACCGTCTGGATGGCCGAGCAGACCGAGCCGGTGCGGCGGAAGGTGGCGGTGAAACTGATCCGCGGCGACCGCGGCGGGTCGGCGGCCGTGCTGGCCCGGTTCGAGGCCGAGCGGCAGGCCATCGCCCTGATGGACCACCCGCACATCGCCCGGCTGTTCGACGCCGGGGCGGACGGCGGTGGCCCGTTCTTCGTCATGGAGCTGGTCAAGGGCGTCCCGATCACCGACTTCTGCGACACCCACCGGCTGGGCGTCCGCGACCGGCTGGCCCTGTTCGGGCAGGTGTGCGGGGCGGTCCAGCACGCCCACCAGAAGGGGGTCATCTACCGCGACCTGAAGCCGTCCAACGTGCTGGTCGAGAGCCACGACGGCCGGCCGGTGCCCAAGGTGATCGACTTCGGCCTGGCCAAGGCGACGGGCGGGCTGCAACTGACCGAGGCCACCCTGTTCACCGGGTTCGGGGCGGTGCTCGGCACCCCCCTGTACATGGCCCCGGAGCAGGCCACGTTCAACGCCGTGGACGTGGACACCCGGGCCGACGTGTACGCCCTCGGGGTGATCCTGTACGAGCTGCTCACCGGCACCACCCCGATCGACCGGAAACAGCTCGGCAAGGCGGCCCTGGAGGAGCTGCTGCGGGTAATCCGGGAGGACGAGCCGCCGACCCCGAGCAGCCGGCTGAGCACCGGCGACGGCACGCCGTCGGCGGCCGCCGTGCGGGACACCGAGCCGGCCAAGCTCGGGCGGCTGGTGAAGGGCGAGCTGGACTGGGTGGTGATGAAGGCGCTGGCCAAGGACCGGGACCGGCGGTACGAGTCGGCCGCCGGGTTCGCCCGGGACGTGGAGCGGTTCCTGAACCACGAGCCGGTGGCCGCCGGGCCGCCGTCGGCCGGGTACCGGGTGCGGAAGTTCGTCCGCCGGCACCGCCGGCCGGTGGTCGCCGCCGGGCTGCTGCTGCTGGCCCTGGTGGCCGGGCTGGCCGGCACCGGCTGGGGGCTGGTGCGGGCGGAGCGGGCCAAGGAGCGGGAGCGGGCCGACGCCGAGCGGCAGGCTAGGCTGGAGGCGGTCGAGGCGCGGAACCGGGCGGACGCCGAGCGGGCCAGGGCGGTCGAGTTCCGCAACCGGGCGCTGGAGGCCCTGCGGGCGGCCACCAGCGAGGACGTGGAGAAGCTGTTCGGCGAGAAGAAGGCGCTGTCGGCCAATGAGACGGCTTACCTGGAGGCGATCGCCGGGCGGTGGGCGGCGTTCGCCCGGGACGAGGACGGCGACGAGCAGTCGCGGGCCGTCCGGGCCGAGGGGCACTACCGCATCGGCGGCTTCTGGGACGCCTTCGGCCAACTGGCCAAGACCCGGCCCGAGTACGAGCGGGCCATCGCCCTGCGGGAGTCGCTGGCGGCCGACTTCCCCGCCGCCCCGCAGCACCGCCGGGAGCTGGGCCGGACGTACAACAGCTACGCCGTCGTGCTGACCGACCTGGGCGAGCGGGAGGAGGCGGTGCGACAGCACGCCAAGGCTCAGGCCGTCCGCGAGACGCTGGTGGCCACCGACCCGGCCGCCGCCGACCCCCGGTTCGACCTGGCCATCACCCACGCGAACGTCGGGCAGGTGCTGCGGGACCTCGGCCGCCCGGGCGAGGCCGAGCGGCACTTCCTGGAAGCCCTCACCCTCCGCCAGCGGCTGGCGGATGAACACCCGACCGGCCCCTCCACCGGACCGCCCTGTCCCACAGCCACAACGGCCTCGGGGGGCTGTATTACAGCCTGCACCGCTGGGCCGACGGCGAACCGCACTTCACGAAAGCCGTGGCGATCGAGGCGGCGCTGACAGCCGAGTTCCCCGACTCCATCCGCTACCGGAGATCGCTGGCCCGATACCGGACGCTGTTCGCCAACTTCCACCTCGACTCCGGACGCTACGGGCCGGCGGAGGAGCAGACCCGGGCGGCGCTGGCCGTGCATCAACAACTCGCGTCCCAGTTCCCGGCCGTGCCGGACTACCGTGCGGAGGTCGGGTACAACCTGTCCACCCCGGGGAACTGCGCCCGTGAGGCGGGCCGGGTCGCCGAGAGCCTGTCGCACCTCGACCGGGCGGTCGCCCAACTCCGGCCCCTGTGGGAGTCCGAGCAGCGGAACGAGTACACCCGGAAGGCGCTGCGGGAGAGCTACCGCGGGCGGGCGCTGGCCCACGAACGGCTGCGGAAGGTGGCCGAAGCGGACGCGGACTGGGGCCGGGCACTCGACCTCTGCCGGAACGACGAGGCGGACGCGGTCACTGTCGATCGCGTCCGCGGGAAGGCCCGGGCGGGCCGGGTCTGCGACGCGCTGGCGGAGGTGGCCGAGTTGCGGAAGCGGGCGGGGTGGGCCGCCCCGCAGATGTACGACTTCGCCTGCGTGTACGCCGTCGCATCGGCCCAAAACCCCGAGCACGCCGCCGCCGCCGTGGGATTGCTCCGGCAGGCCGTCGCGGCGGGGTACAACGCCCCCGCTCACCTGGCGGCGGACGCCGACCTCGACCCGATCCGCGGGCGGGACGACTTCAAGCGGCTTGTGGCGGAGCTGGCGGCGAAGACCACGCCCCGGCCCGAACAAGCCGCTTCGCCACGGTCGGCCCCGTGACGACTTGGACGCCCGGCGGTTTGCGGAAGCGGAAACCACGCTGCGAGCATTCCAGGCCGTTCAGGAGAAGCTGTACTTTGCGTGACTTTATCACTTCTGATCCCTGGTCCCTGGCTCGTCGAGTCCCGCGCGGCGGTTGCAGTAGGCGGTGGTTGACCAGAGCCCCAAGTCCTGGGTGAAGAGGACCAGCGTGTCCTCGTCCTCCGCCCCTGGGCCGGGCCACGGCGGGTGGGTGATGTGGAAGTGGTCGGCGTGCGCGGTAAAGACCTCGGCGGCGTGCCGGGGCAGCTCGGCCAACCCTGCGAAGCACCTGGCCAGCGCCGGCCACTCGCCCGCCGGCCGGGCGTACAGGCGTCTCACGGCGGGCTGAAACCGCCGTTCAGAAAGGTTCTGCACTTTCCGCGACTTCATGTACTCCGACCTGCTACCCACCGGCCAGCACAGCCTCCCCGGCGAAAGACTCGGCGACCGACATCAACTGGCGGGCGAATCGCTCGGCCAGACCCAGTTCTGTGGGGAACTCCAGGGCGAGTCGTCGCACCCCCTCGGGTCGGCGGCTCTCGTCCGCCGTAGCCATCCGAACGTGACAGGCGAGATGGCCGGACCGATTGATCGTGTACCAGCGTCGGGACACCCACCCGATGCCGGTGTCGGTTCCGGCTTCGAGGGAGAACGGCACGTGCGGCCTCGTCGCCCAGGCCAGTAAGCCGCGTGCCCCCTCGCCGAGCAAGCCGGGGGTCGTGTACGCCCGGGTGGTGCCGGACCAGTCGCCGGCCACGACCCGCACCTCAACCTCGATTAGATGGGGGTCGTCATACACGACACGGAGCGTGAGGACGGGCGACCGCGACTCGTCGTCGGCCATCGATGGCGCCCTCGGGGTCGCTGGTAGACGAGTGCAGGTCCGCCCGGGACGATGGCGTTGCCACACGACCCTCGCCCCGGACGGACCCGGCCGTGCCATCTTCGCACCCACTCCCCCCGTCGTGCCACTGGTTTCCCGCCCTCGTCGCCACGCTGGACCGGCGGTCGGCCCCGCGACTGGCGTGGCTGCTCGTCGGGGCCATCCTGACTCGCGGCCGGCGGACGGTCACGGGTTGGATTCGCGCCGCCGGGCTGTCGGGCGAGTACCGGCCGTGCGACACGACGGTGGCGGCCGCCGGGAGGCAGGCCGACGGCATCGCCGCCAACCTGGCCCACCAAGCGGTCAAGCCGCTGGTGGCGGGGTCCGCCCGGCTGACGCTCGCCCTGGACGACACCCCCACCCCGCGGTACGGCCGGCACGTGCAGGGGGCGGGCATCCACCACAACCCGGCTCCCGGCCCGGCCGGCGGGCCGTTCGTGTACGGCCACGTGTGGGTGGTGCTCGGGTTGCTCGCCACCCACCCGACCTGGGGCGTTATCGCCCTGCCACTACTGGCCCGGCTGTACGTCCGGGCCACGGATTTGGCCGGCATCGCCCCCAAGCACCGGCCGCCGTTCCGCACCAAGCTGGAGCTGGCCGTCGAGCTGGTGCGGTGGGCCGTCGCCCGGCTCGGGCACCTGGGCAAGCCGGTGTGGGTGGTGGCCGACGGGGCCTACGCCAAGGCCCCGTTCCTCAAGCCCCTGCGGTCCCTCGGGGTGACGGGGGTCAGCCGGCTCCGCAAGGACGCGGCCCTGTGGACCGTGCCGGGGCCACGCCCGTCCGGCCGGCGGGGCCGCCGCCGGGTGTACGGCGAGCGGCGGATCGACCTGGCCAAGCGGGGCGGCCAGCGGCGGGGGTGGGCAACGGGCACCTTCACCCTGTACGGCGAGCCGATGGCCAAGCGTTACAAGACGTTCGTGGCCACTTGGCGGTCGGCCGGCGGGGCCATCCGGGTGGTGCTGGTGGCCGAGCCGCGGGGGTGGGTTGCCTTTTTCTGCTCGGACCCGGCCGCCACCGTGGCCGACGTCCTCGGCGGCGTCGCCGCGAGGTTCAGCTTGGAGATCGCCTTCCGGGACGTGAAGGAGGTCGTCGGGGCGGGGCAGCAGCAGGTGCGGCGGGTCGGGGCCAGCGTCGGGGCGTTCCACCTGTGCCTGTGGGCGTTCACCCTGACCGAGGCGTGGGCCTGGGGCCGGGCCGAGGAGGGGCTGGTCGGCCACCGGGCGGCCTCCCCGTGGGACGACGCCGAACGCCGCCCGAGCCACGCCGACAAGCGGCGAGCGTGGCGGCGGGAACTGCTGGGGGAGGAAATCCGGGCGGCTCTACGCCCGGACATGACGGAGCAGGATATCGCCGCCGCCGCCGAACGCCTGCTCAGCCTGGCCGCCTGATACGAAGGGAGTCACGCAAAGTGCAGGATGGGTCTAGTGGGTCAATTGGCTCGGACGTCGCTTTTCGTACGTGACTACAATCGGGGGCGGATACACGGGAGGATCCCCATGCCTCGCCCCCAGAAGGAGCCGCTCCGCCGGCTC
>JAYVUZ010000043.1:0-25413 GCA_043787415.1 Fimbriiglobus sp. | reverse complement strand
CCAAGGCGGACGGGCAGTTCACCACCGCCGACGCCCGCACCAGGCTCCGCCGCCTGTACCCCGTACTGGCCACAGACTAGCTGCAACGGAGTACTAGGCGCGTAAGGCGGCCGAACCAGGCGCTGCAGTGGACCGGGGCCGCAAAGTCGGCCCCGGCCACTGAGCTGGGTCGTTCGGTGAGTGGCCGGCCGGCGGTTCGGGGGTGGTTCACACGGCAACGGTCGGTCCGGAATACGCCGCAAGTCGTTGGCCGGCCAGGTTGGTTCGCACCGGGCGATTGGTTCGCACGGAGGGGGTGTGCGGCGTGAGAACCAATCACCCGACGGTCGCCAGTGCCACGGCCAGTTCACAGCCCCGCTCGTACTCGACGAGGTCCACCCACTCGTTGACCGTGTGAATCTCGTTCTGGCCGGCCCCGAAGGTCACGGTCGGGATGCCGTGTCGGACGAACCAGTTGGCATCCAGCCCGCCGTTGGCCACCCGCACCACCGGCTCCTGGCCGATGCCCCGCACCCCAGCCAGCGCCGCCTGCACCACCACCGCCGAGTCCTTCATGCGGAACGGCTGGTAGTCGGTGTGCCCCTTGAACAGCACCTTGCCGGGCCGGCCCTGGTCGTCCACCACCGCGGCGGCGGCGTTGGCGAACGCCTGCTTGTACGCGGCCGTGATGAGCCGGAACACCTTCGGGTCGTGGCTGCGGCTCTCGCCCTTCACGTGGACGAAGTCCGTCACCACGTTCGTCGCGTCCCCGGCCGCCCCGCCGGTCGGCCCGGCCACCACCCCGACGTTGCTGGTGCCTTCCCCCTCGGGCCGCGTCACCTTGCCCCAGAAGCCGCCGGCCCGCACCTCGGCCAGCGCCAGGGCCAGCACCAGCGTCGAGCTGATGCCTTTCTCCGGGGCCACCCCGGCGTGGGCCGCCTTGCCCCGGATGTCCACCTCCCAGCGGTCGGCCCCGACCGCCCCCACGATCACGTCGCCCGCCCGCCGGCCGTCGTAGTTGAACCCCATCGTCACTCCGCCGAGCGCCGCCGGGTCGAGGTAGCGGGCGCCATGCAGGCCGCTCTCCTCCCGCACCGTGAACAGCAGGGTGAGCGGCGGGTGCGGCCGGTTGTGTTTGAGCAACTCGGCGGCCAGCGTGACCAGGACGGCGCAGCCGGTGCGGTTGTCGCCGCCGAGGGCCGTCGGGGCGTCGTTGACGATCTTTCGCCCGCTCAGCCGCGGCTTGGCCCCGGCGCACAGCGGCACCGTGTCCAGGTGGGCCGAGAACATGACCCGCGGCCGGTCCTTGAGGGTGCCGGGCAGTTGCACGATCAGGTTCCCCGTCGGCGTCGGCACCGGGATGCGGCTGTTGGCGTCGTCGAACTTGATGAGCCGCGGCGGCACCCCGACCTCAGTGAGCATCGCCTTCACGGCCTTGCCGACCGGCTGCTCGTGGCCGGTGACGCCGGGGGCTTCGAGCAGCCGCAGCAGGCGGGCGACGGCGGCGGCGGTGTCGACGGGCACGGGCGGCTCCGGGGGCGGGTGAGGGGGTCAGTGTACGGCCCGCTTCGCCCGCCGGTTCACCGCCCCGATGACCAGAGCCACCGCCGCGATGGTCCCCCCCTCGGCCAGCGTCCACCACCCCGGCATCCCGGCCCACAGGTCGATGCCGCACACCGTCGCGGCGAACAGCAGGTGCAGCCGGTACATGCCGGTCACCAGGTCGCGGTATTTCACCACGTCCCCGCTCAGCATCCACACCACCGCCCCGTGCAGCGCGTAACAGGCCGCCGCCGACCGGGTCAGGTACTCGGTCAACTGGTCGCGGGGAAACGGCCCGAGGCCCAGCCGCTCGTGCATCCCGGCCATGACACCCGTGGGGAAGAGGATCGGCACCGCGGCCAGCAGCAGGACGGCGGCGTTCAGGCGGATGAGGCGGGTGAGCAGGCGGTCGAGCGGGGCCATGCGGAGAGAATACGGGGCGACCTACCGCAAGACGATTTTGACGATTCGGGCGGTTTTGTGTTTGCGTTGGGTCGTCACTGTTATGTGCGCTGTGGTCGTGCAGCCACCCGGGCCGCGCACACACTTCCGGAGAGCGTCACCTGTCGATCTCGACGCGGTTAGTCAATGGGGGGGGGAGCGTCGCCCGTGAGGAAGACCCGGCTGCGGCTGGAGTCGCTGGACGAGCGGGCGGTGCCGAGTGCAACGACCCCGGAGCCGCCGCCCGGCGGCGGGACGGGGCAGACGCCGCGGACGGGGAGTTGGATGACGGTGGCGGCGGATACGCCGACGTATCTCGGCTCTGACGACTCCGGGAACTCGTACTACCTGACCGGCACTTCCAGTGGGGATCTGTGGGTGACGGCGGTTGATGCCGCCGGCCGCGCCAACTACGACCTACTAGTTGGGACTACCAACGCCGGGACGGGGCAGCGGCCCCTGCCGCCAGGGGTTTACCCGGTCCCCGGCCCGGGGTGGAACGGCGAACCGCTCGCCCGATCGCACCCGTCCGGGGGCTGGGGCGTTCTGGACCCGATGCCGCCCGGCACTCGCTACGCGCGCCAGCCGGGCTGGACTTACTACCGATCGCCCAACGGCACGGTGCACGGCTTCCCGCCGGGGCAGGATCCCTACGCCCCGCGGCCGCCGGCCGCGCCCCCGACCCGCCGGCCGCGCCCCCGACCCGCCGGCCACGCCACCGGCCGCGCCGCCGGGCGGGCAGCAACCCGGCCCGATCATCATCGGCCCCGGCGGCGTGTCCGTCAGCCCCGGCGGCACGTACAACGGCCCGCCGCGGGCGGTCCCGACGAATCCGCCGCCGAATCCGGTGCCGCCGGTCTGCTCCGCTCGCTCGGGTATCAAAGGTTGACGGGGGAGGCCGACCGAACGCTAGGCTTTCTCATCATCAAGGCGTGGTATGGCAAACACGAGTTGCGGCTACTGGTTGACACCGGGGCGCAGGTGTGCGTGCTTGATAAAGCGGTTGCGGAGCGGGTCGGCATCCGCGGGCAGACGAAGGTAGAACAGTTCCCCGTTCTCGGGGGTGGTGCGACAGAGGGAAAGCTGGCAACGGTCGCTGGCGTCCAGCTCGGCGACACCGAGATGCCCCCCGTTCAATGGCTACTGACCGACACCGGCAGCATTCAGCGGGCGGCCCAGGCGCAAGGGGTGGACTACGCCTTCGATGGGCTGATCGGGCAGACCACGCTGAGATACTACCGGGCGATCGTCGAAACCGACCCACCTGCACTCAACCTGTTAGACCCCTGCCGGCTCGAACCGGGCCTCCAGGGGGACTGGCAGGGGGAAGCCGTTGACACACTGACGGGCGAGTACGCCCGGCGGTGGAAGCTGAGCGTCCGGGGCATCGACGCCCGATTGACCCTACCGGACCGGCCGGCCGATGACTACAAGATTTCGCTTAGGCTGTCGGCCGAGCCGCGTCAGTTGAACCTCATCAGACTGGCCGACCTGACCCAATACTCGGTCGTCTATCGGCTCGTCGCCGACACCCTCACTGTTGCCGTCGCCGTCGTTGCCGGCGACGACTTCACCAAACGGCCGGCGGGCATCGAACCACCTGCCGCCGGCGGCTACACCGTCATCACCTACAAGCGGGTGAAGCCCGCTCCTGCCAAACGATGACGAGTCTGCGACGCGACGGGTCGAGGCGGTGTTCGCCGCCGCCTCGACCCGGCCACCAGCCGCGCTGCAATCATTGGGTATGTGCGAGTGACGTTGTGCGACGTAAAAAAGGAATGATCGGCCAGAGTGGCTGGCCTCATGACGAGAGATTGGGCGAGGCGGGACTCGAACCCGCACGGGGTTGCCCCCAGGGGATTTTAAGTCCCCGGTGTCTACCGTTCCACCACTCGCCCGCCGGCCCCTACTTGGCCAGCACCTTGATGAGCTGCCGCAGCTGCGGCGCGCCGAACTTGTTGATCATGTCCTTCAGCGCGGTCAGATCCCGCACCGCCACCGTGCCGTCCGACCCGGCCTCGCCCTTCTTCCGCAACTGCGACTTGTACGACGAGATCATCAGCGTCTTCAGCTCCACCCCGTTCGCCTGCTTGATGTGCGCCTGCAACTGCTTCGGGCTGCCGTCCGGCAGCGCCTCCAGCGCCTTCCGCACCAGGTCCATCTTGTTCACCCCGTCCGCGCTCGGTTTGCCGCGTGGCATCGCCCCGCCCCCTGTGTATGCCGTGTGTGGTATGTCACGTCCTGTTGTGACACTCTAGCACCGGACCCGGGGCGGCGGGTAGGGGGAATACATATAGTTGTGGCAATTAGTGCGCCGCCGCGGCCGCGCCGGCCTCTAGCCCCGGGACGGCCACCGCCAGCGAGAACCCGTTGGCCGTCAGCAGCACCGCCCCGACGGCTAGCACCAGGCTGGCATAAAACGCCCACCGCTTGCCGCTCAGCATGGCCACGCTGGCCAGCACGATGGCCAACTGGAACCCCACCTCGGCGAAGTCGAAGTACGGGTCTTTCCGCATCATCAGCTTGACCTCGGCCTGGTGGTGCTTGGCCGCGGCCTCGATCTCGTCCATGTCCGCCTTCATCCGCGCCTCCTCCTTCACGGCCACGTCCAGCAGCCGGCCGCGGGCCGGCGGGAAGCGGTCGCCGTCCACCTCCCGCTCGGCCTGCAGGCGGGTGGCCTCCAGCTTGTACAGGGCCGCCCGGGTAGACTTCGACTGGTAGCGGTTCCACTGGTTGGACTCCTCCGCCTTCGACATCATCATTTCCTTGGCCGCGTTGTGCCCGCCGAAGGTGGCGACGGCCAGCCCGCAGGCGTACACGGCCACGCACAGGGCCACCGCCCGGGTGAACGGGTTCTCGGCCTTCTCGGCGACTTCGTGCGGGCGCGGGATTTCGACTTCGGGCATGACTGGCTCCAGAAGAGTTCACCACAGAGACGCGGAGGACACAGAGGGTACCAAATCCGGAGTTCGAAAGAATGGGTCTTAGTCTTCGCCTGCGCCCTCTGCGGTGAATCACGCCTTTCGGACCCACCGCAGTTTGGCCGACCGGCTACGGGGGTTGGCCAGCCGCTCGGCCGGGGTCGGGCGGAGGGGGTCGTCCGACCCGGCGGCGTAGACACCCGACTGGCGGCCGGCTCGGAAGGCGGCCTTCACCAGCCGGTCCTCGCCGCTGTGAAAGCTGACGACGCACGCCACCCCGCCCGGGGCCAGCACCTGCGGCAGCGTGCGGAGCAGGTTGGCCAGGGCCGGCAACTCGCGGTTGACCAACATCCGCACCGCCTGGAAGACGCGGGTGGCCGGGGCGAGCAACTGCTTCCGCTCGGTCGGGTGGCCGGGGCCGTGCAGCACCCGCACCGGGGCCGCCGCGTCGATGACGGCCCGCAGTTGAGCGGTGGTGACCAACGGCCGGGCGGCCACCACGGCGCCGGCGATGGCGGCGGCCCGGGGTTCGTCCCCGAGGTCGCGGAAGGCGGCGGTCAGGTTGGCGGCGGGCAGGGTGTCGAGCAGGTGGGCGGCGGTCGGCCCGCGGGTCGGGTCCATCCGCATGTCCAGCGGGCCGTCCCGGCGGAACGAGAACCCCCGCCAGCGGTCGTCCACCTGCATACTCGACATGCCCAGGTCGGCGAGCAGGCCGTTCACCTGCCACTGGCCGGCGTCGCCGAGGGCGGCTTGCAGCCCGGCGAAGGTGCCGTGGTGCAGGTGGAACGGGTGCCCCGTGGCAGTCAGTTTCTCGCGGGCCGGTTCGAGGTTGGACGAGTCGAGGTCGCACGCCACCAGCAGGCCCGTCGGCCCGACCCGCTCCAGCAGGGGCAGGGCGTGGCCGGCGTACCCGAGGGTGCAGTCGGCGACGACGTGGCCCGGCCGCGGGTCGAGCAGCCGCAGCACGTCGGCCAGCAGGACGGGGACGTGTTCACCCTCGGCCGTGCTGCGGCGGACCCGCTTCCGCCAGAACGGGCGTCGCTTCTTCCGCGGCGGGTCGGTGTCGGGCATCAGGCCGACCAGTCTTCGAGGGGGAGGTCGGGCACCCGGGCGAAGTCCCGGCGGTTGCGGGTGACGAGCGTGGCCCCGGCGTCCAGGGCCACGGCCGCGATGCGGAGGTCGTTCCGCTTGACGTTCAGTTTTGCCCGGACCAACCCGGTGAAGGTTGCCAGCACGGACGGGGTCAGCGGCAGCAACTCGAACCGGGACCACGTCGGGGCGATGCGGGTCAGCAGTTCGGAGGCGAGAACGTGGTCGGCCGGCGCCCGCGCCCTCCGCACCTGCACGTACCAGCCGCCGACCTGCTCCTCGACGGTTACGGTGGCGAGGGCGATGCCGGCGTCCCCGCGGGTCGCCACGTTCCGCAGCACCACCGGGTGGCCGTGCTGGAACAGGGTGAGGGTGTCGGTGTCCAGCACGAAGGCGGCCACGGGTCATGTGCCTCCCGATTGACCGGCCGCCTCGGCGGCCAACTCTTCGGCCTCCCGCTCCTCGCGGTACTGCCGGATGGCGGCGGCGAAGTCCGCCCACACGTGCGGCGGCAGCGGCGGGCGTGGTGTCGCCGGCACCTGGACCGGCCGGATGACCGCCCCGCCGCTCAGCCGGTCGTTGACCAAATGCTGAACGGCGTCGACGGCGGCATCCGCGGTCGGGCCGTCGGCTGTTAGCACGAGTGGGCCGCCGGTGCTGGCCCGAAAACCGCCGGGGATCGGTTCCACGAGTGTCGGGATGGTCACGACTGTTCCTCCGCGAATCCGCCCATTCTACCCGCCGGGTGGACGCGCCGCCGGGGCCGGCGACATGATACCCCTATGGACCCGCTGCTCCGCCGCCTCCGCCGGCTGGCCGGCCCCGACGAGCCGGACGGCCGCCTGCTCGCCCGCCACGCGGCCGGTGACCCGGCCGCCGTCGACGAGTTGGTGCGGCGGCACGGCCCGCTCGTGTGGGCCGCCGCCCGCCGCCGACTGCCTGACCCGGCCGACGCCGCCGACGTGTTCCAGGCCACCTTCCTGCTGCTGCTCCAGAAGCGGGGGCGGCTGGCTGGCACGCCCGCCGTCGGCCCGTGGCTGTACCGCGTCGCCGCCCTGACCGCCCGCAACCTGCGGCGGAAGAACGCCCGCCGGCTGGCCCGCCGCCGGCCGCTGTTCGACCTGCCCGGGTCCGCCGACCCGCACCTGTCGGCCGACCTCGACGACGCCCTGCTGCTGCTGCCCGAGCGGGACCGGGCGGCGGTGGTGCTGTGCCACCTCCAGGGGTACAGCCGCCGCGAGGCCGCCGGGCTGCTGGGCGTGCCGGAAGGCACCCTGTCGAGCGTGTTGAGCCGGGCGCTGGCGAAGTTGCGCACCCGGCTCGGCGACCCGCTGCCGCTGCTGGCGGCGGGTGCGCTGGCCGTCCCCGCTGGGCTGGTGACCGCCAGCCCGCACACCCTATCCCTGGCCCGAGGAGTGGTTCGCATGTTCTGGCTCAAGAAACTGGTCGCCGGCGGCTTGACCGCGGCGGCGTGTCTGGGGCTGGGCGTCGGGGTGGGGCTGGCCCCGCGGCCGGCGGCGGTGGCGGCGGCCGACCCGCCGGCCAAGTCGCCGGCCACCGACCCCGGGCCGAGCGAGGACGAGTTGGATCGGCTGCGGAAGGAGTTGGCCGAGCTACAGCGGCAGGAGATCACGGCGCGGGACCGGGCGTCGGCGCAGGCGGCTGCGTTGCGGGAGGCCGAGCAGCGGCTGGCCGCCAAGCGGGGAGCGGTCATCCGGCTGAGGGTGTCGGCCGAGAACCACCCGTGGGACGCCTACGTCCGGCTGGAGGAGACGGACGCCGCCGGCACCGTGGTGGCCGACTTCGGGTGCGGCGGCGGCAAATTCGGCACGGCGTCGCTGGCCACCCACCTGCGGCGGGCCAGGCTCGACCCGGCCGGCGGTCGCACGGTGGTCATGGAAGTCAGCCCGAAGTTGGACCCGTTCGACCTCGGCATCGTCGCCCAGGCGGTGGCCAACGCCGGGTTCCCGGTCGTCACCTACACCGGCCCGCTGCCCGAGTCGTGGACGCTGGGCAAGAACCAGAACGGCAAGCCGGCCCGGTCGTGGACCGGCATGAAGCTGGTCAAGGGCGAGCGGGTGGAGCTGGCAAAGGCCCTGCCGATCGACCCGCCTGCGGCGGACGGCCTCAAGTTTTATGTAATCGTTCTGAGGGCCGACGGTGGGGAGGACGTGACCGCCATGCCCTGCACCGGGTCCGAGACGGTGCTGGACGCGGTCGGCCTCGTCGGCGAGCGGAAGGCGGCGGGCAAGGTCAACGTGTGGGTGGCCCGCCGGGTGGCGGGCGGACCCGAGCAGGTGTTGCCGGTCGATTGGCTCGGCATCACCGAGCGAGGGCTGACGAAGACCAACTACCAACTCCAGCCCGGCGACCGGCTCTACATCAAGCGGCCGAAGGCCGACGGGTAGCGTGCTCCGGACCCACCCCCCGCAGGGGGTGGGCTTACGCCAGTTGGCCGCCCGCTCACGCGAACAGCAGCCGCCACAGGTCCAGGCCGATGACGAACAGCATGAGGCTGCCGACCATCGCCAGCCCCAGGTACGTCAGCCCGGCGTGCAGCACCGGCGGCGGCGGCTTGCCGACCAGCCCTTCGTAAATCAGGAACACCATGTGCCCGCCGTCGAGCACGGGGATGGGCAGGAAGTTCACCACGGCCAGGTTGATGCTGATGAGGGCCATCCACACCAGCAGGTGCCACACGTCCTGCCCGGCGATGATGTAACTGGCCCGGGCCAGCGTGATCGGCCCGGAGATCAGCTTGTACGAAATCCGGCCGAACGCCATCGCGTACAGTTGCTGGTAGATCATTTTGCCGCTGCGGACGGCCCGCTGCCCGCCGAGCCGGAGGGCGTCCAGCACGCCGTCGGCCTTCTGCGGCCGGGTGTCGTCCTCCAGGTACAGGCCGCGGTCGAACACGGCCCACGTCGGGTCGTCGGCGGCGGCCAACTCCACCTCGACCGTCTGCCCGCCGCGGTCCACCTTGGCCGTCAGCTTGTGCGGGGCCTGCACCTGTAGCTTGTAGTCCACGTAGGCCCAGTGGTGGGCCGGCACGTCGTCCCACGCCCCCTGCTTCTCCTGGTCCTTCTCCAGATACTGGAACCGCACCTGCTTGATGCGATCGTTCGGCTGGAGCGGCGACCCGGCGTCGGCCGCCCCGACCACCGCCTGCACGTGGTAGCCGAACCCCAGGCCGCCGACCGTCACCGGGGTGCCGGGGTTGAGCAGCGGGCCGAAGTCGTCCCGGTAGGCGTCGTCCCAGTCCAGTTGCAGGTCGGTCCGCTGGCGGGTGTGGGCGGCGTCGGTGCCCCGCAGCACCGTCACCGTCACCGTCACCGGCTTGCCGGCCGGCCGGGACGTGGCCCACTCGGCCAGCAGCCACGGCAGCCGCACCGGGTCGAGCGGCTTGCTGGTGCCGCCGGCCGCGAGTTCGGTGGCGTCGGCGGTGTACCGCACGCTGCCAAACGTCTGTGGCAGCTCGACGGCCACGACTTCGTCGCCGGGGTCGGCGTCACTGACCCGCGGCTTCAGCCCGGCCTTGTCGGCCGGCGAGCCACCGCGGACGGCGGCGACGGCGCCCATCCGCATCCGCACCCCGAGCGTCTGGCGGAAGGCCGGCGGCACCGTCAGCGTCTCCTCGGCGTCGCCCCGCTTCACCCGCACCTGCACCGGCCGGCCGGCCAACTTCTGGTGCCGGTCGAGGTAGGCGAAGTACTCGCCCGGCCGACCGTCGGTGGACGCGGCGAACGGCGTCAGCCCACCAGCGGCGTCGGTCATGGCCACCAGCTTGTCGCCGGGCTGGAACCCGGCCCGGTCGGCGGGGCTGCCGGGGCGGGCGACCACGTCCTCGCCGCGGCGGCCGGCCGGCGGCACCGTCAGCCGCTTCGGGGCGATCACCCCGAACGTCGGGTACAGCGCCCCCTCCTGCCGCAGCGGCTCGACCACCAGCCGGCTCGTCTGCCCGCCGAACAGCACGTCCAGATCGACCGTCTCGCCGGCCCCGGTGCTGGTGACGGCCACCCGCAGGTCATCGTAAAACGGCTCCCGCCGTCCGTTCACCCGGGTGATCTCGCTGCCCGGCCGCACCCCCGCCCGCCACGCGGCCGACCCGGGTTCGACGGCACTCACCACCGTCGGCACCTCGTCCACCCCGTGGGTGTAGGCCACGGCAAACAGCACCGCCCCGAGCAGGATGTTCATGATGACGCCGGCCGAAATCACCAGCATCCGCTGGAGCACCGGCTTGTTGGCGAAGCTCCGCGGGTCGGCCTTGGCCTCCCGCTTGGCCGCCGCCGGGTCGTCGTTGCTGTCCACCACGTCGCCGGACGACTCGCCCTCGCCGACCATCGCCACGAACCCGCCGAGCGGCACCAGGGCCAGCTTGTACGTCGTCTCGCCGTACGTGAACTGGCACCCCGGGATGGCCGGGCCGAAGCCGATGGAGAACGTCTTCACATGCACGTCGCACCACTTGGCGGCCAGGAAGTGGCCCAGCTCGTGGATGAAGATGATGAAGCTCAGCCCGAACGCCGCCTTGAGGGCGTCGAGCGGGTCGAGGTAGCGGAGGACGAGCACCACCACCGCCGCCACGACGGCGAGGGCGGTGGCGTTCTGCCAGAGCCAGCCGCCGGCGGTCAGCCGCTGCGGGTCGTTTGCCGTCGGCCGGTCGTCCACCGTTCCACCTCCTGCCTGGCCCGGCGGTCCGCCGCCCGGAGGGCGGGGAGCGTCGGGCCGGGGTCGTAGTCGTGCGCGTCCAGGGCCGCCCGCACCGCCCGCGGGATGTCGGCGAAGCGTAGCCCGCCGCTCAGGAAGCCGGCGACGGCCGCCTCGTTGGCGGCGTTCAGCACGGCCCCGCAGGTGCCGCCCCGGCGGGCCGCCTCGAACCCCAGGTCCAGGGCCGGAAAGGCGTCCCGGTCGGGCGGCTCGAAGCACAGCCCGCGGAAAGCCTGCCAGTCGATCCGCTTCGCCGGGCCGGGCACGCGGTCGGGGTACGTGAGGGCGTACTGGATGGGCAGTTTCATGTCCGGCGGGGACAGTTGCGCCAGCACGCTGCCGTCCACGAACTCGACGAACGAGTGGACCACGCTCTCGGGGTGAACGATGGCGGCCAGCTTGTCGGCCGGCAGGTCGAACAGCCAGCGGGCCTCGATCAACTCCAGCGCCTTGTTCATGAGCGTCGCCGAATCGACCGTCACCTTCGGCCCCATCCGCCAGGTCGGGTGGTTCAGGGCTTGCTCCGGCGTGACTGCCTCCAGGTCGGCGGCGGACCGGCCGCGGAACGGCCCGCCGCTGGCCGTCAGGACCACCTTCGCCACGCTCTCCCGGGGGGCGCCGGCCAGGGCCTGGAAGATGGCCGAGTGTTCGCTGTCCACCGGCAACACGGTGCCGCCCCGGTCGGCGGCCAGCCGCATGACGAGCGGGCCGGCGATGACCAGCGACTCCTTGTTGGCCAGCGCCACCGGCTTGCCGGCCTCCAGGGCCGCCCAGGTGCCGTCCAGGCCGGCGGCGCCGACCACCGCCGCCAGCACGATGTCCACCTCGGCGGCTTGCGCCAGCTCGCACGCCGCGGCGTCCCCGCAGCGTAAATCGGTGTCCGGCGGGAAGGCCGAGCGGTCGGCGGCGGCGAACGCCTCGGGGCAGGTGAGGACAGCGATCCGCGGTCGCACCCGGTGGCACTGGGCGGCCAGTTCCCGCCAGCGGCTGTGTGCCACCAGCCCGACCACCTGGAGCCGGTCCGGCAACGCCTCGGCCACCGCCAGCGCGTTCGTGCCGATCGACCCGGTGGACCCGAGGACGGCGACCCGGCGGGGGCGGACGACGGGCAAGAAGCAGCCTCGGGGGACGGTGTCAGGATTGTAGACGGCGGGCGGCCGGTTCGGAAGGCGAGCGGCCGGCGTGAGCCGGTCCGGTTCGGGGGCCGGGTCCGCGATCGCCCCCTCAGCCGGCTCACGCCGGCCGCTCGCCCACGCCGCTGGCGGCCGCCTTGCCGTCTACGGCGATACCGGCCCGGGAGTCGAATTTGGCGGGCGGCAGGATGATCGGCTTCAGCTCGCCGGTCAGCACGTCCAGCACGATGCACGTCTTCGGGCTGGCCCGGAACAGGGCGCCGGGGTTGGCCACCAGCGTCCGCCCGGTGCGGTGCTGCTCCCGCACGTGGGTGTGGCCGTAGAACACGTAGTCGAAGTAGTCGCAGTGTTCGAGCTGGTAGAGCTGGTGCCGCTCGTGGGAGTGCACCCAGGCCACCCGCTTGCCGGCCAGTTCGAGTGCCCCGAACGACTCGTATGACACCCCGCCGGCCCGCTTGATGGCGGCCTGCAGCTTGGCCCGGTCCTTGTCCCAGTTGCCGAACACGAAGTGGGTCGGCACCCCGGCGAAGGCGGCCACCGTCTCGGGCGACTCGATGTCCCCGCAGTGCAGGATGACCTCCACCCGCTGGTCGGCCAGCAGCCGGACCGCCTCGGCGATCGCCTCGACCCGGTCGTGGGTGTCGCTGACGATGCCGATCCGCATGTGCCCCTCGGTCCCGCTCGCCCGGGATAGCGTACCACAACCGGCCGGGCGGGGGTAGCCGGGCCGGTCGCTCTTCCGGCCCTGCCGCGCGGGCGGCGTCGGACACCAGACGCCGCTACCGCGGCGTGCCCGGAAGCAGCCCCCGCACCAGCCGCTCGTCCCGGCCGTTCACGGCCGCCCCCGGCGAAGCCAGCACCCCGACCGCCAGTTGGCCGCCGCCGGCCGCCGTCATCAGGTACGCCGTCTGGGTCATCGGCTGGCCGTCCTGCTTGCCCCGGGCGGCGACGCGGTACAGCCAGCCGGCGGGCACCGTCAGCTCGCCGGCGGCCAGTTCGGCCTCGGGTTCCCAGCCCGGCAGCTTGGCCAGGGCGGCCCGGAACTCGTCGGCCGGGGTGTGTGCCCCCGGGGCGGCGGCCTTCCAGGCGGTGACGGTCGCCTGGGCCACGAATGTCCCGCCGTCGAGCAGCCGCAGCACCAGGTGATCCGCCGACCGGCCGACGACGTGCCAGCAGCGGGCGTGGGTCAGGGTGAACCGGCCGCGGGGGTCGGCGTAGCGGAGGTCGAGCAGGGCATCGGGCACGGCCTCGCCGTTCGGCAGGTCGGCGGTTGCCGCCGGGTCCGCGGCGGCCGGGGTGCGGGTCAGCTCGGCCGTGGCGGTCAGTTCGGATGCCGGGCTGGCCGGCCCCTGGCCGCGAACATCAGTCTGTTCCCACGTCAGTCTCACCACACGAGCGGCGGCCGTGTCAAAGGTGCCGGTCACTTTCAGAGTGAGTTTGACCGTTGCCCCGTTCTCCACCCCCTCGGCGGTGCCGTTGAGGGCGAACGTGGCCTGCGGGCCGCCGGCCGTCAGGGTGCCGATGACCGCACACGCCCCGATGCCGTCCAGGTGGCAGGCCGCGCGGACCGCTTCGGACGGCACGTCCCAGGTGCCACCGACGGCCACCGCCCGGCCGGGTAACAAGCCGGCGACGGCCGCCGGGTCGAGGTGTTCGGCCGCCAGCTCCAGTTCGTCGCGGGCGAGCGGGCCGGCCGGGCAGTAGTGAACCAGGCCGCCGGCCGTCTGCTGGGCGACGACCCGCCGGCGGTCGGCCGGTAGGTCGCGGGCGGTGCGCTCCCCGGCCACCTGGGACGTGGATTTGGCAGCGGCGTAAACTCGGACCGACCGGCCGGGCCGGTCGGGGTGGTCGGTGAACGTGTGGTTAGCGTCGGCGACGAGCGGCAACTCATCGGACTTGTCGCCGGCCGTCACTTTCAGTTTGCCGCGGACCGCGAGCGAAAGCTCACACCGGCTCGGGCCGGGCGTTTCCGTTAGCACCACCGGGTCGGCGACGGCGAAACCCAGCGTGAGGAGGAGCAGCATTCGCCCGGAATAGCGACTGTGCGGGCGAGCCGTCAAGGCGAGCGGCCGGCGTGAGCCGGTCCGGTCCGCGGGCGTGGCAGTCCGCCCGCGGACCGGACCGGCTCACGCCGGCCGCTCGCCAAAATCCAGTTACCGCACCCGCCGCTCGACCATCCGCCGCTCCCGCGGTGTCAGGCCGTAGTACTTGTACACCTCGGTGCGGTAGGTCGGTGTGTAGAAGCTCGGGTACGTCGTGCCGGTGTACGTCGGGATGGTCCGGTACTGCGTCACCGGGATGGCGATGGTGGCCATCATCGGCACGGGCTGGGCGGCCGGGGCGGCACCGACGGGCTGGTTGGCCCACTGGAGGGCGGCCCACGGCACCGTCACCAGTTTGCCCTGGTCGGCCACGATGGCGTATTCGATCTGCCCGTCCTGGTCGAACACCAAATCCTCGACGATGCCGGCCGAGGCGTCCCCCTGGAGCCGCACGGCCGCCCCGAGGACGCTCTTGACGCGGAACGTCTGCTCGGCCACCGGGGGCATACCGAGCGGCTGGGTGCGGGGCTGGGTGGGGACCGGCTGCTGGGCCAGGGCGAGTACGGCGAGAGTTGTGAACATGAGCAGTCCTCAGGTGGTGATGGGGTCGCCTGACCCCAGATCGCCCCTCAGATCACGCAACCCCGATGCCAATAACTTGTGTCAGCCGGCAAAACCGCCCATAATCGGCGGACCCTCCCGGAGCCGCTCATGTTCGCACTCACCCTCGCCCTGGCCCTGGCCCCGCCCACATCTGCCCCGACCTGGGAAAAGGTGGTGCTGGACCAGCGGTTCCGCAGCGAGGGGGTGGCCGTCGCCGACGTGAACAAAGACGGCAAGATGGACGTGCTGGTGGGCGAGTACTGGTACGAGGCCCCGAGCTGGGCCGCGCACGAGATGCAGCCGCCGGTGGACCACGGCACCGGCGAGAAGAACTACAGCCGGGTGTTCGCCTGCTGGGCCGACGACTTCAACGGCGACGGCTACCCCGACCTACTCGTGATCGACTTCCCCGGGGTGCCGTGCTACTGGCTGGAGAATCCGAAGGGCGACCCGGCCAAGCACTGGAAGCGGCACACCGTCTGGCACTCGGCCTGTAACGAGACGCCGCAGTATGTGGACTTGCTCGGCACCGGCAAGCGGGTGCTGGTCATGGGTACCCAGCCGAAGGACGCCAAGCCGGACGCCGACCTCGGCCAGATGGCCTACTTCACGCCGAAGCCGGGCGACCCGACGGCCGTCTGGGACATGCACCCGGTTAGCGTCCCCAGTGAGGCCGGCAAGGTGGTGCCGGGCACCAACCGCTTCAGCCACGGCCTCGGGGCGGGCGACCTGAACGGCGACGGCCGGGCCGACGTGGTGACACCCGGCGGCTGGTGGGAGCAGCCGGCTTCGGGCGACGGCCAGACGCCGTGGGCGTTCCACCCGTTCGCCTTCGGCGAGGCGGTGGCCGACATGCTGGTGGGGGACTTCGACGGGGACGGCAAGGCGGACATCCTGTGTACCAGCGCCCACAAGTTCGGGGTGTGGCTGCTCAAGCAGCGGCCGGCGAAGGGGGACGGGCACCCGGCGTTCGAGGTCATCCCGCTGTTCGGCCGGCTGGCCAGCGAGACGCACGCCGCCATCCTGACGGACCTCGACGGCGACGGGCTGGCCGACGTGGTGACGGGCAAGCGGTGGTGGAGCCACGGCCGCAGCGAGCCGGGCAGCAGTTGGGACGCCCGGCTGGTCTACCTGAAGGCGGTGAAGGAGAAGGACGGGTTCATCAACTGGACGCCCATGTTGATCGACGCGGACAGCGGGGTGGGGACGCAATTCACGGTGGCCGACGTAGACGGCGACGGCCTGCCGGACGTGGTGAGCAGCAACAAGAAGGGCGTGCGGGTGGTGTTCCAACGGCGTGGGGCGGCCAAGTGACCGTCCGGGAGGTTCTCCGCCGGCTGCGGACCGACGGCTGGTACAAGGTGAAGTCGCGCGGTGGCCACCGGCAGTTCAAGCACCCGACCAAAGCCGGCCGGGTGACGGTATCGGGTAAGATGAGTCACACCGTGCCGCCGGGCACGCTCGGTAGCATTGTCCAACAGGCCGGCCGGGAGGGCGAGGCGTGAAGCGGTACGCGGTGGTGGTCGAGGACGCCGGCACCAACCTGGCCGCCTACGTCCCGGACCTGCCGGGGTGCGTCGCCACCGGGGACACGTTGGCCGAGGTCGGGCGGCGCATCCGCGGGGCCATCCGGATGCATTTGGAGGGGTTGGCCGAGGACGGGCTGCCGATTCCGGAGCCGTCCAGCCGGGTGCGGTACGTCGCGGTGGCCGGCTGACGCCGGACATCCGTATCATACCCCTATGCGACACCTCCTCTCGGCCCTCGTGCAGAACCAACCGGGGGTGCTGGCCCACATCTGCGGCATGCTCGCCAGCCGCGGGTTCAACATCGACTCGCTGGCCGTCGGCGAGACCGAGCACCACGACCTCAGCCGCATGACCTTCGTGGTCGCCGGCGACGACTCGGTGCTCGACCAGGTCCGCAAGCAGCTCGACAAGATCGTGACCGTGGTGCGGGTGGACGACATCTCGTCCGTGTCCCACGTCGAGCGGGATCTGCTGCTCATCAAGGTGACGTGTACCGCCCGGCAGCGGCCGGAGGTGTTCCTGCTGACCGAGACGTTCCGCGGCCGGGTGGCCGACATCCAGCACGACAACGCCCTGCTGGAGGTCGTCGGCAGCGAGGGCAAGGTGGAGGCGTTCATCGACCTGATGCGGCCGTACGGCATCGTCGAGCTGGCCCGCACCGGCTGCATCGCCCTCACCCGCGGCACCCAGCCGAAGGAGCCGGCGTGACCACCCCCCGCGACGTGACCCTGCCCAGCCGCCGGCTCGACCCGGCCGTGGTGCGACTGCTCGGGGAGCTGAAGCCGGGCGACCGGGTGACGTTGACGCACACCGTGCGGGTGGGCGGGCGGACCTGGCCGGCCACGGCGACGGGAACCTTCCGCGGCGTCAACTACCTGTCCACCGGGCTGACCACCGACCGGCTGGCGGCCGACGACATCGTGGTGCCGACGGTCCATTTTGCCCGGGACGACGGCGAACTCGGCAGCGTCGCGCTGGACGAGAACACGAAGGTCAGCCGCGCGTAGGGCACGGTTCACCGTGCCGCCGGTGGCGTGGCGAAGACGGCACGGTGAACCGTGCCCTACGAGACATCCATGCGCGCCCTCTTCGCCCTGCTGCTGCTGCCGGCCCCGGCCCTCGCCTGGAGCAAGCCCGGCCACATGGTGACGGGCGCCCTCGCGTACCAACTCCTTTCGGCCAGTGACCCGGCGGCGGCGGCGAAGGCGGTCGAGCTGCTCAAGCAGACCCCGCAGTACGCCAAGGACTGGCAGCCGACCCATGACAAGCTCGCGGCGGCCGAGCGGGGCGAGTACCTGTTCATGATGGCCGCCCGGTGGGCCGACGACATCCGCGGGGACGCCCGGTTCGACCGCCCCACCTGGCACTACCTCGGCTTGGCCTACAAGCCGCCCGGCCAGCCGGACTGGCTGACCGAGCCGCTGCCGGCGGCGGTGAACGCCGTCACCGCCTTCGAGCAGAACCGCCAGCGGGTGCGGACGGCCCCGGACGCCGACGAAAAGGCCGTCGCCCTGTGCTGGCTGTTCCACCTGACCGGGGACATCCACCAGCCGCTGCACGCCGGCGGCCTGGTCACCCGCGACTGGCCGAACGGCGACCGCGGTGGCAACTCGGCCAAGGTGCGAGCCAACGCCGGCGGCACCCCGTTCAACCTGCACTACTACTGGGACGGCCTGATCACCAACACGGACGACGCGCGGCAGTGCCGCAACCTGGCCACCGCCCTGCGGCTGCGGCCGGAGTTCGCCCGGGACAAGCTGCCGGAGCTGGCGACCACCGCCTCGTTCGACGACTGGGCACGCAAGGAAAGCTGGCCGTTAGCGCGGGAGGTGGTGTACCGCGGCGGCACGCTGCCGGTCGGCACCAGCGACGCCACCGCCCCGGTGCTGCCCGCCGACTACGCCGCCCAGGCGAAGGCCGTCGCCGAGCGGCGGGCAGTCGTGGCCAGCTACCGGCTGGCCGAGGTGGTGAAAGACGCCGTCCGCTAGGGCACGGTTCACCGTGCCGTCTTCTTCGCCCGACGGCACGGTGAACCGTGCCCTACGTCTGGCTGCCCCACGCGCACACGCCGAACCCGTTCAGGTCGATGTCCTCGCCCTTTTCCGCGTCGTTCGGGCCGCCGCGGTCGAGGGCCAGCCGGACGTACGCCCAGAAGCTGCTCTTCTCGCCGTGGGCGTCGTACCCGGCGGCGTCCACGTCCGTCTCGATCAGCCACCGCCAGGACCGCTTGTCGGTGCCGCCGTCGGCCGCCTCCTCCTGCCACCCCTTGAGCACCCGGCTGGTGGCCTGGAGGGCGGCCTTCCACACCTTCGGGTCGTCCACCTCCAGCCGCAGCTCGTCCGGGTCGCTCTCCAGCTTGGTGCCGGGGATGGCTTTGACGGCCTCGAACAGCTTGTGCTCCAGGGCCGAACACCGCCACGGCGACCACAGGTAGAATGTCACCCCCGGGGCGTCCATGACCAGCCCGAACAGGTCCACCCGCATCGCCGCCCCTCGCGTCGCATCGGTTCGCAGCCGGTAACTTACGGACCCGCCATGCTCGCGTACCCGATCGTCGCCGTCGGCGACCTGCACGGCCAGGCCGGCTGGCTCGACGCCCTAGTGCGGCAGTTGGAGGGGCTGCCCGAGTGGGGCGGTGCGAAACTGGTGTTCCTCGGCGACCTCGTGGACCGCGGGCCGGACGTGAAGGGCACCGTCCAGCGGGTGAGCGACCTGCTGGCGGAGAAGGGCGGGGCGTGTGTCATGGGCAACCACGACCTGGCTTTGGTGAACGCCGCCGGGTTGGGCGGCGACCCGGACCCGTTCTGGGTGAAGAAGTACGCCACCTACGACGGCTCGGACGACACCTTCCGCAGCTACCTGGGTGAGGAGCCGGACTACTCCAGCTTCGCCGGCTGGGCCGACTGGCTGCGGCGGCTGCGGGACGCCATGCCGGCGAGCCACCGCGACTTCCTGGCCGGCTTGCCGTGGGTGGCCGAGGCCGCGGGGCACGTCTTCCTACACAACGGGCTGTCGCCGGACCTGGACGAGCCGGCGAGCGTGCAACTGGAGCTGTTGCGGCGGAAACAGTGGGCCGGCTACGTGACGCCCCGGCTCGGGACGGTGACGGCCGCCGAAATCAAGCCCCGCTACCCGGTGTGGCTGGGGGCCGACAAGCGGCTGTCGGCGAACCCGCTATCGGTCCCCGGGCGGGTGCAGGTGACGGGCCACCAGCGGGTGAAGGAGCCGGACGTGAACGCCGTCCGCATCCGGCTGGACACGTCCGGCGGGACGAATGCGCCGCTGACGGCGTGCCTGCTGCGGGGGCCGGCCGACCCGCCGGTGTTCGTGCGTTCCGACGGCGAGCGGCCGGTGTGAGCCGGCTGAGGGTCGATGTGCCGACGGCGGCGATGCAGTCTCCGACCGCGCATTGTCCCCTCAGCCGGCTTACGCCGGCCGCTCGCCTGTGGTACGCTATGGTCGGTCGGACGGCCGGCCGGACGGTCGCCGCGGGGGCAACCCCGGGGAGGAAAGTCCGGGCTTCACAGGGCACGGCGGTGGGTAACTCCCACCACCGGGGCTGCCACGGGTTCCGGCCCGGGGTGGCGTCGGGCGGGACAGTGCAACAGAAAGTAAACCGCCACGGGCCGCAAGGTCCGGGGTAAGGGTGAAACGGTGCGGTAAGAGCGCACCAGCGGCGTGGCGACACGCCGGCTCGGCAAACCCCGCCGGAAGCAAGGCCAAGCAGAGGGAGAGGGCCGGCCCGGCCCGTTATCCAACCCTCGGGTAGGCTGCTCGAGCGCCAGGGCAACTTGGCGCCTAGATAAATGACCGTCGCCGGGCGGCAACGCCCGGGACAAAACCCGGCTTACAGGCCGGCCGGCCGACCACCCGGATTAATCGGTTTCAGTTCTCAAGGCCACGCTGCGAGCGTCTGATGGACTTGCGGGCGGCGACGGACGCGTTTCGCACGGCGTGGTCCGAGGACCATGTGTGTCGCGTGGCCCGAGACTTCTTGACCGAGTGCGGCCAGGAGCTGGAGACCGGCAATGGCCTCATGAGGGTGCCGCCGGACGCCGCGTTGATGGCGTACAACGCGGCTGTCATTCTGACAGATTATGGCTTTGGCGACCATGTTGAAACTGTCATCTACTTGGGCGTCGGGCGGTCACAGCCCCACGTGTGGCCGGTGTACGGGGTGCTGAGACTATACCTCACCGTCGCTGGTGAGATGATCACCGAGGATCGGTACTCGTTAGCCGAGTATCAGCGGGGCAGTTGGCGGACCGCCTGCCCTACAACCCCACCCGCGGCGTGACCCCATCGTGTTCGCCGGCGGCACAACTTTTGACCCGCCGCATCGTCGCAGATACAGTTAAATCGGGTCGGCCTCTCCCCGTGTGCCCGGCCCCCCGTCCCGCTCGGTCCCCGCTCGGAGGGCCGCCTCGTGAACAAGAACGTCCAGTCCCGCCCGACCCTGCCCCGACACCGGGTGGTGCTCCACCGCACCGCCGACAAGGGGCTGCTGTTCGTGGTCCGCGTCCTCCGCGAACTCACCCGGTTCGGCGAGGCCGAGGCCATGAGCCGCATGTGGGAGGCGTACCACCGGGGCAAATCCCTCGTCCTCGAAACCCACCTGGAGCGGGCCGAGCTGTACGTCGAGCAGTTCCAGGCCCACGGCCTCGTGGCCAGCATCGAGCCGGCATGACCACACTGATTCTGGCCAGCCGGAACAAGAAGAAGCTCGGCGAGCTGGTCGAACTGCTCGGCGACCTGCCGCTCGAGTTGGCGGACTTGTCCGGGTGTCCGCAGGCCCCGGAGGTGGACGAGACCGGCGACACCTTCGCCGTCAACGCCGAGCTGAAGGCGGTGCAGGTGTCGCAGGCGCTCGGCCGGTGGACCGTCGGCGAGGACAGCGGGCTGGTGGTGCCGGCGCTCGGGGGTCAGCCGGGGGTGTACTCGGCCCGGTACGCCGGGGTTCACGGGGACGACGCCGCCAACAACGCCAAGCTGCTGGCCGAGCTGGCCGGCAAGACCGGCGACGACCGGGCGGCGTACTACGTCAGCACGCTCTGCCTGTGCGACCCGACGGGCGCGGTGGTGGCGACGGCCGAGGGGCGGTGCCAGGGTCGCATCATGACCGAAGCCCGCGGCGACGGCGGGTTCGGGTACGACCCGCTGTTCCTGATCCCGGAGTGGCACCGCACCTTCGGCGAGCTGTCGGCGACGGTCAAGCACGCCCTCAGCCACCGCGGCCGGGCGGTCGGCCGGCTGCGGCCGGCGGTGCGGAAACTGCTGACATGACGCTCGCCGCCGACGTCCGCGACTACCTGACCTACCTGAAGGCCGAGCGCGGCCTGGCCGCCAACACCCTGCTGGCTTACCGCCGCGACCTGCGGCGGTTCGCCGACTGGGCCGACGGCCGTCTCGCCGACCACCTCACGCCGACCCTCCGCGAGCTGGCCGGCTACGTCGGCTTCCTGTCCGATGACGGCCTCGCCCCGCCGTCGGCGGCCCGCCACCTGGCCGCCCTGCGGGGGTTCTACCGCTTCCTCAAGCTGGAAGAAAAAGCGGACGCGGCGGCCGTCCGGCTGGTCGGCTCGCCCAAGCTGTGGCAGCGGCTCCCGGCCGTGTTGAAGGTGGCCGACGTGACCAAACTGCTGTCCGCCCCGCGGCCGTCCGACGCATTTTTCCTCCGCGACCGGGCGGTGCTGGAAGTGTTGTACGCCACCGGCTGCCGGGCGACCGAGGTGGTCACGCTCAAGCTCGCCGACCTGCACCTGGACGCCGGCTTCTGCCGGGTGACGGGCAAGGGCAACCGTCAGCGGGTGGTGCCGCTCGGCCGGCCGGCGGTGGCCGCCCTGCGGGAGTACCTGGCGGAACAGGCGTCCGGGGTCCGGCGTCCGGGGGCAGAAACGGCGGTGTCGGCCGCACCTGGCGTGGCACCACCCCCTACCTGCTCCCCACTCGATCCGGTCTTCCGCAGCAAGTCCGGCCGGCCGCTGTCGCGGTACTGGGTCTGGGAGCTGGTGCGGAAGTGCTGCCGACGGGCCGGCCTGCCGGTGGCGGTGCATCCGCACACCCTGCGGCACAGCTTCGCCACCCACCTGCTCACCGGCGGCGCCGACCTGCGGGCCGTCCAAGAGCTGCTCGGCCACGCCTCGGTGGTCAGTACCCAGCACTACACGCACGTGGACGCCAGCCGGCTGAAGGCGATGCACAAGCGGTTCCACCCGCGGGCCGGGGCGTAGGGCACGCACGGCGTGCCGTCCCGCCTCAGCCACCCTGGGCCATCAGGCCGAAGCTCCGCACGTCGATGTACAGCGGCCGCTCGAAGTCGCGGGCCTTGCGGACCTTGTTCTTCCGCTCCTTCTCCATCGCCGCCAGGTAGGCCAGCACCCGCTGCTCGGTGCCCAAGTTGTTACCCAGCAGCGTCGCCCCGAGGTTCTTCACCCCCTTGCCGACCTCCTCCTTGTAGGTGAGGTGGCCGATGGGCGGCAGGCCGGACCCGCCCTGGGCCTGGGCCTTGGCCCCGGCCTTGAGCACCGTGTCGTAGTAGGCCGTCGCCCCGAGCTTGCCCTTGGCGTCCAGCCCGCCGTACAGGAACAGCATGGGCGTCTCGTTGCGGAGCTTCAGCCCGCTCACGTCCGTCACCCACTCCTTGACGGTCGCCAGCGGGTAGTTGGCCGGGTCGGTGGTCGGCCCCAGCCACACGCACCCGGCGTAGTCCTGGCCGGCCGGCCCCACGTCCCCGAGCAGCGGCCGGCGGGCCGACACCGGCGGCACCGCCCCGAAGAACGTCTTTACCCGCTCCCGCTCCCGGTGCCACTCGCTGGCCAGGAACAGGAACCCCAGGTTGACTGTCTCCCCGGCCCCCAGCAGGTAGATGCTGGACGTGTTGCACTCGCCGGTGTCGTTCATCTGGTCGAGCAGGGTCCGCGCGGCCGCCAGGTCCTGCACCAGCATGGGCTGGTAGCCGGAGCGGAAGTCGCGGGTGTCCACGGTGGCCTTGGCGGCCGGGTTGGGGGCGTTCACCAGGGCCTTGTTGATGCCGCTCCAGGCGCCGCCGAAGAACTCGCCGGCGTCGATGTCCTTGCTATGCAGGGCCTTCAAGTCGCCGTGCCCGCGGAAGGCGAACCGCAGGACGTTGAACCCGCTGGCCGCCAGCAGCTTGGCCGTGCCGTCCCAGCGGCTGTCGTTCGGGTCCTTCTTGTACTCATGCAGCAGCATGACCACCGGGGCGCTGCCGCCCTTGGCCGACTTGTAGAACAGGCCGTTGAGCATCACCCCGTCGGCCGACTTGAACGACTTGGCCTCCGGGGCGGGCACGTCCTTGGTGTCCGGCAGGTCGGCCAGCTTCGGGGCGTCGGTGACGGCCGGCGAGCCGTCCTTCTTGTCTTTGTCGCCAGCTTTGGCCGGCGGCGCCTTTTTGTCGGCCGGCGGCTGGGCGAGGGCCAGCCCGCTGACGAGGCTGGCCAGCAGGACGAACACGGCGACGCGACGCATGGTGAGAGGCTCCCGGGACCGGGGCACGGCGGGTGCGAAACGCGCCGGCATCATAAGCCGTTGGCGGGGCGGAAGCAAATCCGCCTGTCGGTTGGACGCGGCCCCTAGTGCGGCCGTTCCCCCACCTGGTTGCGGTTCCACTTCGGCACCACCACCTCAAGGCTCTGGGTGCCGTCCGGCACGCACTGGCAGCCGAGCCGGCTGTCGGCCGTCACCGCCGGCGCCTCGTCCAGCATGTCCTCCTCGTCGTCGGTGGCCGGCGGGCACGACTTGCCGCCGCCCTGCACATAGACGTGACAGGTGGAACACGCGCACACCCCGCCGCACGAGTGGGCCAGCTCGATGCCGGCCCCCTCGGCGATGTCCAGCAGGCTGCCTTCCAGCCCGTGGTCGCCGAACGGAATGTCCTCCGGCCGGACGCTCACCGTCTTGGTTTCGCCCGTCTCCTCCAGCCGGAACGTGACGGTAAACGGCTGGCTCGGCTTCACGGGTTGGACCGGCCGGATGTACGGGTTGACGCCGCCCATTGTGTCCTCGGGGTGTGACTGAAGGCATTGTAGCGGGGTCGGCGGCGGCCGTTTCCCCCGGCATTGCCTGTCGAAAAAGACGGGAAAAACCGGATTGTCAGAAAGGTCGGTCTGCTGGCCGAAGTTGGAATGGTCAACTTTCTCTCATCTCACAACTTCTACAAGTCACGCGGTTTACCGCCATGCCAAACACACAGGTACGGGTCAAAACTGTTTATTGCTGGGCCTGAAAATTGGCAAAATAGACAATCTTGGCCATCTCCGCCGGGTTCGGAGAGTATTAAGTGACACGTCTCGGCGGGACTGTCTAGAAAAGTCGCTTCCCAGGTCGCGGATGGCCTGGGTTCGCCCGAGATGGTTCACAACAGGAGAAGTACTACATGCTGTTCACCTCCCTGGTTGCCGCTGTCGCGGTGTCGGGTCTGGCGCCGAGCTACACCCCGGCCGTGCAGCCCAAGTGGCAACCGGACTACTCGACCGCCGTGCGCGTCGCCGCCGCCCAGCACAAGCCGCTGGCGGTGTTCGTCGGGCACGGGCCGGCCGGGTACGCCCAACTGGTGACGGACGGCGGCCCGGCCGCCCCGACCGCCCAGACCCTGACCGACAAGTTCGTGGCCCTGTACGTAGACGCCGACAGCCCGGCCGGCAAGCCGCTGGCCGAGGCCCTGAAGGTGACGGACGGGGTGGTCATCAGCGACCACACGGCCGCCCTGGTGAGTTTGCGGCATCAGGGGCCGGTGGCCCCGGCTACCCTGGCCACTTACGTCACCACCTACGCCGACGAGCGGCCGGTGGTGCAGACGATGCAGGCCGGCACCCTGAGGTACGCCCCGGCTCCGGTGTACGCCCCGGCTCCGGTGTACGCCCCGGCCGCCGGCGGGTGCGCCAACGGCCAGTGCGGCCGGCCCGGCTTCCTGGGCGGTTTCATGGGCACCGTCGGCATGGGCACCCTCGGCGGCGGCGGTTGCCCGAACGGCAACTGCGGCGGCGGCCGGATCGGGATGCTTCGCTAACCCGCGGCGGGCTGCCCGGCCGCGGCTACCAGTCGCGGCCGGCGAGGGGAAGAGTTATGTGGTCGCTCGCGGGGGGCGAAGACGGTCAACCGAAGGTCGGGGCCGACTTCTAGAAGGGCGGCGACGACGGCCCGGCAGTGGACGCCGAGGCCGCCGGTGACGCCGAGGTGGGGCAGGAACAGGGCGATCCGCACGCGGCCGATTCCGGGGTGTCCCCGGTATGGTACGGCCGGCACAGGATGCCTCACTCGGTTCACCGTAGCCGCCACGACACCCTGTTCCAGTGGCATCACCTCGCACTTAGAAACTCTAACTTTACCGGAGGAGGCGGAGCCAGCAGAGGCGAATGCAGGCGAGGGTGAGGACGCCCTGGTGGATGTCCGCCCGCTTCTCGTACCG
>JAYVUZ010000042.1:0-17416 GCA_043787415.1 Fimbriiglobus sp. | reverse complement strand
GCTCCCGGCGGCGGCTCGGCATGGTGGACCTCCTATCGGCCGGCCATCCTCTCAGCACCACCCGCTGGGGTCAAGAACGGGTTGCGAAATAGGCTCTAGCGATTCGGGCGACGAGTCCCTTCAAGCATCGCCACGAGCTTGTCCCACACCTCGACGGCCGGCGGGTGGCCGGGGCCGTTCTTCGCCCAACTGGCGGCCACCGCGTTCAGCAGAGCCACCCCTTCGTCCTCCAGCTCCGACATCGGCCGCCGTATCACCGGCACAGACATCGGGGCCGGTTGCCCGAACTTGCCGTCGAGGGCCAGATTGCCGAGCCGGTCGGCGTCGGCGTTGTCCGCCCGGCGGACGTGGGTGTACGTCACCCGCCCGACTCGCCTCGCCGCCGCCTTCGCCTCGGTGGCCAGCCCGATCAGGTCGGGGTGTTTCACCCGGTACTCGCCGGTCATCTGCTTGACCATGAGTTCCGAGTCGCTGAACACCTGAAGCTCGGTCACGCCCAACTCGGCCGCCCGCTCCACAGCCTTCAGCAGGGCGGTGTACTCGGCCACGTTGTTGGTGGCGGTGCCCATACGGGCGGCCGCTTCGAGCGGCGGGTGGCCGGGCCGCCGCAGGACGAACGCCCAGGACGCCGGGCCGGGGTTGCCGCGGGCCGCCCCGTCGGTGTGGACCGTCGCAGTCATAGTCGCTCGCCGGGGTAGAATGACCGATGATTGTACCGGCGAGGGGCGGATGGACGAACCGCTGTTGCTCATCGAAACCAGCGGTCGCGGCGGCCAGGTCGGCCTGGCGGCCGGCGGCCGGCTGCTGGAGCGGCACCTCGACCCGGCCCGGCGGCACGCCCGCGACCTGGCACCGGCCGTGTCCGACCTGTTGGCCGAAGCCGGACTGAAACCGCGAGACGTGATTCGGGTCGGGGTGAGTGTCGGCCCGGGCAGCTTCACCGGGTTGCGGGTCGGCGTCATGTCGGCGAAGGCGTTCGCCTACGCCACCGGCTGCGAACTCGTGGCGGTGCCGACGTTCGCCGCCATCGCCGAAATGTGGTCGAACCCGCTCACGACGCACCTGCACGTCATCGCCGACGGGCTGCAAGGGCTGGTCTACGCCGAGGGCTTCGAGCGGACGCCGACCGGCTGGGAAACTTTCGCCCCGTTACGACTGGTCACGATCACAGACTGGCAGGTGGAATGGGCCGGGCGGCTCCCGCCTCAAAATGCTGTGACCGGCCCCGGGTCGGTGCTCGTCGAGTTGGCCCTGCCCGAGAGCGTACCGGGCAAGGCGGTCGTGACACCGACGCTGACCGCTCTTCACGCCATAGCCTGTCGGCTCGCACCGCTGTTGCCGGACGACATGTTGACACTGGAGCCGCTCTATTTGCGGGGTAGCTCGGCCGAAGAAAAGGCCGCCCGTGACGGGCGGCCGTGAGCCTCACTTGTTCATCGGCATGGCCGACGGCGGTTCACCCGCCTGCCGAGGTGCCGGCAGTGCGGTACTTCCGGCCGGTGGCATAGCTCCGTTCGGCTGGCCGAAGTACATGGGCGAGAACTGCGGCCCGGCGGCCAGCAGCCCCGGCGGCGGATTGACTGTCGTCGGCCCGGCGATCGGATAGCCGCCGCCGGGGTGCCCGCCACCGACCGCTCCGGCCAGCGGATAACCGCCGCCCGGATGGCCGCCGATCTGAACGCCGGTCGGATACCCAGCCACCGGACCAGCCCCCAGTGACATCCCACCGCCCGCGCAGCCGGGGCAGTCCGGTCCGCCGCCCGGCATCCCCCCCGCTCCGCCGACGGGCAGGCCCACCGGGCCGCCAGCCGGAAGCCCCGCCGGGTGAACCGAATAGAACGGGTGCAGGCGAGGGAAGAGCGGGGCGGCGGGCGGGTTGAACAGGGCTGGGCCGGAGCTGCCACAGAACGGCCGCCAGCAGCAGCCGGACGACAAAACAGCGGCGGCAACCCCGCCGAGGGCCACGGAACGGAGCATGGCCGAACCTCCTGGTTCGCGGCCGGCGCGGTGGTGCCGGGCATCCTGCCCGTCGCGCCGGCGGATTCCATCCCGTAAACGGTAGTCTGTGCCGAACGTGGTCCGGCCTTAGCAAAGTATGTCCGCCGTGATCGGGACGGGCAAACGCCGGAAGCTGGAAAGGCGAGGGGATCGGCCGAAGCTGGCGAAGGGATGCCGGCTGGGTCAGCGGCAGGGGTCGTAGGAGCTGGAGTCGCTGTCCCGGCAGAGCATCCGCCGGCCTTGACAGCCGACCGCCCCGAACGTGACGACGGCCACGGCGAGCAGGAACAGGCGTTTGTACGGCGACATCGGTGACCTCAGCGTGGATATTTATTGTACAGTAGCGCCGACCCCGGCCGGGATCAACCGCGGGGCGAGCTGAACTACCGCTATCGGGGGGAATCTGGGGCCGGGGTGACGGTCAGGTAAGCTGGTCTATCGTCAGCCGAGTCGGCGTCGCAAACCTGAAACGACCAGGGTCGTTCAGCGAACACCGGACATGCCACCGCCGGCCGGCGAACCCCACCCTACCATGAGTCCCATGGCCCGCCCCGACCGCCCCGACGACGTCCCCCCGGCCCGCGTCACCCGCCGCGGGCTGGTCGAGGTGCTGCACCTCTTCCGCTACCTGCGGCCGTACCGCCGGCCGTTGGCCGCCGCCCTTGCCGCCCTGGCCGTGAACAACCTGCTCGGCCTGGCCTTCCCGTTCCTGGCCGGCCGTCTGGTGGACGCCGCCCGGCCGGACGCCGGCCCGCCCGGCCGGTGGGGGCCGGTGCCGACCGACCTGGACTCGGTCGCCCTCTTGCTGGTGGCTACCCTGGCGGTGCGGGCGGCCCTGGCCTTCGCCCAGACGTACTGGCTGGCCGGGGTGGGCGAGCGGAGCCTGGCCGACCTCCGCCGGGACGCCTACGCCCACCTGCTGCACCTGCCGATGGGCTTCTTCGGCGAGCGGCGGGTGGGCGAGCTGGCCGGCCGCCTGGCCGCCGACCTCCAGCAGGTGCAGGACGCCCTCACCTCGGCCCTGCCGCAACTGCTGCGGCAGGTGGTCATGCTAACCGGCGGGCTGGTGCTGCTGGCCCTCACCAGCGGCCGGCTCACCCTGGTCATGCTCGGGTCGGTGCCGGTGCTGGTGACGGCCGCCGTGCTGTTCGGCCGGGCGGTGCGGCGGCTGGCCCGGGACGCCCAGGACCGGCTGGCCGACGCCAACGTGGTGGTGGAGGAGACGCTCCAGGGCATCGCCAGCGTGAAGGCGTTCGCCAACGAGGGGTACGAGGTCGGCCGGTACACGGCCGGGGTGGCCGGGTACGTGGCGGCGGTGCTGCGGGGGGCGGTGTACCGCGGGGCCTTCTCGGCGTTCGTCACCTTCGCCCTGTTCGGGGCGGTGGTGCTGGTGCTGTGGCGGGGGGCCGGGCTGGTCCGCGGCGGCGACATGACCTTCGGCGACCTGACGCAGTTCCTCTTGTACACGCTGTTCGTCGGCGGGGCGGTCGGGTCGTTCGCCGAGCTGTACGCCCAGCTCCAGCGGACGGTCGGGGCCACCGAGCGGGTCCGCGAGCTGCTCCGCGAGCCGCCCGAGGTGGCCGGCCCGGCCGTCGGCCCGCCGATCACCGGCGCCGTCCGCCTGGAGGGGGTGGGGTTTGCCTACCCGTCGCGGCTCGACCGGCCGGTGCTGCGGGGGCTGACCCTGGAGGCGAAGGCCGGCGAGCGGGTGGCCCTGGTCGGCCCGAGCGGGGCCGGCAAGTCCACGGTCATCAACCTGCTGCTGCGGTTCTACGACCCCCAGGCCGGGCGGGTGCTGTTCGACGGCCGGGACGCCCGCGACTACCCGCTGGCCGGCCTGCGGGCGCGGCTGGCGGTGGTGCCACAGGACGTGCTGCTGTTCGGCGGCACGGTGGGCGAGAACATCGCCTACGGCCGGCCCGGGGCGACGGCCGCCGAGGTGGAAGACGCGGCCCGGCAGGCGAACGCCCACGAGTTCATCGCGGCCTTCCCCGACGCGTACGAGACGGTGGTCGGCGAGCGGGGGGTGAAGCTGTCCGGCGGCCAGCGGCAGCGGGTGGCCATCGCCCGGGCCATCCTCCGCGACCCGGCCGTGCTACTGCTCGACGAGGCCACCAGCGCCCTGGACTCGGAGAACGAGCGGCTGGTGCAGCAGGCGCTCGACCGGCTGATGGCCGGCCGCACGTCGGTGATCGTGGCCCACCGGCTGAGTACCGTCCGCGGGGCCGACCGCATCTACGTGCTAAAGGACGGCCAGGTGGCCGAGGCCGGCACGCACGCCGAGCTGCTGGCCCGCCCGGCCGGGCTGTACCGCACCCTGTCCGCGGTGCAGCTCGACGCCGGCGGCTGACGCCGGCGTATGCTGACACCCCACCCCCGGAGCGCGACCGTGAGCTGGACCAGTCTCGGACTCCTAGCGGCCCTCGCGGTCGGCCAGCCGCCGGCCCCGAACCCGGACTCGCAGTACCGGCTGGGGCCGGACTCGCTGCCCCAAGACGGCGTGCCGAAGGGCGAGATCAAGGGGCCGTTCACCCTGCCCTGCCAGGTGTACCCCGGCACCCAGCACACGTACTGGGTGTACGTGCCGGCCCAGTACGACCCGGTCGTGCCGACCGCCCTGATGGTGTTCCAGGATGGCCAAGCGTTCAAGGACGAGAAGGGCGACATGCGGGCGCAGAACGTGATGGACAACCTGATCTACCGGCGGGAAGTCCCGGTCATGCTGGGGGTGTTCATCAACCCCGGCCGGCGGCCCGACCAGCCGGAGCCGACGCCCCGGGAGTGGGGCGACCGCACCACCAACCGGCCGACCGAGTACAACTCGCTCGACGACAAGTACGCCCGCGTGGTCACCGACGAGCTGCTGCCGGCGCTGGCCAAAGACTTCAACCTGTCGAAAGACCCGGAGCAGCGGGGCATCGGCGGGTCGAGTTCCGGGGCCATCGCCGCCTTCACCGTGGCGTGGGAGCGGCCGGACCAGTTCCGCAAGGTGCTGAGCAACGTCGGCAGCTTCGTCAACCTGCGGGGCGGGCACGTCTACCCGGAGAAGGTGCTGGCGGCCGACAAGAAGCCGCTGCGGGTGTACCTGTGCGACGGGCGGAACGACAACCGGGGCCTGCGGAACGGCCAGTACGACGAGACCCGCGACTGGTTCCACCAGAACGTCCGGCTGATGAAGGCGCTGACCCAGAAGGGGTACGACGTGAACTACACCTGGGGCATGAACAACCACGGGCAGAAGTTCGGCGGGGCCATTCTGCCGGACATGATGCGGTGGCTGTGGCGAGACGGGCCGGTGTCCACCGACCCGAACGACAAAGCCGAGCGTGGCTTTCGCCCGCCGGCGGCGAAGAAGCCGTAGGTTACAGCGCGACCTTGCCGTGAATCTTCGGGTCGCCCTCGACCGTCGGCTTGGTGCCGCTCACGAGCGCCTTGCCGGCCTCGATCAGGTACTTGAGGCCGGCGACGCCGCTGTTGTCCCAGTACTCGCCGGCCTGACCGTCCACCTTCAGCAGCACCAGGTTGGGGTCGTCCGCCCCGCCGGGGAACCACACCTTCCACTCGACCTTCCACAGCCGCCGCACCCGCTCCCGGTCGTCCACCGGGGCGGCCGTGCCGCTCAGCGACACGAACTTGGACCCGGACTGGAGGGTGACGGCGGCGTGCCCGTCGGCGGCCAGCTCGTCCAGCTTGCCCGCGTGCCGGTCGGTAGCGAACCACATGGTGCCGTCCGGTTCGACCTCGGCCACCGCCATCGGCCGGCCCCGCAGGTGGCCCTCCGGGGTGCGGGTGACCAACATGCCGACGCCGAACTCCTTGAGTAGTTCGTGCAGCTTGACTTCGGGGGTGGTCGCCATGAGCTTGCCTCGCGTGGGGTTTCCTGACCTACTCCCGGCAAATCTCGGGCCGAGTCACCCGCCGGCGGCGTCCAGGAACGCCACGCACGACGGGTTGCCGACCGGCGTGTACCGGCCGGTGAAGGCGAGGCCGCCCGTCTGCCGGTCCACCCGGAAGGTGGTGACGTGGTCCGCCCGCTGGTTGCAGCAGTACAGGAACCGGCCGGTCGGGTCGAAGGCGAAGCTCCGCGGATAGCTGCCTCGTGTCCATTCGTCACCGATCAATTTCAGGTCGCCGTCCGGACCGACGGCAAACACGGCGATGCTGTCGTGCAGCCGGTTGCCGGCGTACACGAACCGGCCGTCTGCCGACACCAGGATTTCCGAGCAGAAGTTGCTGCCGGCGAACCCCGGCGGCAGGGTCGAACGCGTCTGCCGGGCAGTGAGTCGGCCGGTCGCCGGCTCGTAGTCGAACCGGACGACGGTCGAACCCTCCTCCTGCACAGAGTACAGCCAGCGGCCGTTGGGGTGGAAGTGGAAGTGCCGGGGGCCGTCGCCGGGCGGCAGCGACACCGCCGGCGGGTCGTTGGCCGTCAGCACCCCCTTGTCGGCGTCGAACTTCCAGACGAACAGCTTGTCCAGCCCGAGATCGACGTGCAGCACGAACCGGCCACCCGGGTCGGCCTGGATCATGTGGGCGTGGGTGCGGTCGTGGCCACTCTCGGCGAAGCTGCCCGGCGGGGCGTGGGAGGCCGCGGTCGGGCCGACTGTGCCCGTGTCCCGCTTCACGTCGGACGCGTTTCCGAGCCCGCCGTCAGGCAGCACCGGCAGCACCGCCACCGACCCGCCGAAGTAGTTGGCCACCAGCAGCCACCGGCGGGACGGGTGCAGGCTGACGTAGGTCGGCCCGGCGCCGCCTGAGCGGACGGTGTTGAGCAGCCCCAGCTTGCCGTCCGCCCGACCGACAGCGAAGGAGCTGACGGTGCCCTCCGTGTCCGTCTCGTTGGCCGAGTACAAGTGGGTGCCGGCGGCGTTCACCGCCAGGTGGCTCGGGCTGGTGCCCGACTCGTGGACGCCGGCCGGGGTCAGCGCCCCGGTGTCGCGGTCCACCCGGAAGACGTGGATGCCGCGGCCGTTGCCGGGCGGCCGGTCCACCTGCGTCGGCAGCACGTCCCGCAGCGGCGAGCTGAACGTGCCGACGTAGGCGAACAGCGGCCCGCCCGGCCGGCGGGCGAGGGCGGCCGACGCGGCCAGGAACGAGCGACGGGACGGGGTCACGCCAGCACCTCCGTCACCACCCGGCCGTGGACGTCCGTCAGCCGGAAGTCCCGGCCGCTGTGCCGGTAGGTCAGCCGCTCGTGGTCGAGGCCGAGCAGGTGCAGCACGGTGGCGTGCAGGTCGTGGACGCTCACCCGGCCCTCGACCGCCTTGAACCCCAGGTCGTCGGTGGCCCCGTGGACGTGGCCACCCTTCACCCCGCCGCCGGCCAAGAAGACGGTGAACCCGAAGTGGTTGTGGTCCCGCCCGTCCCCGTTCTCGGACACCGGGGTGCGGCCGAACTCCCCGCCCCACACCACCAGCGTGTCGTCGAGTAGTCCCCGCTGCCTGAGGTCGGCCAGCAGGGCGGCGGTGGGCTGGTCGATCACCCCACACAGCTTCTTCAGTTCCGAGTTGATCTTGGCGTGGTGGTCCCAGCCGCCGAGCGACAGTTGCACGAACCGCACGCCCCGCTCGACCAGCCGGCGGGCCAGCAGGCAGCCGGCGGCGAACTCGCCCGGCCCGTAGGCGTCCCGCACCGGCTGTGGCTCCCGGCGGATGTCGAAGGCGTCGCCGGCGGCGGCCTGCATCCGGAAGGCCGTCTCCATCGCCTTGACCCGGGTTTCTAACTGCGGGTCGTGGCCGTTGGCCGCCGCATACCCGCGGTTGAGCGACTGGAGGGCGTCGAGCTGCTCCCGCTGGCGAACGGGGTCGAGGGCCGGGTTCCGCAGGTGGCGAATCATCTTCTCCGGGTCCAGGTCTTTGGTGCCGACCCGGGTGGCCTGGTGCTGGCCTGGCAGGTAGGCGCTCCGCTCGAACCCGGCCTGGCCGAACCCGGCCCCGAGGGACACGAACCCGGGCAGGTTCTGGTTCTCGGTGCCCAAGCCGTAACTCACCCACGCCCCGACCCCGGGGTGGGCCGAGTCGATGCGGCCGGTGGCCAGGAAGCTGGCCGCCGGCGAGTGGTTCGGGTTGACCGCGTGCATCGACCGGATGACGCACAGGTCGTCGGCCCGCTCCCGTAGCTTCGGTAACAGGTCGCTGATTGGCGTGCCACACGTGCCGCCCGGTTGGAAGGCGAACGGTGACGCCAGCACCCCGCCGGTGACACGCTCGGTGCGGAGGTCGGCGGCGGCCGGCCGCTGGCCGGCGTACCGGGCCAGGGCCGGCTTGGGGTCGAACAGGTCGAGGTGGCTCGGCCCGCCGGCCATGAACAGGAAAATGACCCGCTTGGCCTTCGGGGCGAACCGCGGCATCGGGGCGGTCTCAGCCGCCAGGGCGCCGCCCAGGTAGCTGGACAGGCCGAGCAGCCCGACGCTGCCGCCGAGTTGGCCGAGGAAGGCGCGGCGGGGGATGATCGGTTCAGGCATGGCGGCTTCGGCCGTTCGCGGTGGGACAGGCATTTCTGCCTGTCCAAACTCGGACAGGCAGAAATGCCTGTCCGACCAATCAGAACACCACTCAGTTCAGGAACAAAAACTCGCTGCTCGCCAGCAACACTTGGGCGAGTAGCTCCCACGCCGGTTCGTCGCCGACCAGTCGTTGCGCGGCCGCCTCCTCCTCGGCGGTCGGCTCTCGCAGCAGCACCCGGCTGTACAACTCCCGCACCGGGTCGTCGTCGCCGGCCACCTGCTTGGCCAATGCGGCGGCCGAGTCACGAACGAATGGGCTGTTCAGGAAGTAGAGCTGCTGCGTCGGCGTGATCGTCGGCTCCCGCCGCTCGCCGTGGCTCTTCGGGTCGGGCAGGTCGAACAGCCGGTGCACGTCCGGCGGTCGCTGCCGACTCACCTTGCCGTACACCGTCCGGCGGGTGGTCTTCCGGTCCAGGTCGTCGGACGGGCCGCCGGCGGTCAAATCCAGCCGGCCACTCACCGCCAGCATGGCGTCCCGCCAGCCCTCCGCCTCCAGCCGCTTCACCGCCGCCCGGCCGAGCCAGCGGTTGGCCGGGTCGCATCGCACCGACTCGTCGTTGCGGCCGGCCTGCTGGTACGTCGCCGACAGCACGATCTCGCGGACCAGCCACTTGGGCGACGCCCCGTTGGCCAAAAACCGGGCGGTCAGGTCGTCCAGCAGGTCGGGGTGTGACGGGGCGTCGCCGAGCCGGCCGAAGTTGCTCGGCGTGGCCACCAGCCCGCGGCCGAACAGCCAGCCCCAGACGCGGTTGACGAACACCCGCCCGCTCAACCCGCCGGCGTCAGTCACGATGCACTCGGCCAGTTCCCGCCGGCCGCTGCCGGTGCGGAGGGGCTTCGGCTCACCCGCTGACAGTACCGGCAGGAACCGCCGCAGCGTGACCGCGCCGGGCTTGGTGGCGTCGCCGCGGGCGAATACCGGCAGGTCGCGGAACTCGGCCGGCCGGTAGTCGATGCGGGTCCAGGCCGGGTCGGTGCCGTCCACCCAGGTGCCGGCGTCCCGCACGCCGTTGGCCGTCGGCCCGCTGAACAGCCTGGCCGCGTCCGCCTTGGCCGCCGTCACCGCCGCCTCCAACTCCGTCACCTGTTTCTCGAACGGGGCGGGGTCCGCCTTCTCCTTCTTGGCCGTGGCCCGCATCTCTCTGGCGTAGCCCAGCCGCTGTTCCAGGTCGAGCAAATGGGGGCGGACGACGGCCACCGCGGCGGCGGCGGCCGGGTCGTCAGCCAGCGGCCGCTCGGTCAACTGGGTGTTGGCCAGCACGCCGGCCAGGGCGGTGTAGTCGGCCTGGCTGACCGGGTCGAACTTGTGGTCGTGGCAGCGGGCACAGGCCACGGTCAGCCCGAGGAACCCGCGGGTGATGGCGTCCAGCCGTTCGTCCCACTCGTCGGCCAGGATGCCAGCGATCACCTCCTTCGACAGCTTCGGCTCCTTGTGGTACACCGGGGCCAGGCCGAGGAACCCGAGGGCGGCCAGTTCGGTCGGTGGCAAGCCGGGCATGAGGTCGGCGGCGAGTTGGCGGCGGACGAAGTCGGGGTAGGGCAGGTCGGTGTTGAACGCCCCGATCACCCAGTCGCGGTAGAGGTGCGGGAACCGGGGCGGCTGGCACGTCGATTCGCTGGTCGGGTTGTCCTCGGCGTACCGGGCCACGTCCAGCCAGTGCCGCGCCCACTTCTCGCCGAACCGCGGCGACGCCAGCAGCTCGTCCACCAGCCGGGGAACGGCGTCCGGCCGGGTGTCGGCGGCAAACGCCTCCGCCTGTACGACGGTCGGCGGCAGACCGATCAGGTCGAAGTACAGCCGCCGCACGAGGGTCCGCCGGACCGCCGGTGGGGCCGGTGCGAGGCCCTGCGCGTCGAGGGTGTGCAGCACGAACCGATCCAGCTTGCCGGCCGGCCAGTCGGGCCGCGACACCGCCGGGGCCGGACATTCATGGGCCGGGCGGAAGGCCCAGTGGTCCCGGCCGGCCGTCGGGTCGGCGACCTGTTTGACGACGGCCGGAACGTCGGCCGGCAGCGGGGCGCCCAGTTCGACCCACGTCTTGAGGTCGGCGATGACCTTCGCCGGCAGCTTGCCGGCCGGCGGCATGGCCGGTGCGTCGGCGGCGTACACGACCGCCTTGAGCAGCAGGCTGGCCGCATCTCGGGCTGCGACCACCGGGCCGGAGTCGCCGCCGGCCCGGATGCCGTCTGGAGTGTCCAGCCGCAAGCCTCCCTTCACCTTCGCGGCCGAGTGGCACTTGTGACAGTGTTCGACCAGCACCGGGCGGACGTTCGACTCAAAGAAGTCCACGCCGTCGCCCGCCCGGACGGCCGGTGCGGCGAGCAGCAGGGCGAGGGCCGTGAGGTGCGGTCGGGGCATGGGGCGTCGCGGCGGGCGGTGGCCCATCGGGCCTGCGGGTGTCAGCAGTGTACCACCGAACCGGCCGGCCGTCAGCCGTCGTCGGTCGCCACCGGCGGCCAGCCGTCGGGCAGGTGGCCGTACACCGCCCGGTACGCCGTCACCGTGGCCGGCGGCTCCTGTTCCTGGGCCGCCTCGACGGCCTCCCGGTAGCCGTCGTCCAGTTGCTCCCGCAGCTCGGCCGACTCCTTCTCCCGCTTCCGCTCTTCCTCGTCCTCCTCGAACGCCGCCGACGGGTCGTAACCGGCCCACTCGGGTTCGTCGGACGGAGGCTTCGGCTTGCGGAAGCTGACGGCGTACAGCCGGGGGAAGTGGTACACCCAGTCCAGCCCGTGGGCCTTCAGCCGGCGGAAGATCAGCCCGTACACCGGCCCGAGGTCGGTCCGGCCGGCGACCGTGCCGGCCCCCATGTAGAAGTCCAGGTAGGTGTACCCGCCGTCGCCGAACATCTCCATCCGCATCTGGTCCATGAAGGCCTGCAAGTCGGGCCGGTCCGGGGGCGGCGGCGGCAGCAACTGCTCCCGCATCTCGTCCAGCTCCGGCCGGGGCGTCGGCCGCGGGCCGCCCTGCGCGTTCACGACCTTGGCCAGGAACCCGCCGGCCGAGCGGTGCGACCCCAGGTGCAGCCGCCGGCCGTCGGCGTCAATCACCTCGTGGTTGTCCGAGAACACGTCCCACAGGCACCAGCCGACTAGCTCCTGGCACTCCCGGGCCGGCTCGACCGGCGTCTCCTGGTGTTCGGCCGTGACGCCTGCGAGGGTCGGCTCCGGCGGCGGGGCGTCCGGCCGCAGTTGGCCGAGGCTGGCCAGGTTGCGGTGGACCCGTACCGACTCGGCGTACACCTGGGCGGGGGTGGGGTGGAACACGGCCGCCAGCGGCGACGCCGCCCAGCCGTCCGGGGCCAGCTCGGCCTGCACGTCCGGGCCGGCCCAGCCGTGGGGGAAAAGGGCCACGAGCGCGGCCGTCAGCTCGTCGTCCTCGAACGTAGGCCGGCCGTTGGGGTCGGTCATCGGTCGCACCTCGCGTCGGGCCGTGGGTGGGGACAATCCGGGCTACTTCAGGCCCTCCACGAAGGCCAGCACCTCGGCCGGGTGGCTGCCCGGCGTCACCTTGTCGTACACCTTGGCGATCTTGCCCTCGCGGTCGATCACGTATGTCACCCGGCGGGGGGTCTTGCCGCCGATGTCCAGCGGCCCCATCAGCTTCTTCTCGGTGTCGCACAGCAGGGCGAACGGCAGGCTGTGCTCCTTGATGAACTTGAGCTGGGCCGCCTCCGAGTCGCCGCTGGCACCGATCACCACCGTGTCCTTGGGGAACTTGCCGGCGATGTCCCGGAACCCGCACGACTCGGTCGTGCAGCCGGGCGTGCTGGCCTTCGGGTAGAAGAACACCACCACCACCTTGCCCTTGAAGTCGGCCACGCTGACCGTGTCGCCGGCCTTCTTGCCGGGCAGCTTCTCCGCCTGGGCGGCGGTCAGGGCGATGGCCGGGAACGGGTCGCCGGCTTTCGGCGTGTCGGCAGTCATGGGAGGCTCCTGTTGAGGGGTGTCCCGGGGATGCCGCGGGACGCTACTATTCTACAGGCACGCCGGCCGGTGTGGTCGTCCGCCCGCACAACCCGCCCGCGTCCGGCTGTTTCTCACCGCTTCACGGTTGGCCGCCGCTGCGTTGGTCGGTTATACTTGTCACTCTGGGAAGTCTGCTCCGAACCTGCCGACCCCGCGGCCCGGCCGCGTCGCTTGCCCCACTGTGAGAGTCGCCGTGACCCGCACCCTCCGCTGGCTGCTGCCGGCCGCCCTTGCCGTGACCGTCGTTGTTGTCCCCACGGCGGCGGCCGAACCGCCGCCCGAGCGGCAGAGGCAGATCGACGAGTTGGAAAAGCAGCTCAAAGAGTTGCAAGCCAAGCTCCAGGACATGAAGACGGCCGACCCGGTGAAGCCGGCCGACAGCGGCCCGGTGGCCGGCACCATCCCGGCGGCGGTGAGCCAGAAGTTCGACTGGCGGTGCATCGGCCCGGCCAACATGGGCGGCCGGGTGACGGCCCTCGCGGTGGTCGAGAGCGACCCCACCACCTACTACGTGGCCACCGCCGGCGGCGGCCTGCTCAAGACGGTCAACAACGGCACCACCTTCGACATTCTGTTCGACAAGCAATCGACGGTGAGCATCGGCGACGTGGCCGTGGCCCCGAGCGACCCGAAGGTGGTGTGGGTGGGCACCGGCGAGGCCAACCCGCGGAACTCGGTCAGCTACGGCGACGGCGTGTACAAGTCCACGGACGCCGGCAAGACGTGGACGAACATGGGGCTGAAGCAGTCGTTCAGCACCGGCAAGGTGCTCATCCACCCGACCGACCCGGACACGGTGTACGTCGGGGCGTTGGGCCGGCTGTACGGGCCGCACCCCGAGCGGGGCGTGTTCAAGACCACCGACGGCGGCAAGACGTGGGCCAAGGTGCTGTTCGTGGACGACAAGACGGGGTGCATCGACCTGCGGCTCGACCCGAACGACCCGGACGTGCTGGTGGCCGGCATGTGGGAGCGGCGGCGGGACGGGTACGACGGCTTCTTCGCCACCGACACGGACCAGCCGCCGGACCAGTACGGGCCGGTCGTCACCCACGGCCCCGGCGGCGGGCTGTACAAGTCGAAGGACGCTGGCAAGACGTGGAAGAAGGTCGAGGGGAACGGCCTGCCCACGGTCAAGACCGGCCGCATCGGGTTCGACCACAGCCGCACCACCAAGGGGCTACTGGTGGCCGTCATCGACTCCGAGAAGGTGGGCACCGGGCAGGTCAGCCGGGTGTACCTGGGGGTGGTCGGGGAGACGGCCGACGGGGCCGTCAAGATCAGCGAGGTGACGGACGGCGGGCCGGCCGCCGCGAGCGGGCTGAAGGCCGGCGACGTGGTCGTGTCCGTGGACGGCAAGGCGGTGGACACCTACGAGAAGTTCGTGGCCGCCGCCCAGGCCAAGCAGCCGGGCGACAAGCTGGCACTGAAGGTGAAGCGGGACGGCAAGGAGGTCAAAGTCATGCTGGTCCTCGGCACCCGGTCCGGCGAGGTGGCGGCGGCTGGGGCGAGCCGTCCCCGTCAGGGGGCGGAGGTTCCGCCTCGGACGTCCGCACGCGAACGGCCCGCCGGCCCGGACCTCGGCGTCACCTTCAAGGGCGAGACGCTGGAGCTGGCCACGGTGGCGGCCGACGGGCCGGCCGGGAAAGCCGGCCTGAAGGCGGGCGACGTGCTCACCTTCGTCGGCGGCAAGAAGGTGACGACCCCGGCCGCCTACCGCGAGGTGCTGGCGGGCAAGAAGGCCGGCGACACGCTGGGCGTGACCGTCAGCCGGGGCGGCAGCGACACGTCGGTGGAGGTTTCGTTGGTGGAATCCCCCACCCCCCGTGCGGCGGCCCCACCCACCAACCCGCCGGCCGCCCCGCCGGCCGCCGCCGGCCAGAGCCTGCCGCTGCCCGGCGGCCTCGTGCCGGCCACCGACCGCGACGCCACCGAGCTGAAGGTGGCGGGCGTCACCAGCGGCGGCGCCGCCGACAAGGCCGGCGTGAAGGCCGGCGACACCGTCGTGTCCGTGGACGGCACCGAGGTGGCCGGGTTCCGCGACTTCCTGAGTGCCCTGCGGGTCGGCCCGCGGGCCGGCGACGACGCCCGCAAGGCCGGCGACAAGGTCAAGCTCGTCGTCAAGCAGGGCGAGAAGACGCTCGACCTGGAACTGGCCCTGATCGACACCCCGGTGCCGTCCCTGCAAGGGGCCGGCGGTGCCCGCGGGGCGAGCGCCACCCGGCCGTACGGCATGGGCCTCGGCGGCCAGCAGCCGAACGCCCAGGGGCGGCAGGGCAAGGGCGGGTTCCAGACCGGCGGCATCTTCACGTCGAAGGACTTCGGCGACACCTGGGAGCGGGTGAACAGCTTGAACCCGCGGCCCATGTATTTCAGCGTGGTGCGGTTCGACCCGGCCGACGACAAGACCCTGTACGTGCTGTGCGACACGCCCGCGCCGGTGTACCGCAGCACCGACGGCGGGGCCACCTTCGAGACGGTCCGCACGGCCGGCGGCGTCCACGCCGACGCCCACGCCCTGTGGATCGACCCGCAGAACGGCCGCCACCTCATCCTCGGCTGCGACGGCGGGTTCTACGCCAGCTACGACAAGGCGGCCACCTGGGACCACCTGAACACCCTCGCCCTGGGCCAGTTCTACCACGTTGCCGTGGACAACCGGAAGCCGTACCGGGTGTACGGCGGCCTCCAGGACAACGGCAGTTGGGGCGGGCCGAGCCAGACCATGCGGCGGTACGGCCCGGTGAACGAGGACTGGGTGTTCGTGAGTGGCGGGGACGGGTTCGTCTGCCGGGTGGACCCGACCGACCCCGACCTGGTGTACGCCGAGAGCCAGGGCGGGGCCGTCAACCGGCGGAACTTCCGCACCGGCGAGGCGGCCGGCATCCGCCCCCCCCGCAAGCAGGCCGACGACCCCCTGCGGTTCAACTGGAACACCCCGTTCATCCTGAGTTCGCACAACCCGAGCATCTTCTACAGCGGGGCGCAGTTCGTCTTCCGCAGCGTCAAGAAGGGGGACGCCCAGCAGGCCATCAGCCCGGACCTTACCCGCGGCAAGAAGGGCAGCCTGACGGCCCTGAGCGAGTCCCCGCGGCTGCCCGGGGTGGTGTACGCCGGCACCGACGACGGCAACTTGTGGGTGACGCGAGACGACGGCCAGAAGTGGCAGGACGTGACGGCCAACCTGCACAAAGCGGGCGTGCCGGGGTTCCGCCACGTCGCCACCCTGGAGGCCAGCCGGGAGAAGGACGGCCGGTGCTACGTGGCCCTGGACGCCCACCGCAGCGACGACGACAAGCCGTACCTGTTTGTCACGGAAGACTACGGGGCGACGTGGAAGCCGATCGCCTCGAACCTGCCGGCCGTCGGCAGCACGCGGGTGCTGCGGGAGGACTACGTGAACCGGGACGTGCTGTACTGCGGCACCGAGTTCGGGGCGTTCGTGAGTGCCAACCGCGGGGCCAGTTGGACCAAGCTGGGGGGCAACCTGCCGACCGTGCCGTGCCACGAGTTCGCCCAGCCGACGACGGCCAACGAGCTGGTGGTGGCCACCCACGGCCGGAGCATCTGGGTGCTCGACGTGAACGCCCTACGGCAGATGAAGCCGGAGGCGATGGCGGCCGACGTGACGCTGTTCGCCCCGGCGACGGCCGTGCGGTGGCGGCTGGGGGCCGGCGGCGAGTCGCCGTACAGCACGACCGACCGCAAGTTCGTCGGCACCAACCCGTACCGCGGGGCGACGGTCGAGTACCACCTGGCCAAGCCGGCCAAGGCGGTGAGCGTGCGGGTGCTGGACGTGGCCGGCAAGACGGTGCGGGAGTTCACCAACCCGAAGCCGGGCACGGTGGCCGGGCTGAACCGGGTGCAGTGGGACTTGGCCAGCGGCGGCGGGGGCCGGGCCGGTGGCCCCGCCCGGCGGGCCGGCGGCGGGGTGGCGACCGGCGTGTACCGGGTGGTGCTGACGGTGGACGGCAAGGAGACGAGCCAGCCGCTGGAGGTAGAGCTGGACCCGAACGCCCCGAAAGACCTGGTCAGCCTGGAGACGCCGCTGTTCCAAGAGGACGACGAAGACGACGAGCCGCGGCCGGCGAAGAAGGTGGACGACTGACGGCGGTCGATTTTGGTCCGCCACGCCGGTGGTCAGCGTTTGGGCACTGGCCAGTTGACATAGCTGCCAGGGCGGCGATTCATCGGTTTAGAGCGGATAACGATACCGACCGCATCAACGCCGGTCGGCAGGTCGGCTGACTTGTCGCACTCGCCATCGGCCACGAACTGTTTGATCGGTTTCGCTTCCGCGACCTGTGGCACCTCCTCCGGATAGCTGACCTGGATGTCGGTCGGGTCCATCGGCCGACCGTTGATCCGCCAGTTGCCGTAGGCCAGGCGAAAGGACGGCAACTCTTTGGGCGGTTTAATAACGTGATACCCGTACACTTCCACGAAGCCGGCGAATCGCCAGTCGCTCGATAACTCGCGGCCGGGGAACCGTAGCGATCCGAGTGAAAAGGTTTCCTTCGAAGTATGATAAGTAACGCTGGCGGCAGCCCAGGTGTGGACGCCGTCATCCATCGTTACTGTTTCTCCCCGATCCAGCCGGTACGTGTAACGTCCTTTGGCCCACTTGCGGAGAACTTTCACGCTCGCGTGCTTGCCCTCGTGGTCGGACAGCAGTGAGGTGCCGTCGGTCGTCGGGCGGACGCTCTCCGGTTTCATGTCCCCCCAACGGGTGAAGACGAACCCAGGGGAGTTGTAATAGGTCAGAGATCCCGGCCCCCAATTCTTACCAGTCGATGTAAGTTTTGTCTGCATTCCGAGGTAAAACGGCTCGTCAGGCATAACGCCGTTTAAGAAACTCTAACTTTACCGGAGGAGGCGGAGCCAGCAGAGGCGAATGCAGGCGAGGGTGAGGACGCCCTGGTGGATGTCCGCCCGCTTCTCGTACCG